>JBCDGJ010000180.1:0-10218 GCA_038757945.1 Pseudomonadota bacterium
CCGTATCAGACACGCGCAACCAGGCCATCGCCCTGCCCCTGGAACCGCTGCCGGGGCGGCTGCAGCTGAGCTCAAATCCCAGCGGAGCAACGGTCGTCTACCAGGGGTCAACGGTCGGCGAAACGCCGGTTGCAGCACTGAGCCTACCCGCAGGACCGGTTGAGCTATTGATCAATCGCGAACGGTACCAGCCCGCCAGGCTCGCGCTTGAGATTCGCGGCAAGGACGAGCTGCAGGAGGCCAGCGTCGAACTGGAGCCGGATTGGGCCGAGGTTACCGTCGACAGCATTCCACAGGGGGCGGAGATCCTCGTCGACGGGATGCCGAGCGGGATCGTGACCCCGGGCACCGTCGAAGCGCTGAGCGGTGAACGCGAGATCAGCCTGCAGCTCGAAGGCCATCAGACCGTTCGGCAGCAGCTGCTGATCGCCGCGGGACGCCCGATGACGCTCGAGCCGCTCACCCTCAAACGCGCGGATCGGGAGCTCAACATCGTTTCCCAACCCGCCGGCGCTGGAATCACCCTGAACGGAATCTACCAGGGCGAAACGCCGCTGATGCTGGCGCTGGATTCCCGCACCGTCTACCGGCTGCGCGCCTACAAGGCCGGTTACGGTGACTACAGCAGGACCCTCCGGCTCCAACAGGATGCCACCGATACGCTGACCTTCCGGCTCACGCGGGAGACCGGCCGACTGGTGATCCGCACGGATCCGCCACAGGCGACCGTGCGGGTCAACAACCGCTCCCTGCCGGCGACGTCTGACGGCGTTCACCAGGTCACCCTGCCAACCAGCGCGCAGCGCATCGCGGTGTCCCTCGACGGCTATGCCGGCTACAGCACGTCCATCGAACCGAAAGCCGGGCTGGCCCAGGAGATCCGGGTGAAGCTGCTCACCGTTGCCGAAGCGCGGCGGGCTGCGTTGAAACCAACGGTAACTACGGCGGCCGGCCAACTGCTGGTGCTGGTGGAGCCGAGCGGCAAGCTGACCCTGGGCGCCAGCCGACGCGAACCTGGCCGCCGCGCGAACGAAACGCTCCGGGAGGTGACGCTGTCGCGGCTCTTCTATCTCGGCGAGGCAGAGGTGACGAACGCCGAGTTCAAGCAGTTCAGCCCGCAGCATGATTCCGGCAGCTACGAGGAGCAGGCGCTCGACAAAGACGACATGCCGGTGACCAGCGTGAGCTGGATTGACGCGGCGTTGTACTGCAACTGGCTGTCGGAACGCGACCAGCTGACCCCGTTCTACCGGATCGAGCTTGGCAAGTTGACGGGCATCAACGCTGCCTCCACGGGCTATCGGCTGCCCACCGAGGCCGAGTGGCGGTTTGCGGCGAATCAGGTCGAGGACCCGCAGGAACCCTTGCGTTTTCCCTGGGGCAGCAAGCTGCCGCCGCCGGACCGGCATGGGAACTATGCAGACCGATCCGCCTCTAATCTGGTTGGACGCATCATATTTGGTTACAACGATAACTACATTGCAGCAGCACCGATCAAACAATACGCGCCGAACCTGCTCGAGCTGCACGATCTTGGCGGTAACGTTGCCGAATGGAGTCATGATTACTACGAGATCCCCGATGCTGAACCGAAGACCGACCCCCTGGGACCAACTACCGGCGAGTATCACGTGATCAAAGGAGCGAGCTGGATGTCCGGAACGGTGACGGACCTCCGTCTGTCCTATCGGGACTACGGCGCTGACGGTCGCCAGGATGTCGGCTTCAGGATTGCCCGCTACGCAGAGGAGCCGCGATGACACACCCTGCCGCCCATGATGGGATCAGGTCGCTGTACCAGAGTCCGAGACCGCTGAAGCGCCACGGCTCCGCCGGGCTGCTCTGTCTGCTGGTGCTGCTCGGCAGCAGTCTCACCTTCGCGGCGGAAGCCGAGACAGACGCCGCCACGAGCGCAGAGCGCGCGGGTTCCGATAGCCAGGAGGACGCCGCGTCGTCGACCGCTGCACGGGCCAGGACCACAGAACCGGCGGCTGACGACGAGGGCACCTTTACTCCGAGCGAAGAAATCTCAGAGGATTTCGCGGTCAGCTTTCCGGTGGACATCTGAAGCGTGAACAAGCAGCTCTCTTATGAAATGGTGTACCAGATCACCGCGCTTGTCGTCGCCGTGATCCTGGTCCACCTGCTTTATGTCAGCGTCATCCGCCCTGGTGCGGAGGTGATTCTCGAAGAACAGGCAGCCCTTGCCGCAGCCGGCGAGGAATTTGTGCCCGATCGATCGCTGGTAGTGGTGCTGCGGGACTTCGAGCAGGAAGCCTGCTTCATTCTCATGCTCTGGGCGCTTGCCATCATGGGCTATAAGGCGCGGGCGACGCTTAACGAGCGCAGCCTGCTCGATGAAGACCTGGTGCATGTCAGCGATGGGATGAACGTGCTCCCGGAAGACACCCGGGAATACACCCGTCCGCTGCAAGCGCTGCCGCCGCAGACCCAGCAGCTCCTGTTGCCGAGAACGCTGCTGACGGCGCTGCAACGGTTTGCCTCGACGCGCAACGTCCAGGATGTCGCCGAATCGGTACGGAGCGCCTGCGATGCGGAAAGTGACCGCCTGGACTCCGAGCTGTCGATGGTGCGCTACATCGCCTGGGCCATACCGTCGATCGGCTTCATCGGTACCGTACGCGGTATCGGCGAAGCGCTTGGACAGGCTTATCGTGCCGTCGAAGGCGACATCGCCGGAGTGACGACCAGCCTCGGCGTCGCCTTCAACTCGACCTTCGTTGCACTGGTGATCAGCATCATCCTGATGTTCTTCATGCATCAGCTGCAGCTCATCCAGGAGCGACTGGTGCTAGACACGCAGAACTACTGCGACCAGCGTCTGCTGCGGCACCTGAGCGTGCGGTCGGGCTGATGCAGCTCTTAGATCTCAACGATACCTGTCTCAGCCTGCACGATGCCCGGGGTCCCAGATACAGCGCCGCAGGGTACGCGTTGCTTGCTGCCGGGGAGTTGCGGTTCGGTGCACCGGCGCTGGCAGAGCAGCGGCTGCAGCCCCTCAAGAGCAACAATCTCTACCTCGACAAGCTGAGCGCCGAACCCCTGCCCCGCACGCTCGACGGCGCAGCCAACCATGCTGACCTGCTGTACGCTCAGCTGCTCGAAGTTGCCGCTGCAGCAGACGGCGCGCCGGTCACGGTTGCGGTGCCAAGTACCGTAACGCCCGATCAGCTGGCGCTGCTGCTCGGGGTCGCCGTCGAGGCGAAGCTGTCGATCCAGCGGTTCGTGGATGGTTCGGTGCTCACCGCGGCAACGGTCGTCGACCTCTCTCGGCAACCTGCCGGAACAACGGTCAAGGTGCTCGATCTCGGGCTCCACCACCTGTGGCTCAGCGAGCTCGAAACCGGTCCTGAAGTCAGCAGGCGCAGTGCCAGCGCCCTCCCCGCCGGCGGCCTGCACCAGCTGCTGGAAAGCTGGCTCAACGTCGTCGCTGACCGGTTCATTCAGAGCACCCGGTTCGACCCGCTGCATCAGGCCGCCAGCGAACAGCAGGTCTTCGATCAGCTCAGCGCCTGGGCGGGCCTGAACCAGCTCACCCCGGGTGGCACCCCGACCGCGGATGAAGATCTGAACGTCAGCATCGAAACGAGCGGTGAGGTGCGCTCCATCGGCATTACCGCTGCAGCCCTGGCTGCCAAGACCTCGCAGCGGCTGCTGCCCAGCTTCGAACGGCTTCCATCCACAGGCATCTGCGTTCTGTCACCGCGGCTGGCCGCTACGCCAACGGTAGTCGGAGCTTTGCGTGCCGCTCGACCCGAGCTCACGCTGATCGAACCTGACACCGGGACCGGGGACTACCCGGGTGCGGTCCTCGAAGCGCATCCCGAAATCTTCGCGCCAACGGACGAAGTACAGCTGCTGCAGCGGCTGCCGTACCGCTCCGCCGTGACGAACACAGCCGGTGCGGTGAGCCAGCACGAGCCTGAGGATGAGGAACCCACGGCGCGAGCGGCTGCGGAACCGGCACCGGCAACCGAGGTGCCCGGTCCGCTGGCTGCGGCGCTCGCCGAACATGGCGAAACGCCGCCCCCTACCCACCTGCTCATGGATGGCATCGCGCTGTCTGTCGAGCGAGCGCTGTTTGAGCTCGGCATACCGCTGGCGCGCCACGGCGACAGCTTTCTGGTCATGCCTGGAGCCACTCCCTTCGAGGCGGCGGGAGTCAGCATCCCCGTGGGTACCCGTCTGCCCAGTGGCCTGCCGTTCCGCTGGAACGGCCAGCAGCTGCAGCTGATCGCTGTGCGCGGCGAGGAGGATTGAAGCCGCCATGGCCCGGCGTCGCGAGACCAACGTGTTTTCGCTCTCTTTTCTCGACGTCATGTCCTGTGGCTTCGGCGCCGTAGTACTGATTTACCTGATCATCAATCACGAGACTCAGGAGGACATCAAAACGGTCAACCAGGACCAGCTCGCCGAAGTGCGGATGCTGGACTATCAGGTGCTGCAGGGTGAGCGTGAGCTGGCGGAGCTGAAGGAGGCTCTGGATGCCGCAAAGAACAATCTGGCCGACACCCGAGCTACCCTCGCCAGCTTGACCAGCGATCTGTCCGAGCAAGAGCGGACGCTCGAGACCCTCAAAGAAGACAGCCTCGCGGAAAAACAGAACCTCGATGAGCTCGCCTCGGACGTCGAGTCGCGGGAAGAAGAAGTCAAACGCCTGCGCGCTCAGGCGGAAGCTGGCGAAGGACAGCGGGCGCGGAGCTTCAGCGGCGAAGGTGACCGGCAGTATCTGACCGGCCTCAAGATCGGCGGCAAACACATCCTGGTCGCCGTCGACCGCTCAGCCAGCATGCTGGACGACCAGATCATCAACGTCTTGCGGCGACGCAACATGGCGGATGAACGCAAGCGCCGGGCCCCGAAATGGCAGCGCGCGCTGCGCACGGTGGAATGGCTAACGGCGCAGCTGCCGCTGGATTCGAACTTTGAGCTCGTGGCCTTCAACACCGAGGTGACCTCACTGGTGGAAGGGCCGGACCTCGAATGGCGACCGGTCAGCGACGCTGCGCTGCTCGATCAGGGCGTGCGGGAGCTTAAAGCGCTCATTCCCGAGGACGGAACCGCGCTGATCAAACTGTTCACCGCCATTGCCGCGATGAATCCGTTGCCGGACAACCTGTACCTGATCATTGATTCGCTGCCGACCCAGGGCGAGCGTCCACCGCGGCGCGCGACGGTCTCCGGCAATCGCCGGCTCGACCTGTTCCGCGAGGCACTGCGCCGATTGCCAAAGCAGGTGCCGGTAAACGTTATCCTGTTTCCGATGGAGGGTGATCCCCTCGCCGCGGCTGCGTTCTGGAACGTCGCCCGAACGACCGGCGGCAGCTTCATCTCGCCCTCCAGGGACTGGCCCTGAGATGGCGCGGGCAGCAGACCAGCGCCGCGGCGTCGCCGAGTTCAGCGTCTCGTTTCTGGACGTCATCTGCTGTGGTTTTGGCGCGATCATCCTGCTGCTCATGATCACCAAGACCGTACAGCCCATCGTGCTCGAGCAGACCGCCCGGGATCTGGACGGGTTGATCGCTGAACGCGAGGCGCAGCTCTTCGAAATCCGTGGTCAGGTCAGTACTTTCAGCAACCAGCTGAACGAAACGACTGCGCAGCTTGATGACGACCTCGACGCGCTGGCCCGGCTGGAGATCGCCCTGGAGCGGATTACCAACAGCTACCAGGCAACAACAGAAGATCTGGAAGACCGGGCACAGCGTAACGAGGAGCTCGCCGCAGCTCGACAGAGCCTGACCGATGAGATGCAGCGCCTGCTCGGCGTTGGTTTCCGGCGGCAGACGGAGCTTGTCGGTGGCATTACCGTCGACTCCGAATACATCATCTTCGTTATCGACACCTCCGGCAGCATGTTCAACGCCGCCTGGCCACAGGTCCTCCGCAAGGTCCGGGAGACGCTTGCGATCTACCCGACCGTCAAAGGCATCCAGGTGATGAACGATATGGGCGACTACATGTTCACCGGGTTCGCCCGCCAGTGGATCCCGGATTCGCCGGCCCGCCGCGAGGCCATCATCCGCCGCCTGCAAAGCTGGAATCCGTTCAGCAACTCGAGCCCCGTGGAGGGCATCCAGGCGGCCATTGATACCTATTACGATCCGGACAAGCGGATTTCGATCTACGTATTCGGCGACGATTTCACCGGCAACTCGATAGAACAGATCGTCGACCGCGTCGATCTGATCAACCAGACGGACGATGATGGCAATCGCCGGGTCCGCATCCATGCTGTCGGCTTTCCCGTCTACCTGAGCCAGCCCAATGCGCGCATCTACCGATTTGCCGCACTGATGCGGGAGCTCGCGTTTCGCAACGACGGCACTTTTGTGGGGCTTGCTGAATTTGATTAACCTGCTGACCATGAGGAGTTCTTCCAGCAAGCCGCTGCCGGTCCGACGCGGTCGCCGAGCAGCCGTGGTCGGCCGCTGGTTGCGGATCCTGGCGCTGTTGCCCACAGCGCTGCTCCTGCAAGGGTGTCTCGGCGCCTCGGTCACGGTACCCACCAACTTCCCGGTGCCGCTGCTGAACAAGCTGCCGCATGCCATGGGCCTGGTGCTGGAGCCGGAGCTGACCAGCTACGTTCACGAGGAACAGGTGCCGGAATTTGGCACCTGGTCCATTGATCTCGGCGGTGCGCAGGAACCGATGTTCACCCAGCTCTTTGCTGGCCTGTTCACCGGCTACACCAGGGTTACCTCGCTCGAAACCCAGGCGTCCGGGCTGTCCGGTGTCATTCGTCCGACAATCAAGGAAGTGCAGTTCAGCATTCCCAACCAGACCCGCAGTGACTACTTCGAGGTCTGGATTCGCTACGAGGTCGATATCTTCGATCAGGGGCAGCTCATCAGCACCCTGCCGATTGCGGCCTACGGCAAAGCCAACGTCCAGAACTACGGCTTGTCTTCGACCGAGCCTGCGCTGCAGGCGGCCGCCTGGGCGGCCTGCCGCGATGCCATGGCATACTTTTCTGTTCAGTTTCAACGCGAACCGAAGATCCAGGCCTGGCTCAACAGCCGTAGCAACCAGGCACCAGCGCCTGCACAGGAGACCAGCCCGACATGAACGGCAACGACCGCTCCGTAACTGAACAGGCACCGCTGCGGCAACCAGCCAGCGGCCGCACCCTGCTGCACAGCATTGCGGGGGTACTCATGGCCAGCCTCCTCAGCGGCTGCGTCACCGCAACAGTCCAGGCGGTACGGGAGGCCGATACCGGCGTGACTGCCGGTGAATCCGTCGTCGTGCTGAGCCGCCGCTCAAGGCCGAATACGAACGAGACCGAGTTCAATTTCGTCAACTGCATCAGCCGCAAGGTGAACGGCGGTAGCAATGCGATTCCGGTCATCGACGAGCAGAATTTCCGCGATGCCCTGTTTCCCTGGTTCGAACCCCGAACGGCGCCGGGCAAAGCCACCGATCTGCCTGAAATGCTGTCGCAACCGATTCTTGCGGACCGGCTGAACGAGATCGGGCTGCGCTACCTGATCTGGGTTGAAGGTTCGACGCAGCGAATCGACCAGGGTGGTTCGCTGTCGTGCAGCGTGACGCCGGGGGGCGCCGGCTGCTTCGGCTTTCTCACCTGGGAAAACGATTCGAAGTACGAAGCGTCCATCTGGGATGTCCGCACCGGGCGCCAGGCTGGGCGGGTCAGCTCGGACGCCAACGGCACCAGCTACATGCCGGCAGTGGTTGTGCCGATTCCGATGATCGCGAGGGTCCAGCAATCCGCCTGCAACAGCCTCGGCACGCAGCTCAAGACCTTTCTACGCTCCGGCTGAGGCGGCGCAAAGCGCCGTTTCCGATCAACGCCGGGCAGTGAAGACGGCGATATCAGCCTGATGGTAGTCCGGGTCCATCGCATACCAGTCATGCACCTCGACATCGACACTTTTTGAAAGTTTCTTGCACATCTTAGTGAAGGTCGGACGGCCGGGATCGGCCACGATGACCCGCTTGACGCCGGCGTCCAGGGCCCGCTCGATCATCACCCCAAGCTGTTTGACCAGCTTGTCCCAGAAGCAGATGTCCGAGCCGATCACCGTATCGAACCGCGCCAGCTCTTTTGCTTTGAGATCCTGAAAGCCGCCCACCCGGTGTTCGACCTGCACCCCGTTGAGCTCACATACGAAGTCCAGGAACGGAAAGACTTCCGGATCGATATCGAGCCCGGTGACGCGGCTGTTGAAAGTCCTGGCGCAGAACACCGCAGCCGGACCCCAGCCGCAGCCGACCTCGAGGATCCGAGCACGCTTGCCCGGTGGGTTGAACAGCAGGAAGTCCATGAGCGCGTAGCTCGATTCCCAAGTCTTGGTGCCATGTGCACTGGGCTCGTGCTTGCGCCTCAGGCGACGGATTGTCCGATGCTTGTTCTTCGGCAGCAGGATGCCAAAGGCATCCTCCAGGTTTTCCTCTTCATGTTCGATGACGGCTGGCATGCTGAAAGTAAAGTCCTTATTCCCGTTTGCGCCACCACCGCGGCCCGGTGCGCTGGCTTGCGCGATGGTAATGAAGTTGGCCAATCCTGACACCCTGAATACCCGACTGATTTGGTCTGGTATTCACACCCCGCAGGCGTAAAATACCGCTGACAGTCATTGAGGACGGAGCACCGTGACTACGGAAACAGCCCAGGCAGCGCGCGGCAGCGAGCAGGATGCGGAACTCGAGCAGCTCGTCAATCGCGAGTACGAGGCCGGGTTCGTTACGCAGGTCGATTCCGAGACCCTGCCCCCCGGCCTCGATGAGTCTGTCGTCCGGGAGATCTCGGCCCGCAAGGGGGAGCCTGCCTGGCTGACCGAATGGCGGCTCGATGCTTTCGAGCGCTGGCAGGCCATGGCGCCGCCCGCCTGGGCGCACGTCGACTTCCCGGAAGTCGACTTTCAGGCCATCTCCTACTACTCCGCACCGAAGAGCCAGGCCGATGGTCCCAAATCCCTCGACGAGGTCGATCCGGAGCTGCTGGCCACCTACGACAAGCTCGGCATACCGCTCCATGAGCAGGAGATGCTGGCCGGCGTCGTTAATCCCGATCGCCCGAACGTCGCCGTCGACGCCGTCTTCGACAGCGTATCGATCGCGACGACCTTCAAGGAGAAGCTGGCCGAAGCCGGCGTGGTGTTCTGCCCGATCTCCGAGGCCGTACATACGCACCCGGAGCTGATACAGCGGTTCCTCGGCAGCGTGGTACCGAAAAGCGATAACTTCTACGCCGCCCTGAACTCTGCGGTCTTCAGTGACGGCTCGTTCGTCTACATCCCCGAAGGGGTGCGCTGCCCGATGGAGCTGTCCACTTACTTTCGCATCAACGCACAGAACACGGGCCAGTTCGAACGTACGCTGATCGTCGCCGAAGCCGGTTCCTACGTGAGCTACCTGGAAGGCTGCACCGCACCGATGCGCGATGAGAACCAGCTGCACGCCGCCGTGGTGGAGCTGGTTGCGCACGAGGACGCTGAAATCAAGTACTCAACGGTCCAGAACTGGTATCCGGGCGATGCCGAAGGGCGCGGTGGCATCTACAACTTCGTGACCAAGCGCGGACTCTGCAAGGGGGATCGGGCCAAGATCAGCTGGACCCAGGTCGAAACCGGATCTGCGATCACCTGGAAGTACCCGAGCGTCGTGCTCCGCGGCAATGAAAGCGTCGGCGAGTTCTACTCCGTGGCGTTGACCAACAACCGCCAGCAGGCCGATACCGGTACAAAGATGATTCACCTTGGGCGCAATACCAAGAGCACCATCATTTCCAAGGGCATCAGCGCTGGACGCAGCGAGAACAGCTATCGCGGCCTGGTGCGCGTCAGCCCGACCGCGGCCGGGGCGCGGAACTACACGCAGTGCGATTCTCTGCTGATCGGCGACAGCAGCGGCGCGCATACCTTTCCCTACATCGAGTCGAAGACCAGCAGCGCAACCGTCGAGCACGAAGCTACGACGTCCAAGGTCAGCGATGATCAGCTGTTCGCCTGCCGGGCTCGCGGTATTGATCCGGAAAAGGCAGTGAGCATGATCGTCAACGGGTTCTGCAAGGAAGTCTTTCGGGAGCTGCCAATGGAATTCGCTGTCGAAGCCGGAAAACTGCTGGAAGTCAGCCTTGAAGGAGCCGTCGGATGAGTGAACTGCTGAAGGTCGATGCACTGCACGCAACCGTCGCCGGCGAAGAGATCCTCAAAGGGTTGTCCCTAACGATCA
>JBCDGJ010000181.1:0-10193 GCA_038757945.1 Pseudomonadota bacterium
CCAGCTTGGCAGCAACGGCAGCCTTTACTCGCCGCAGGGCGGACTGCGCGCCAGCGCTGACGAGTTGCTCACGGTGCTGCGCATGCTCGCCAGCGGCGGTGTCGTTCACGGGCGGCGCTTTCTCAGCGAAGCATCGGTAGCTGCGCTGCTTGCGCCGCAGTGGACGTTGAACGCCGAGGGCAATAACGGGTTATCGGCGGGAGAAGCCGAGCCCGGTGGCCCGACCGAAGGCCTGATGACCAGCTACGGCCTGTCGGTGCACCGCATCGACATGCGCGCGTGGGGCTTCGACGACGGCCCCGCGCTGCTGGTGGGGCATCTGGGCGAAGCCTACGGTGTGCTCAGCCACGCGCTCTTCGACCCGATCAGCGGCGATGGCATTGCGACGATCATTACCGGGACGGCTGACGATCCGGCGCAATCAGAGCCTGGGCATAGCCCCCTGTACCGGGTCGAGGAAGAGATCCTGCGCTGGTGGTTATCACGCCGGCGGAGTGAAGGCGCCTCTGGGAAAGCGGCGCCTTCAGGTTGACCAGGTGCTCACGTCGCTGCACGTCAGCGCTGAACGGTCCGAGGCCTCAGCGGGGCTTTTCCAGACGCTCTGCGGGTCTGGTAATGGCCATCACGCTCTCGCCGCGCTTGATCGGTGGACCGGCAAGTCCGTACAGCGCATAGCCGTCTACCGGTGCTACAACTTCTTCGATGGTGTGCCCCCAGTAGTCTTGAATCGTGCCCAGCAGTTCTCCTTTTGTGACGGGCCTGCCGCCGGTTCTGGTGGGGGACCAGACACCGCTGTGTTTTACCGGCACTGAAGATTCCCCTTCGAAGTAGCGCAAGGTAACTGGCGGAGTCTCTGGTGATGAGGAGGACATCGAGAGGACGCTAAGCGTGCGATGCAGGCCATCGGCGAGGGCGCGCACATGGGACGGTTCCCGGCTGCCATTCTGTCCGATCTCGACCAGGACCGTCGGAACGCCGGCGGCAACGGCCTGACGATTGAGGGAACGACCTCGATCAATCTGCTCCTGGCTCTCCATGCGGTAGCGAACGACGTTTGGAAACGCGAAGGCCTCGCCGACGGCCAGTGCCTGCTCGAAACCGGTGGCCAGTGGCCCCCCGTAAACGCCAACGAATGCTTCGAGCCATTCAGCACCGTCCCCGCTGTGGGCGTCGATCACAAAGTCGGCCCGGGCGATCAGCTGCTTCGATAGTACCCAGGCGATGCGTTCCGTCTGGGTGCCGTTGGCGTCGCCTGGAAAGGAACGGTTGAGGTTCTTCCGATCATAGGGGTTCACGTACGGCGTTCTGTCCTCAAACGCGGAGACGTGCGCAACGTTGACGATCAGCAGTGTTCCTGAGAGTCGTGCAGCCTCGACCTCCGCGCTGAAGGTGTGGGCGGCCAGTATCGAGGCGAACTCGTAGCCATGTACGCCTGCAACGATGAGCAGCACCGGGCCAGGTGCCTGACCGTGGATAACGGTGACCGGAATCAGCGTCGCGGGATCGGACGCACCTGCCGGTACGTCCAGCGACAGTTGAGCGCGCGAACCGGGTTTGATGGTCTCGTCGCCGAGACGGAAGGTTTCAGGGTTGGCCATAGCGTACTGGGAGAGGAACAGCTGTGCGGCAATGAATGCTGAGAGCCAGCGTTGTCCACTAACACGATGCTCTTTCATCATGGGGTCTCATCATAGCGAGGTGGTGGGGAAGGCCAGCGATGTACGCCGACTATACCTGCATTGGTCGATGCGTAAGGCAGGCTAACCCTTGGAGCCGGCAGGAAGTCCGGCGGACGACCCGCCGGTGACCGGAGCTCGCGGTATAGCCCGGGGGCAAGTCCGATTGCCCGCGTCTTGTTCGTCAACACCTGGGGTTACTGCAGACGAGGAAGGATCCGGATCCCGGATCTCGATCAACAGGCGATCTCCCCCTCCCTTGGCTATCGCGCTGACAACAGGGAGCGATGCCACCGCACTGAAGGAGTTAGTTGATCAGGACGCAGCAGCCTGGTCACCACTCAGCAGAACCCAGAAGCTCAGGACGATCGCGCTGCCGGATACGAAGGTCATGAGGGTACCGGGAACCAGGTTAACGTAGCCGGGCAGATCGACGAATAGAAGGTAACCCAGGTCCGCCATACCACCGATCAGGGCGGTGACCCAGATTGCCGTTCTGTTGGCACGCCAGACGAAAAGTCCCCCGATGATGGTTGCCAGCCCGAACCACCCCAGGTTCCACCCGTGCTGGTTGAGGATGCCACCGACGGCCTGATGGTAGCTGTGAACCAACAGTGCTGGATCCACCGCGTCTGCGATCGCCTGAAAGCCTGCTGTGGCATCGCCGCTAAGGACGATAGCGCCTGCAAGCGCGTGGACCAGTCCCCAGATGACCCACAGAACGGCAGCAGCGCGAACAGCTGACAATTTAGCACTGGACACAGCGAGACCTCGTCGCGTTGAAAGGATGTGAATAGCACTGGAAGCCCGTCCGATCGATTGCGGAGCGCCGTTGGCTTCGTTAAGTTGACTTTATCAACTATCAGTTAACTAGTGGATAAAGTCAACTAAAATTGGTTGCCTATGCAAGACACCGATATCGCTATCCATATCGACCGCTTCATGCGCCGCATTCACAGCGGGCTCCAGGCTCGAGCTTCGGAGTTTGACGCAGAAAACGTTGGGCCCGGGGGCGGGATGATTCTGTTGACGCTCGCCGATGTTGAGCCCGCACCCATACAGTTCATGGCCAGGCTGATGGGCCGGGATAAGTCGCAGATGACCAGGGCGATCAAGAGCCTGGAAAGCAAAGGACTGATTGAGCGCTCCACAGAGGCAGCGGATGCGAGAGTCAGCTTGTTGAGCTTGACCCGTCAGGGGCGGAGTGCTGTCGATCGGATTCAGGTGGCATTGACTTCCGTGATTGGCGACATCCTCAGTCCCTTGGCGGCGGACGAACGAAAATTGCTGAAGGCGTTTATGGCGAGGATTGACCCTTACTCATTGAATGCGAAGTGACGGGCAACAGGCACAGCTTAAGCGATCTGCATGCTTGTTCTGATGGTTATCCGAAGTGTAGTGGCAACAGCTGCAGCTAAGGCTGCGGTGCCCGGATCAGATCAGGTCAGGAAATCTTCGCTGCAGCGAGTAGCTACCAGGCGTTATCCTCAGGCTTACGTGGTGGTCCGGAGCCACGAGGCGATCCGGGCATGTACGTGATGGACAAGCGGCGAGGGGAAAGCTCTATGTCTGAAAACTCGATGCAGTACGACGCTATCATCATCGGTTCGGGCTTCAGCGGCTTGTACGCGTTGCATCACTTGCGCGACAGGATGGGTCTCCGCGTGCGTGTGTTCGATGGTGCGGGCGGAGTAGGCGGGACCTGGTGGTACAACCGCTATCCTGGTGCCCGGGTTGATGCGCCGAGCAGTCCGTTTTACGCCTATACCTTTTCCCAGGAACTCGTTGATGAGTGGGAGTGGACTGAAACCCAGACCTCGCAGGCGTCGGTGCTCGCTTACCTGGAGCATTTTGCCGAGCGCTTCAACCTGCTGAAAGATATCCAGCTCGAAACCTGGGTACGGGACGCACGCTACGACGAATCCACGCAACGCTGGACGATCGAAACGGACCGCGGCGAACTCGTGTCGGCTCCGTTCTTGATCTGTGCGACAGGTGCGCTCTTCGTCGCCAACAAGCCTGACTACGCGGGGATCGACGACTTTGCCGGTGAGTGCTACCACACGGGCCGCTGGCCGCATGAACCGGTCTCCTTTGCGGGTAAACGCGTCGGTGTGATCGGCACCGGCTCCTCCGCCATTCAGGCCATTCCGGAACTTGCGAAGGAAGCCGCGCAGGTCACGGTCTTTCAGCGCACACCCCAGTACTCGCTCCCGGCGCGCAATCGACCGTTGTCGAGGGAAGAGCTGGACCGATGTCGCAAGGACTGGAACGAACTCCGGACGTCGATGTACCGGCGCGGCGGATGGCCGTTCAAGACGACCCGGCGGCGAGCGGCCGATTACACGCCCGAAGAGCGCCACGCCATTTACGAGCAGCTCTGGGAACAAGGCGGCATCCACCTCTCGATCAACAGCTTCCGGGGCGTGTTGGCGAAGGAGGAGCTCAACCAGGAAATCTCCGACTTCGTACGCGGCAAAATCCGAGCGATCGTGAAAGACCCCGAGACCGCGCACAAGCTGCTGCCCGACTACCACTTCGGCACGAAGCGGCTGATTCTCGACAACGGTTACTTCGAGACGTACAACCGCGACAACGTCACGCTGGTAGACCTGCGCGAAGACCCGATCGTAGCGTTTACGAAGGCTGGCGTACGCACGGAACAGGGCGAACATGCAATCGACGTGCTGGTGCTGGCCACCGGTTTCGATGCGGTCACTGGCTCCATGCTGAACATCAATCCGAAAGGGCGCAGCGGTGTGCCGCTCAAAGAGAAGTGGAAAGAACGGTTCGGCACCTATCTGGGCACGACCATACCGGGCTTTCCCAATCTCTTCATGGTCCATGGCCCGACGTCGCCTGGGGTGTTGTACACCATGCCGCTTGGCGGCGAGCGGACCGTGGATTGGATTGCCGACTGCATTGCTCACCTCAGGGAGAAAGGGCTCGGCGCAATAGAAGCCACCGAGGGGGCGGCAACGGACTGGGATCGGGAGATCAACGAGATGGCCGATCAAACGTTGTATCCGTTGACGAACTCCTGGTACGTGGGGGCGAACGTTCCCGGCAAGCCGCGCCAGTTCCTGGCGCACCTGCGCGGTTCTCAGTTCTTCGATCGCCTGTCTGACGTAGCAGAGCGGGGCTATGAGGGATTCGTATTGGAACCGGAGCGAGAAGAAGAGGCTTCCATGCGGGCCTAGCGAAGGTTGGGTAGTGAACGCAGCCATTCGGAACCTGACTCATCGTGAGCATTGTGGTGATCTCCGGATGCTCCAGCGGCGGTAAATCTACGTTGGTCGATGAGTTGGCCAGCCGCGGGCACGAGACTGTGACCGAGCCGGGCCGGCGGATTGTTGCGGAAGAGCGCGAGTGTGGGGGAACGGCGCTTCCCTGGTTGGATGCTGAAGCGTTCCTGCGAAAGGCGATGGACTTGGCCCGTAGCGACCTGGTTGAGCTTGACGGCTCCGGACGCTGGGCATTCTGCGATAGGGGCCTCATCGATGCAGCGGCCGGGTTGGCCCACCTGACCGGCACGCCTATCTCCGCATTGCTGGACGCTGAACGGACTTATCACCAGAAGGTCTTCCTGGCGCCGCCGTGGCCGGAGATTTACGTCAATGACGAGGAACGGCGACACCCGCTGTCAGAAGCGGTGCTGGAGTACGAGCGCCTGCTGCACGTGTATCCGTCAGTAGGCTACGAGGTAGTCTTGCTGCCTCTAACCGATGTCAGATCCCGGGCTGATTTTGTTTTGCAGCACCTTGGTCAGTGACCGGTGTTGATCGGTCCTGCAGGTCAGGACGGGTCTGATCTTGCTTGATGGAACGAGCGTTGAAAGGGATCACAGAATTTTATGCTGAGACTTGCTGCAACCGCTTCGGTAATGATCCGCGCAACGCCTGAAGCGGTTTTCGATGCGTTCGTCGACGCTGAGACGATGAGCAGGTTCTGGTTTACCCGCCGAGATCACGGTTTGTCTGAGGGGCAAACGGTCTATTGGTACATCGGTGAGGATGACGATGCGTACGGCATCGAAGTCCGAATCAAAGAACTGACTCGGCCGAACAAAATCCAACTCGAGTGGGGTGAGGGCGAACAGTTTACTGAGGTCAGCTGGCTCATCGAGCCCTCGAATGAGGGCGCCTCAAAGCTGTTCATCGAAGAAAGCGGCTTCAGCGGATCTGACGAGGAAGTAACCGCAGCGGCTCTGGATTCGACCAAAGGTTTCAACCAGCTCGTCATCGCCCTCAAAGCGCTTCTGGAGCACGATGCGCGCATCAATATCGTGGCTGATCATGCTTAGGGCAGCGCTACCTGGCGGATAGCGGCACAACGGAGCCGCGTTTCGTGGGTGCCCACTGTATGGCGAATGCAGCCATGCTATCTGCCGCGACTCGCTAACGGCTTGGCCGGTCTGGCTAAAGGTAGGGGCTTGCATCTCAGGTCATTGCCACAAAGCCAGCAAGTTCTGCTCGGATGAACTGCCGGAGCGCCTCGACAGGTGCCGCGAAGCCGCGGCGCTTAGGCATGACCAGGGTGAGGCTGGCGCGCCCGGCATGCCAGTCTGGCAACACCTTGACCAGCTGACCCGCTGCCAACTCATTGCGGCAGGTGTAGGCAGGCAGCGCTACGACGCCCAGACCTTCCTTTGCAGCCTGCTTCAGAGTGGCCATATCTTCACTCTTGAGCCTCGGCGAAATCTGCAGTTCTGCCGTGGTTCCAGATTTGTGTTCCAGCTTCCAATGGCCGGAGGGTGCTTGCCATCCGAGGGCAAGCGTCTGATGGTCTTCGAGATCCGTCGGAGTTGCGAGCGGTGACTCCTCGTGGAGGTAGTTCGGGGAGGCAAACAGATTCCACTCAACCACAGCCAGCCGTTGCTGGATCAGATTTGAATCCGGCAAAGGGCCCGTGTGTCCGCGGATGGACAGGTCGACACCGGTGGCGACGAAATTAACGGTCTGGTTGGTTACCTGTTGCAGGACCGTCACCTGTGGATTGTCCTTGAGAAATCGAGTCACCAGTTCCTTTAAGGCGAACTGGGCGATGCCTACCGAGCAGCTCAACGTGACGTTTCCGGAAAGCACGTTCTTCCTCCGCTGCAAGGCGGCTTCAGCCAGTTCGACCTGGTCGATGGCCGCGCGTGCGTGATGATAGAAGACTGCGCCGAGTTCGGTGATTCTGGACTGGCGCGTTGTCCGTTGGATGAGGATTGCGTCCACGCGTTCCTCCAGCTGTGCGATGTGCCGGCTGAGTCGTGACTTCGGGATTCCCAGCGTTTCGGCCGCACGCGTGAACCCGCCCTTTTCGACGACGTGCACAAAGTAGAAGTAATCGTTCAGGTCAATCGTCGTCATTGAGCTACCCACAAATTGTTCTGAAAATGGAACTATAATTCAAAATATTGGCACTTCTCGAGCCTATTGTCCTGCCCGTATTCTCTCTTCGAACCGAATCGAGGACTAAAGGATGAACGCAATCAACCCGGCAGCTGACTACTCACAGGGCTCTGCAGCCCAAGCCACGGCTCTTGTATCCGCCCCCCAAAACGGAGCTGAGCTCACGGTCGGAAACGGATTCGAAGCGCGCAGCTTTCGTGCCCGAGACGTCGGAGCGGTGATGGACCCACTGGTCATGGTCGATCACTACGTCATGACGGAACCTACCTTTGGCGCCCACCCGCACGCCGGGATGTCCGCTGTAACGCTGCTGTTTGAAGACAGCGAGGGACGCTTTCACAACCGTGACTCCCTGGGCAATGATTTCGATCTGCATCCCGGCGACCTGTACTGGCTCAGCGCCGGCAGCGGCGCGGTTCATGATGAGGCCCCCCGAGAGGGTGCTCGCACCCACGGATTGCAGGTGTTCGTCAACGTGCCGCAGGTTCGCCGGTTCGAAGCCCCCGCGTCCCTTCTCGTGCGAGCCAAAGACATGCCGGTGCTTAGCGCCGCGGGCTATCGTGTGCGGGTCGCCCTGGGCGAGTCCCATGGTGTCAGGGGCGCCGTTTCCCCAGCGCTTCCGATGACGATTTTGGACGGCACCCTCCAGGAGGGCGGTCGCTTTTCTCATCGGTCGAAGGCCAAGCGAGGCATCTGGATCCACGCGATCGAAGGAAGTTTGGATATCGTTGTCGGTGCGGAGGCTCGGTCCCTGGCGTCCGGTCAAGCGCTTGCAATCAACGCTGGCGATGCCGCGGACGTTCGTCTCGACAATCCCTCGCGTGAGCCGGTGCAGTTCGCATTGTTCGACGGTGGTCTCATCGGTGAGACCTATATTCAAGACGGGCCGTTTGTCATGGGAACTGCAGAAGAGATCGCCGATATCAAGGCTGCATACAAAGCCGGTCGATTGGGTGGAGATGCGTTTTTGCTTGGACCCAGATCAGCAAACACGCTGGGGCCAGCGGTTTCCATCCAAGCTGACTCTATCCAATCTGGTGCTATCCAAGCTGAGATCGACCCTTGATTTCTTCCCTGATCTCGGGTCGAACAGGCTGTCTTGTGCTGCGTGGCAAGGCGCCGACGCGCGGTCTCACCCAGCAAGAACGAGTGCCCTCCGAACCTCAAAGCTGATCTGAACCGATTGCTCTCGTCGATCAGTGGATACAGGCTGCGAATTGTGAATTAAGCGTAGGTGATGACGGGTGGCGGGACATCGTGCCCTTCGCGGCCCGGGTAGGGCGTTCCCAAGGCAGTGCCGGTAGGTTAGCCTCCGGCGACTGCATGGCGTCGTCGATGCTGGTGACCAATACAGCTGAGCGTTCGAGCGCTGTCCGGTGATTCCCTGCAACCCGCAACAGTTCGACCTTCAAGCCCCCAAGCCCGCGGAGAAAAACGTGTGACTGCCACGAGGCTACTACTGTTGTGCATCCTGCTTGCGGCAAGCGGATGTTCAACCACACGGCCTGCCCCGAACGTAGTGCTCATCCTGGCTGACGACATGGGCTATGGGGATTTGGCGGTTCAAAATCCGGAATCGCAGATTCCGACACCTAGCCTCGATGCGCTCGCGGCTGAAGGCGTCAGGTTTACGGATGCCCATTCACCGTCCGCCGTTTGCTCGCCAACACGCTACGGGATTCTGACGGGTCGCTATAGCTGGCGCACGCGGCTCCAGCGTGGCGTGCTTTTCGAATGGGAGCGGCCACTAATCGAGCCAGAGCGCCTCACGCTCCCGAAAGCGCTCAAAGAACGCGGTTACCACACCGCTCTGATCGGGAAATGGCATATTGGGTGGGAGTGGCCGGGGATAGATGGATACCAACCGAAGAGAGGCGACACGGGCGATCGGATCGACTTTGACCAGCCGCTCTCAGGCGGTCCCCTCGGCACCGGCTTTGACTCCTACTTCGGGGATGATGTGCCGAACTACCCGCCGTACACCTTTATTGAGAATGATCGGGTTCTTGAGACTCCAACACTGCAGAAACCGGCATCGATGTTCGGCGCGCCGGGCGTTATGGCGCCCAACTGGAAGCTTGACGCGGTCATGCCAGCGATCCGCGATCGATCAATTGCTTACATCGAGTCTCGCGGGAGCAGGCCAAAACAGCCGTTCTTTCTTTTCGTGTCGCTTACGGCCCAACATACGCCAATCGCACCGGCAGCTGAGTTTCAGGGACACAGCAACGCAGGAGCTTACGGCGACTACGTCTTCCAACTGGACCAAATGGTGGGCGCGTTGATCGACACCCTGAAGGCGACTGGGCTCGACGATAATACGTTAGTGATGTTCACCAGCGACAATGGGTCGCCTGCGCGCGACGGCGAAGCGATGAGCGGGGGCCTGAATTCTGTTCGGGCCCTTGGCCACAACCCCTCGCGCCCCTGGCGAGGAATCAAGGGGGATGCATGGGAAGGCGGGCATCGCGTTCCCTTCCTCGCGAGGTGGCCTGGGCAGATCGCCGGTGATCGGGTTAGTGATCGCACCATCAGCCTCGTTGACTCGTTCGCAACGCTGGCGGAAATCACAGGTACGGCCCTGGCAGAAGACGCCGCCGAAGACAGCGCCAGTTTTGCTTCAGCCCTTACTGAGGATGGATCGGCTGACCAGAATTCTCGCGAAGCGATCGTCCTGCACTCCGACGAGGGTTACTTCGTCGTCAGGCAGGAAAACTGGAAACTCATACTGGGATGTGGGAGCGGTGGGTTTTCTCGCAGCGAACCTTGCCAGGAAGACTCCTGGCAGCTCTATGACCTCGCCGCAGATCCAGGCGAGACGAGTAACGTTTTAGAAGACCATCCTGCGATCGCCGCAAAAATGGCAACCACTCTTGAGCACTACCAGGCGGACGGAAGAAGCGTCTATCGGGGATCGAAGCCGAGCCGCTTGACCAAGGTTGCCACGCTGTCCGATCGATAGTGGATGCGACGTCATGAAGAGTCGCGCGATCTGCTGTCCAACGCCCATCAGTGGCAGGCAGCGGGTCTTCGGGAATGTGTTGGTCCTGC
Source organism: Pseudomonadota bacterium (assembly GCA_038757945.1). GTDB lineage: Bacteria > Pseudomonadota > Gammaproteobacteria > Pseudomonadales > Azotimanducaceae > CALHVX01. The sequence continues at coordinate 10,124 of JBCDGJ010000181.1, forward strand.
TCACCCCAGTTTCTTTGCTGGTAGTTAATTCCAGTCGACGGGCTGTATCGGTCGCCCCCCCGCGTTGAGC
>JBCDGJ010000182.1:0-10090 GCA_038757945.1 Pseudomonadota bacterium
CGCCGCCGTTGCCGTTGTAGAGCACCAGCTCGTAGCCGGTCAGTTCGGTGCCAGCTGGGCCCGCCAGCTCGATGAACTCGCCCACGTCGGCACCGGCGTTGTCATAGTGAAACTCGCTTATGTAGGGGTCCCGGGCCTGGCTGATGGCAGCCAGGGACCAAAGCGCTACCGCAAGGACCAAGGCACGGCAATCGGACATCTCGCACTCAGCAGTCAGAAACGAGCGCGCAGATGTACCAGCGATCTATGACGACCCAGTGAAACCGGCTGCAGCGCTCAAGCGCATCGAGTGTGGCGACGGTACCTTCACTGCTCGGCGGTGCGCAGCGCAGCACCAAGCACCAAAGTGGCGCGAATCGACGGGGCGTGCAACGCCCAACGGTAGCGCAGCGAGCGCCCGCTCACGAGGCAGGTATGCATCTGGATCAATCGTCCGCATGGCGATCAATTGCCGTTCGTGGCGGCAGGCATTTGAAACACCTTCGGATTGGGCAGCCAGGGGGCCTGGATGAACATTTCAGGCATCTCAGAGGCCCCTTGGGTACGTTTTGCGCAGCCCGATGCGCCGCTGGTGCGCTGCGAAGGATGCCCGTGGCGTTCCAGCTTGGTGCTTGTTGATGCTTCTTTTTCGTGCGTCGCGTAGCGATCACCCGGCGCGATTCTTGCTGCCTTCAAAGCAGTTTCAGGATTATAGGTAGCCAGCACGTGTCCGCGCAGCTACGGGCAGGACGGTTCGGGCGCGCGTTGTCAGGCCGCAATGGACCAACAGGTGAGTGAGATGTCAGATCAGGCGCTGGAGCCCGAAGTGCTCCTTCCGACCCCTTCCGCCAGCGAGGCAGTGAGCGATGCGCCAGAAGTGGCGCCGGGCGAGTACCAGCACACGGAGCGCAGCCGCTTGGTCTGGTCCCTCGCGCAGCCGGTTCTGGTGCTCGGCTCGATGCTGGCGGTGGCCACCGCGATCACGACGGAATGGATCAATCCGGATCTGTTCACCACGATCATGATCATCCTGCCGCTGCCGCTCCTGCTGTTTTTGGAACGGGTCTGGCCAAAACGCAAAGACTGGATCCTCGAGCCGAAAGAGCTCGCCGAAGACGCTTTCTGGCTCGCCGGTGCCGCATTCATCTGGGTGCCACTCTACGATGATTACTACGAAACGCCGATCACGCATGCCTTCGACTGGCTGCGCGACGCGTCGGCAATGCCCTTCACGTTGGCTCCGGAGTCGGCACTCGGCCTGATCCTCGCCGCGCTGTTCGTCCGGGCAACAGCGGAGTTCATCTACTACTGGTTGCACCGGATCCAGCACGAGACCCTCTTCTGGTGGCGGATTCACGCAACACATCACCACATCACCAAGATGAGCGCGGCCCGCGGTGATCGTACTCATCCGCTGGAGTGGCTGGCGTTGAGCCTGGGCACGCCCATCGTGCTCGGCCTGTTTGGTGCAACCGACGACGTGATTGCCGTGACCGCCGCGTTCGGCTTCTGGAACGGGATCTGTAACCACGCCAACCTGCCGCTGGTCAGCAATAAACTCTATGGGTTGTTCTTTGCAACCGCGTCCATGCATCACGTGCATCACTCGAACCATCCGGTGAACAGCAACAAAAACTACGGCTGCCAGATCATTATCTGGGATCGGATCTTCGGCACTTTCCATGACGCCGACCGGGTCGAGTCGGTGGGTGCTGGCAAAGGCGTATCGCTGTCCATTCCGACGCAGTTTGCTCTGGCGTTTTACTCCGACGAGAAGCTGAAGGACCTCTAGCTTTGAGTGGAGGAGCCATCAGCGTGCTTCGCGCCAGCTCGATCGCGGCAGCGCTCATGCTTGCGCTGCTCTCCGGATGCGCGGAAGGACCGTCCGCGGCACCGACCGACGCCCCGGCGGTGGAGGCCGGCGCCGGCGTGGGGGATGAGGCCGCGCCGGCAACGGCAGCTGCGTCGGATAACGTCTTCGTGCCGCCGGAATTCGAGCCGCCGGTACGCGTCGAAACGGCCGAATTTACAGTCGTTCCGCTCGGCCCGGAGCTCGTCACGATCGACTACGAGGCCTACATGGCGTCGATCGAGCATCTGCAGAAGACCTTTACCCGCAGCACTGGCTGGCCGAGGGAAGGCATTACCGATGCCGATGCCATGCAGGACATGCTGAATGAGCAGCAGCGCTTCCAGAACCGGGAGTCCTTTGCCTATGCGGTGCTGACCGCCGATGGCACTCGCGAACGGGGCTGTGTGTACGTCAGCCCGAGCGATCGCGGCGACTACGACGCGGTGGTGCGGCTCTGGGTCACCCAGGCGGAATACGACGCTGGCTTTGACGCAGAGCTCTATGCCTGGGTCCAGGCGTGGGTGGCATCGACCTGGCCTTTTGCCAACGTCGCATACCCCGGCCGCGCCGTGTCCTGGGCGCAATGGGATGCGCTCGCGCCACCGGCCTGAGCGACCGCTGCAGCGCCGACCAGCGCCTCTCTGACAGCAAACGGCAGCTACGCTCATCCGCTGCAGCCTAAGTCCGCCTGACGTGGAGCAGTGGATGCTCTGATCCGCGGGTGGGCCAGCAACCCCTGACAGCCCGATTCCCCGTCGTTATTCTCCCCCGATGACGAGCACCTGGCCTACTGTCGTTGCCCATGCGGATCTGGATGCGTTCTATGCATCAGCGGAGCAGCTCGACGATCCGAGCCTGGTCGGACAGCCGCTGCTGATCGGCCCCGAAAGTCGTCGCGGGGTCGTGCTGACCGCGAGCTACGAGGCGCGGCCCTTCGGCGTTGGCAGCGCCATGCCCATGGCCGAGGCGTTGCGGCGTTGCCCGCAGGCAGTCGTGCGGCCGCCGCGCTTCGAGCGCTACACGGCGCTGTCGGCGCAGGTGATGGCCGTCTTTCGAGACTTCTCGCCGAACGTCGAGCCCATCAGCCTCGACGAAGCGTTTCTCGACATGACCGGGACTGAGCACATCTTCGGCCGCCCAGCAGAGATGGCCGAGCAGCTGCGGCAGGCCGTTCTAGAGGCCACCGGAGGGCTGACCATCTCGGTCGGCGTCTCCGGTACCAAGTACGTGGCGAAAGTTGCGAGCGGCCATCGCAAGCCCAACGGCGTCACCATTGTCCCGCCGGAGCACGCCGCGGAATGGCTGGCGCCGCAGCCGGTCAGTCGTCTCTGGGGTGCGGGACCGAAGACCCAGGCCCGGCTCGAAGCCGCGGGCTGGCACACGGTGGGCGATGTGGCGGCGGCCAGCGAGTCGGCTCTGATCGCGGCCTGCGGCTCGCAGGGCATGCGGTTCAAGGCCCTTGCCCAGGGATTGGATCCCCGGCCGGTGGAACGTTCACGGCGGGCCAAGAGCCTGTCCTCCGAGCGCACGCTGACGCAGGACCTCGTCGATCACCGCGATATTGAGGCGCACTTGACCCAGAGCGCGGAGCGCCTGGCCCGCCGTCTGCGGGCCAAGGGCTGGCTCGCCGGCGGCGTGCGGCTGAAGCTGAAAGATGCCAACTTCAAGCTGCTCAGCCGACAGGTATCGATCACGCCGAGCAATACGGCGGCGGTGCTGGCCCATACTGCCAAGCTGTTGCTGAAGGAGGTCATGCACCCCGGACCCTTCCGCCTGATCGGCATTGGCACCTTCGATCTGACGCCCGAGGCGGATACTGAGCAACTCGATCTGTTTGGCGGCGCTGACGGGCCTGACCCTGCCGCCGCGCCGGTGAACGATCGGCTGGAACGGATCATCGACGCCCTGGACGAGCGTTTTGGGGATGGTACGGTCCGGCGCGCGCGCGATCTGTCGGCGGAAACGGTGCTGAGGGTAGCGCCGAACCTGGATCGACTGACGGATGCGCCGGAGGACGACCTGGACTGACCCGGATAGCTGGTCTTCGAGCACCTGAAGCGTGCTGCCGCCCACGAGCCGAATCACATCGATGCGCGCGGGAGTGCAGCGACCGATGCTGCGCAGGGCGGCGATCGATCCGCTTACGACAACGTTGCCGCAGTGCTGCTCGGTGAGTGCGCACCGAGAAAGTCTACGGTCGCGGGAACCGCGCGGTCACTGGAAGCTGGCCTGCATGGCGGCGATAGCGTCCCTTCGAATATCACGTTTGTTCGCGGCGTACACCGCGGTGGGAAGCTCCGCCAGCTCATCGGCGACGGCAAGGGCGGTGGCCGCAAGCTGGTCCGCGCTGACGACCTGATCAAGAAATCCCACCTCCCGCGCCTGCTGCGGATTGAACAGCTGGGCCTGTACGAAGCTCGCCGTCAGCGCCGTGGGCTGCAGCCGTGTGATCGCCAGCTGGTGGCCGAATTCCGGCAGGGTCATTCCGATTGCCGTTTCGTTGAGCCCGATCCTGAACGGACCCTCGATACCGATCCGTGTGTCGCTCGCCAGCAACAGAAAGGCGCCCGCAGCAACCGCATGCCCTGTGCATGCTGCGATGACCGGTTGCGGAAAACTGAACAGGCGCAGCAGCAGCAGGCCGCCCTTGTTGACCAGCGCGCTGGCGGCGTCGGGGCCTTTGGCAATTTCCTGAAGATCAAAGCCGGCTGAAAACTTTCCCTCGCGCCCCTGCAGCAGCGTTGCGCTGGCCTCCTGTTCAGCCTGATCCAGCGCGTCATTGAGCGTGTCGATCAGAGCATGGCTGACGGCATTGGCTTTACCGTCGTCCAGAATGATGTGTGCCACTTTGCCTTTCTTTGCGTAGGTCAGCATGGTTTGCTTGCTCAACGTCTGGTGACGGCGCTGCGGGCGCCGGTCTGGTTCTCGGGTCTACCCCGCGGCCCGGTGCAGCAGAACCGAGGTGTACGGAAAGGGGGATGGCGCGTCCTGACAGCGAGCAACTTCAGGCGAGCTGTTCCGGGTAGACGGTCTTAACGCCATTGCGGGTCACGTTGGTGATGGTGGTGCCGGTCTGGTTTTCGATCTCTGCACCTGATGCGTTGTACTGGATATTGACGTGGTCGCCGTTGGTGCCCGTTGACTTGTCGCCTTCGTTCCAGGCTTTGATCTGGACAACGCACTTCTCGCTGACCTTGGTGAACTCGACGTAAGCGGAGCCCTTCCAGCCGTCTGCCAGTGCCGGCGACTTGCCTAGATCGATACCGTAGACCGGACCGGTAAAACCAACGGCATCGGCGAATGCCTGCAGTTCCGCGACCCACTTGTCACGACCCGGGATGCCGTAGGCGCGCCAGGATCCTCCCGATGCCTTTGGGCTCAGGAAGCACGCACCGTAGAGCGCGGTTCCGCCGGCGGGACCGCTCGCATGCCCGTTGATGAAGGTCCTGAACGCTTTGGCGCGATCTTCGTACTGAGATTTGGTTTCGCCACCATAGTTGTGATAGCCGAACAGGCCCGCACCGGTCACATAGCAGATGGCGTGGCAGCCTCCGATGCTTGGAAAGCCAAGGGCATTGGGTGAGTAAACCAGCTCTCTCTCGGAAACGAATCTGGTGGTCAGTGTCATGGCCGGTCTCCTTAGGCGCAATGGGCACGAGCCCAAGCTATCGGCTACTGGGTAGAGTGGTCCTGAATCTGGTTGGTGCTTACCGGACTAACGCCATAGACCAGCCATTTGTTACCCGCTTTCTTTTCGTAGGATTGGAAGTAGAACTTCCACTTCTTGCCGGGTTCGCGCCAGCCAAAGGTGATCGATTGCCGGCCGTTAGTGCGATAGTGCTCCGGCTCGAAGACTTGTCCTTCGGCGTGCAGTTCCCGCGCCCAGGTGTGCTGCAGGGAGTTCTGGATGCTGCTGATGGCCTCAGGTTTTACGACACCGGAGAGACCCTTCAGTCCATCCGATCCCGCCGCGTTGCCGTGGGAGACCAGCAATGTGTCCGCGGGCTTCGCCTGTGAGCCAATGCCGAAGGTGCAGCCGTTCATGTTTGCGGTGAAGCAGAGGTCGGCTTCATGGCCCAACAGCGTCGGCGTTGTCGCGCCTTGGTGGTATTCGGCGATGTAGGCATCGAAGCTGGCCTCGCCCTCCTTAGCCTTGGTCAACATATAGACGGGAATGGGCGTTTCCTTTGTGCCTGCCGCGCGGAAGCCGTTTCCTGCTGAGGCCCGGAAGGTCAGTTTGTCTGGCTTGCCCTTGATCGTGGGTGTGCTGATCAAGTTCGAGACCGAAATGGCGACGCTGTCGAGCCATTGGGTCGGGTTGTCCAGAAAGGACTTGCACTCGCTAGCAGTAAATGACATCTGCGGAACCTCCTGAACGTAGCCAGAGCATAATCGAGGATCTTTGCCAACTGCTAGCCCGGTTCTGGCGATCACTACTGCGCGTGAACTGTGCCGCTGGTCAAGTTGCTGGGGATAGAGGGCGTGTCGTGGCGATTGACGTCGAGTCAGGAGCAGGACGCCAGAGCGACCGTGAGGGGCGGCGGCTGGCGGTGCTCAGCGCTCTGCGGCCGATGCCAGCGGCCGGGCGCTGAGCACGGCTTAGCGGGGTCGGAGCCGGTCACTGTCGATGTCTTTGAGCAGCGCGCTGGCACGCTGTTGCAGGCGGCTGGCCCGAACCGGCTCCGTGGCGAGCAGGTTGAAGAGTTCGAGCGGGTCTTCGGCCAGGTTGTAGAGCTCCCGGGGCGACCGTTCCCGGTCGAGGAGCAGTTTCCAGGCGCCTTGGCGCACCGCGAACTCGAGCTCTGACACGGAATCCAGCGCCCAGAGCAGCGATCGTTCGGGTAGCGCACCGCCGCTGAACACGGGCTCGAGATCGATGCCGTCGATGGCACGATCGTCTGGCAGGCTGGCATTGCCGAGCCGGGCCAGGGTGACAAACAGATCCATGCCGACGACGGGAACGTCTGAAGTGGTGCCCGGCTTAATCAACGCCGGGTAACGGATGATCGTGGGGACGCGGATGCCGCCCTCGTAAAGGAAGTGCTTGCGCCCTCGCAAGCCGCCGGTGCTGCCGTGCGCATTGACCTCCCACCAGTTGATCCAACGACTGGTGACGGGCCCGTTGTCACTCGAGAACACGACCACCGTCTGTTCATCCAGATCATGGTCCCGCAGCCAGCCGAGGACCCTGCCGAGTTGGGCATCCAGGTAGGTGATGTTGGCGTAGTACTCGCCCGGCCCGCGCGGTAGCAGCGCAGCCTTAGGCGGTTGCTTGAGGCCGCTTTCAATCGGCGCGATCGGACCCCGTGTGTACTCCGCGTAGATCTGGTTGTACTCCGGCGGATTGGCAATTGTGGTGTGCGGCTCTGCCATGCTCAGGTAGAGGAAGAAGGGTTCGTCGTCGTCGCGGGCCTCGAGCCAGCGAATTGCTTCGCCTGCGTACAGGTCAGCGGTATAGCCCTCCTGCGGCGGCAGGCGCGTGCGATCCCGGTAGACGTTTGTCGGATTGTGGTTGTGCGGAATCTGAAAGGCATTGTGGCCATAGAAGTAGTCGAAGCCCTGGTCCGTCGGCTGCGGCTGGTCAGCGCTCGCCAGGTCCGAGTTGAGATGCCACTTCCCGATGAGCGCCGTCGCATAGCCGACCTCATTGAGCAGCTCGGCGAGCGTGACTTCCTCGTCGCGCAGATACACGCCGCTGGCTTCGGGGATCCAGCTTCTAATGCCGGTACGGTAGGGGTGGCGACCTGTCAGCAGGCCGGCCCGCGACGGTGAGCACAGTGCTGACGGCGCGTAGGCGCTGGTCAGCCGAAGCCCATCGTTAGCCAGCGCATCGATGTTCGGCGTCTTGAGCACCGGGTGGCCGTAGCTGCCGAGGTCTCCGTAGCCGAGGTCGTCGACGTAGATGAGAAGGATGTTCGGCCGGTCAGAGGCGTGAGCGAAGCCAGCGAGCAGCAGTAGGGTTATCCAGACGAACGCGAACGGAAGACGTCTTCGATGCGGGAGAGGGCGGCGGCGACGCAGCGTGTTGAGCAGCTTTTCCAGCTGCGATCTTTCTGTGCTCATTCGATGGGTTCAGTGGGGCTATGTAGGGTGACCACGCGCTGTGGGAAGGGGATTTCGATCCCCTCGGCGTCAAAACGCTTTTTGATTCGCCGGTTCAGGTCCCACAGCGTGCTCCAGTAGTCCTCAGTTTTCACCCACGGCTTCGCTATGACCGCAATGGCGGAGTCTTCCATGGCCACCATATGTACGTCCGGTGCTGGACGCTTGAGTACGCTTTCATGCTGCTGCATCTCATCGAGCAAAACCTCATGCACGTGGTCCATGTCTTCGCGGTAGGCGACGTTGAGGCGCAGATCGACGCGACGGACGTGGCTGGCAGTCAGGTTCACGATCGTGTCACCCCAGATCCGGCCGTTGGGAACCATGAGCTGCTGGTTGTCGAAGGACATGATGGTGGTTGAGAGCAGATTCATGCGCTTGACGATGCCGTCCGCCCCGGCGACGCGGATGTGATCGTCGACGTCGAAAGGCCGGTAAATGAGGATCATCACACCGGCAGCGAGATTGCCAAGCGATTCCTGCAGGGCAAGGCCCACGAGTATCCCGATGACTCCGAGACCCGCAAAGAGCGGCCCCAGCGCCAGGCCGAGCGCCGACAGCGCAACCAGCAGCCCGGCCAGAAAGACCAGGATACCCAGCACCGAAAGCAACGTTTCCCGCATCAGGTTGCTGACGTTCAGACGCCTGTACCCCAGCATCGCGCGCAGGGGATAGCGGATCAGTCGTGCCACCAGCCAGGACAACGCGAGGATCAGGAAGAACAGCGCCAGGCGGAACAGAACGTCGGGTCCTTCCCGTGTCAGCTCCTCACGGAAGCTGTTGAACTGTTCAGTCCAGAGGCCTTCGAAGACGTCGCGCTCGAGAATCTCAAGGCCGAGCTGGCCGCGCTCCCGTATCAGCAGCCCCCGGGCCTCTGCCACATCGACGGCGAGTCGCTCGCCGGCATCCAGGGAGCGCTCAAGGTTGCGAAGATTCCGATTCTGCTTCGTATGTACCAGCCGGTACGCCAGACGCAGGTTTTCGTCCTCGCCGTCTTCGTCGAGCTGTTCGCGCAGGCTGTTGAGGGAGATGGCATCGAGCCGAATATGACCGATGCGGCGCTCAATGGACAGGAGCAGCCCAGCGCGGATCTCTTCCAGTTGGGGGGGTGAGGGCAGATCCTCCGCTCTGCGCATTTCCAGCTGGTCGACGTAGAGGCCAAAATACTGCAACCGCATGGTGCGCAGATCGTCGATGAATACCCGTGCAATGTCTGCCTGGGCGGTTTCTTCGAACTTGAGGATGCCTTGTCGCTCTGCGGCCGCTCGCCGTTCCAGATACCGCTCACGTGCTCTGGCAAGAACCGCGCAACGATCGAGCAGCTCCAGCAGTTGCGCCCGCGCAGTAGCCTCACCCGATGCAACGATGTTCGGGGCCAGCGCGGTAACGGCTTCGATTACCCCCATCGCCAGCTGATCGATCCGCGTGTTCAGGCCATCGCGGTCCCATTCGCGAACAGAGTCCACCGCGGCAATCAGCTCGTCTATGTGGTCCAGTCGCGTCTGGGCATCCAGCAGATCATTCGGCTCCGCCGCGTTGGCCGGCGAGATGCCGAGGATCACCAGCAGGGCTAGCGATAACAGGCGGTGACGAAGCGGGCTACTCAATGCTCAGCGTCCCGTGGGTCAGCCGCCCACCGGGAGGGTCAGAATCGGCGCCTGTCCCGTTGGCACGCCAGACTGCAGCGCGAACACCTGCCCGAGCAGCGAGAAGGTGGATTTCGAGTCCAGATCGGCATCGTCGATGTAGAACCAGCTACCCCGGTAGCGGACGGAGATCGCTGCGCTTTCCGGACGTTTCTGCGAGGAACGAATCCGCATTAGCCCATCAGTGACAGCCGACCAGTCGAAAGGGCGGCTCGAGCTGTCTCGCGTAATGGTGATTTTGCCCGCGGACTGATCCGCTGTGGGCACTTCGACCGATTGAGAAAGGAAGTACATGATGCCCAGAAACGATCGCGTCCACAGGCTGATCGCCCGGTCGTGGGGCGCCCCGAGGTCTTTGGTCAGCTGAAACACGCGAGCTTTCGGGTCGAGCGCGAGCAGTCCCGCAAACGCCAGATAATCAGCATCCTTAAGGGCTTCGGGGACGAAACGCAGAACCAGCCCCAGCTCGGGACTCTCCGCGGTAAAGACGAGGCGTCTGGTTTCCAGCCGC
>JBCDGJ010000183.1:0-9967 GCA_038757945.1 Pseudomonadota bacterium
CACTTCTCCATCCGCAGCAAGAAGAAAGTACGGGCACTGCTGGAGCCGATCGGTGAAGAGATCCGGATTCACGTCTCCGGGATGTATCCGCGACAGCGCTTCGGCTGCGCGCCGGTGCTGTCGCTGGCTACTCACCCGACGAACACGAACTCGATCATCGTGTTCGATCTGCTCGCCGACGACGCGCCGCTGCACGAGCTCTCGGCGGAGGAGCTCTGCGAACGGCTGCTCGGTGACGAGCCGGAACAGCGGCCAGCGCTCAAGGAGGTACGCCTGAACCGCTGTCCCTTCATTGCGCCGCTGAACGTGCTGACGGCGGAGAACCAGGCACGGCTCAACATCGATCTGAACGAGGTGCGCCAGCGCGCCGAACGGCTCCGCGGCGCGGGGCTCGCGCGCAAGATCGGTCGCGTCTACCAGCTGCGGCAGGAGCAGTTCAACCAACGTCAGGCGCCGGCAAGTGATCCTGATGCGGCGCTCTACGGGGGCTTTCTGCGGGACGACGATCGCAGCCGGTGCAGCGCCTTCGTCGAGCAGGTCAACGCTGGTGACTGCGAGCCCCTCGACTTCGACGATCCGCGCCTCTACACCCTGGCTGAACGGTTGAAGGCGCGACAGTTTCCGGAGCAGCTGTATCCCGAGGAGCTCGAGGGCTGGCGTGCCTTCGTCGCGGCCAAGCTGCACAGCCGCGACGTTCCCTGGATGACCCTGCCGGCGCTCGAAGCGCGGCTCGAGGCGCTGGCGCAGTCCCCGGGCGCTGATCCGCAGCGTCAGGCGACGCTGCTCAGCGCTCTTGCCGATCACTGCGCGCAGCTGCGCCGTGCGTATCCTGCAGAGCGGAGCAGCGGTGCCGATGCGGCGCCATCGGCGTAGCGGCCGTAGCCATGAGCGAAGCGGCCGTTGAACTGGAGTCCGTCAGCAAAGCTTATGGCGAGCTGACGGTGCTGAAGGCCCTGTCGCTGCGCCTTCCGGTAGGCAGAACGACGGCCATCGTTGGTGCCAGCGGCTCCGGCAAAACCACATTGCTGCAGCTGATCAATGGCCTCGAACGTGCGGATGCCGGGTCGGTGCGGATCTTTGGTGAACCCGTCCCGAACGGAAAGGCGGTGCAGGCCTTTCGTCGCCGCATCGGCTATTCGGTGCAGGGCGCTGGCCTCTTTCCCCATCTCTGCGTGCGCGACAACGTGGATCTGATTGCCCGTCTCGATGGCTGGTCCGAAGCGCGGATCGAGGCCCGCAGGGGCGCGCTGTTCGCGGCGATGGAACTGACCGTAGATCTTGGGGAACGCTTTCCGCACGAGCTTTCCGGCGGCCAGCAGCAGCGCGTCGGCCTGTGCCGCTCAATGATGCTTGAGCCGGACATGCTGCTGCTCGACGAACCCTTCTCGGCCATCGATCCGATCACGCGGGTAGAGGTCTACCGCCTGTTCGAGCAGGTGCAGGACAGCACGCCGGTCAGTACGGTACTGGTAACCCACGACATGCGTGAAGCCGTGCGGCTGGCCGATGATCTGGTGATCCTGCGCGATGGCAGCGTGCTGCAACATGCCAGCGCCGAGACGGTCGTACAGCAACCCGCCGACGACTACGTCCGGCTGCTTGTCAACGAGCAGCTGTGATGGGTGGCTGGCGTTTACACCTGCTGGCGCTTTCGATGCTGCTGCTTGCTGCTACTGCGGGTGCGGCAGAAACGATCCGGATCGGCAGCAAGAACTTCAGCGAAGGGTACCTGCTCGCAGAGATCATGGCGCAGCAGCTTGAAGCGCGGGGTTTTGCGGTCGAGCGGCGCTTTGGTCTGGGCGGCACGCTGATCTGCTACAGCGCTCTGGTGGAAAACGAGATCGATCTGTACTCCGAATACACGGGCACCCTGGCACAAGCGATTCTGAAGCTTGAGGATCTGTCGGCCGCCGCCGATCTTGAACGTCTGCGGCGCGGCATTGCCGATCGCAATCAGTTGCTCCTCGAGCCCTTCGGCTTCGACAACACTTATGCCATTGCGCTCAAGCGCGAGCTGGCAGAGGCTCGCGGCATCACCACTATCAGCGAACTTGCTTCGGCGCCGGAGCTGCGGCTTGTGTTCAGCCACGAGTTCATGGAACGGCTCGATGGCTGGCCCGGGCTGGCAGCGCTTTACGGGCTGCCGCAGACACCGCTCGGTATCGAGCATGCGCTGGCGTATCAGGCGCTCGAGGAAGGGGCAGCCGACGTCACCGACGCCTACTCGACGGATGGTGAGCTGATTCGCTACGGGCTCGTCAGCCTGGAGGATGACCGTGGTTTCTTTCCGGACTATCGCGCCGCACCGCTGATCCGCAACGACGTCCCCGACGGCGTGCGAGCTGCGCTGGCGGAGCTCGCCGGTACCATTGACGAAGCAGAAATGCAGGCGCTCAACGCAGAGGTCGTGTTCGAACGGAAGAGTTTTGGCGAAGTCGCGCGCGGGTTTCTCCTGGCCGAGGGGCTCGTCGCTACGGACGCAGAGGGCACGGCGGCTTTTGCCGGGCAGACCTGGCAGGCGGAGATGTGGCGCAACATCGTGCAGCACCTGCGCCTGACCGGCATGGCGCTGGGCCTCGCCATCGTCCTGGCGCTGACGCTCTGCCTCATGGTGTTTCGCAACCGTCGCCTTGCGCAGTCGGTGCTGTACGGCTGCAGCCTCATGCAGACCGTGCCATCGATTGCGCTGCTGGCGCTGCTGCTGCCGGTGTTCGGTATTGGCGTCCTGCCGTCCATCATCGCGCTGCTGCTTTATGCGCTGCTCCCGATCGTCCGCAATACCCTGTCTGCGCTGACGACCGTTGATCCGACGCTGATCCGGGTGTCGCTCGCACTCGGTATGAGCGAAGGACAGCAGCTGCGCCACCTGTACCTGCCGCTGGCCTTACCGAGCATCTTCGCCGGCGTCCGCACCGCAGCCGTGATCTGCATCGGGACCGCAACGCTGGCGGCCTTCGTTGGTGCCGGAGGGCTCGGGAATCCGATCGTGACCGGGCTCTCTCTCAACAACACCAGCCTGATCCTGCAGGGTGCCGTTCCGGCCGCCGGGCTGGCGGTGCTGACCGAGCTCGCCTTCGAGGGGCTGGAGCGAGCGCTGATCCCCGCGCATCGGCGTGGTCAGAGCTGAACGATTCGGGTCAGTCCCGGTGCAGCTCCGGGTAGCGGTGGCTGAGAAAACCATTGAAAGAGCAACGGACGGGGTCGAAGTCGATTTCTGTGGGCGGATCTTCGACCCAGGCCACTGACCAGTCGGTGCTGCCGCTGATCCGGGCCGCCGGCAGCAGCCGTTCCCGCCAGGGATAAGGCTCGCCGCCGGGGTATTCCTGCGGATGATCCCACAGGTTGAGCACAACGGTGCCGCTAGCGAGCGCGCGCTGCACGTCTGCCGGCGCCGCGTAGCTGGCAGCCAGCGTCTGCTGCGCCTCAAGCTCCGCAGGATTCAGCGCCAGCAGGCGAACCAGCCCGCCGTCGGCGTCGAGCATGAGCAGCCCCGAGGGCTCTGCAACGAGGTAATACTCGACCAGCTGCTGTCTGCGCATGCGGTTGCGGATGAGCTCGATCATTGCCGGATCGTTGAGAAACTGTGGCGCTTCCGTGCCGAGCGCAGTCATGAGCGCAGCGCTCTGCTGCGCAAAGTAGGCTTCCTGCAGCTGGCGCAGCAGCTCGATGATCGAGCCGGTGCTGCTGACGCTCTGCTTCTTGATGAAGTAGTCGATCAGCCCGGCGTTGAAGGCTTCGATTGCCGTCTGCTCTTCCGCTACACCGGTCAGCATGGCTTTCTGCGCAAAGGGCAGCTCGAGCGCGCGGGACAGGCCGAGGCCATCGAGCCGCGGCATGGCGTAGTCGATCAGCACCACGGAGACCTGCTCGAACCGTCGCGTGTCGTTGATCTCCTGCTCGATCTGATCGAGCTTAAGTTCGCATCGCGCGTTGCCACCGGCGGACGGCAGCGCCTGTATGCAGCGCTGTGCCAGCGGTGTTCGCGCCCGGGCGTTCAGGTAGGCCAGAGCCTCCAGTGGTTGTGTGAATGCCAGATGGGGCCATTCATCGTCCAGCTCGACGCTGAGCCCGTGCAGGTAGGACTGGTTGTCGTCGATGATGCAGAACAGGGTGGGGTGAAAGTAGGGCGGAAGCGCCGTGGCGCCTTCGAACAGCTGCTCGAGCCACTGGTAACGCCGCTGCTGTTCGAGCCCCTGGGGATTGGTCATGGCGTGCCGGAACGTGTCACTGGGCTTCAGGTCAGCAGTTTCAGCAGCGCAGCCCGCTTGCTGTTGCCGAGCTTGCGGAAACAGCGCAGCAGCGCCGCTTCGTCGACGCTCAGCTCGGAGCGCAGCACCTGCTCCAGGGTTGGGTTCAGTGGGGTGTCTGCCGGGCTTTCGCGCACCTGCGGCAGCCCTTCGAGAGACTCCTGCAACCGCGCAACGATTTCAGAGTTCATGCTGCGTCGATACAGCCGGGCCGCCTCGAGGATCTGGTCCTTCATATCCGCCGGCAGCCGAACCACAAAACGGTAGGGTTGTGGCTTGCTCATGAATCTTTTGGCATTGCCATGGCTGGAATGTAGCCTGAGGGACCCGAGCCGAACAAGAGCTATCATTTTGCTATCACTTTTCCGTTTGCGGCGGTTCGCTGCGCTTTCCCTGCGCGGGACCGGCCTGCTCCCGGTCACGGCGACGGGGCAGGGTTGATGACCGCGCTGCCCTGTCCGCCGCTGAAGGAAGGCAACATCGTGCTCGCCGCTACGCTGGTCCTGATCCGCAACGGCCCCGAGGGCGTCGAGCTGTATCTGACCGAACGCCCCGGACGCGTCGACTTTCCATCGCTGCATGTTTTTCCCGGCGGCAAGGTCAGCGCCGCGGACGATGCGCTGGCGCGGCGCCCGGACTATTCGTTCATCGATCCGGCGTTCAGCGCCGTCGACGTCGATGCGCTGCTCGGCGAACGCCATGCGATGCGGTACTGGCTGGCCTGCGTGCGCGAGGCTTACGAAGAGGTCGGGGTGATTTTCGCGCAGCGCGATGGCCGGCCGCTTGGACGCGCCGAGCAGCTTGCTCTGGCGCACTTCCGGGACGACGTTGCCGACGACAGCCTGTCGCTGGCGGCGTTCTGTACGACGCAGGGACTCAGCCTCGATCTCGGAGCGCTGCATTACTTCAGCCACTGGTTTACGCCGCCCACGGCACCGCGGCGCTTCGATACGCGCTTCTTTCTCGCCGAGCTGCCACCGGCGCAGCAGGCCGATGCGCATGACTACGAGGTCGTTTCGGCCTCCTGGGCGACCCCGGAAGCAGCGCTGCAGCGGGCTGCCAGCGGTGAGTGGAAGATGATTTCGCCGACGCTGGAATCCCTGCGCTCGCTGCGCGGCCTGCGCTCCTGCGAAGCGGTGTTTGCCCACGTCGCGGCGCGACGGCACCTGCCGGACGAGCTGTCTGCCACGCTCAAGAGCGAGGGTATGGCCGAGTTCGGGCATGCGGTGCCGAGGGCCTGAGCTGAACCGATGCTGCTGCAGATCAAGACGCTTTCCCGCAGCTTCGACGATGGCGGCCGGCGTCGGGCCGTACTGGCGGATTTGTCCTTTGACCTTGCGGAACGCGAGACGGTAGCGCTCTGGGGCCCGAGCGGCTCCGGCAAGTCGACGCTGCTCAACATCGTTGCCGGTGTGCTGCCGGCGGAAGACGGCCAGCTCTGCCTGCGGCTGCCCGGCGCGGACGGCCAGCCGGCGCGGGAGTACCGCTACGGGCAGCAGAGCGCCGAGCAGACCGCCTGGCTGCGTCGGCGTCACCTCGGCTACGTATTTCAGTTCTTCAACCTGATCCCGACGCTGACGGTCGCTGAGAACATCGAGCTCAGCCTCAAGCTCGCCGAGCGACCGGACCTCGGCGCTGCCGCCCGGGAGCGGGCGATCGAACTCGGTCTCGAGCGGCGCTTGTCGGCCTTTCCTGATCAGCTGTCCGGGGGTGAGCAGCAGCGCGCGGCCATAGCGCGCGCGCTGGCGCCGGAGCCGCTGCTGATCCTCGCCGATGAACCCACCGGAAATCTGGACGCTGCGAACGCCACTGCGGTGACCCAGGCGCTCTGGACCCAGGTTCGAAACACCGGCTGCGCGCTGCTCGTGGCGACCCACGATCCGCGGATCGCCGAACGGGCCGACCGGCGGCTGGATCTCACTTGATCGGTCTGCTGTTTCGAGCGCAGCTGCGGTTCGCCGCCCGGGCACCCTGGTCGTTGCTGGTTGCCGTGCTCGGCCTGGTGCTGGGCACGGCGTCGCTGGTGGCCGTGCACCTGCTGACGCAGGAGCTGGTGGCTTCGCTCGACCGCGGAATTCCCGCCCACCTGCGCCTCGCAGAAGCCGTGGTGAGCGGTGCGGAGCTCCGCTCGGCGGACTACTTCGAGCTGCGGCGCCGCTGGCGTGACGGTCTCTGGCCGGACGTCCGGGCAATGACGCCGGTCGTGCAGGGCACAACCACGCTTAACGGCGCACCGGTACAGGTCGTCGGCGTCGACTGGCTGGCCCTGGTGACGCTCGATCGGCCGGCGTTCCAGACCATGAGCGCCGCTGGTGGTGCTGCTGGAGACGTGGCAGCTGACCGCGGCCCGAGCACCGATGGCGCGGGCGGGCTGCCCCTGCTCGAGGGTGTGTTCGTCGCCGGCGCCCCCGGCTGGGCGACTGGGGATCAGCTCCGCAACGCGCAGGCGACGGTACGCGTCGACGGGCTTGTTGCCAGTACCAGCATGGGTACGGCAACGACCTTCGTTTATGCCGACATCGCGACGGCGGTTCGGCTGCTTGGCCGCAACGATGAGCAGCTCGATCTGGTAGTACTGTTCACCGGCCAGCAGCCGGGAGCGCTGCGTCGCTGGCTGCAGCTGCTGTTGCCCGGTCTGGATGCCGGGCTCGAGCCGGAGGTCCGGATGGCCCTGCCGGTGGATCTTGCCGCGCTTACGCTGCGCACGCTGCGTTCGCAGCTGCCGGAGCAGGCCTTCGGGCGCTCGATCCTGTTCAATCTCGGCGCGCTCAGCCTGCTGGCGCTGCTGGTCGCCTGGTTTCTGCTGTACCAGACGGCGGTGCTCTGGCTGCGCCGGCAGTGGCCCATGACACGCCTGCTGTTCTACCAGGGCGTCAGCATCCGCTGGTGCTTTGCCGTCTTCGCAGCGACCCTGCTGCTGCTGGGGCTGGCAGCGGGTTGCGTCGGCCTGCTCGTGGGGCGGGCGCTGGCGGAACTGCTGCTGCTGCAGACCTTTCCGGCAGCGGCGCTCGAGCTGCCCGGTCTCAGCAGCAATCCCGGGCTGCTGGCGAAGGTTGGCCTGTCGTCCCTGTGCGTTCCGGGGCTAGCCGCCTGGCTTGGCTTCCGCAGGGCTGACTTCGAGACGCGGCAGGACCACGACCTTGGGCGACCGCGGGATCGGCAGCGCAGTGAGCTGTGGCGCTCGGCCCGCTGGCCGCTGGTCTGGGCGCTGCTGGCCGCGGTTCTCAGCGTGGTGCTGGTCCGTAACCCGGGCAGCGGTCTGTTCGGTGCCTTTGGCGCGATACTGCTGCTCTGCTCGATCGGGATCGTTGCCGTCGGCCCGCTGTTGGCGGCGTTGCGCCTGCTCATGTATTCCGCGCTCGGTGCGCGGCTCCTCGGTCCCCGCCTGCATCTGCTGCTTGGCGTGCGCGATCTGCTGCGCTATCCGGCTGACCTGAGTGCGGCGCTGGCCGCGCTGATCCTGGCCGTCGCCACCAGTGTTGGTATCGCGACCATGGTCGACAGCTTCCGCAGTGATTTCGAGTCGCTGCTGGCGCAACGGCTGCAGGCGGACATCGTTCTTGACGGTACGCCCGCCAACCTGGCGCGGGCTGCTGCCGATCCAGAGCTGCACGCGCTGACCACGCGCCTGCTGCCACGCTATGAGGCGCGGCTCCGTATCGCTGGTGAGCCGGTGGAAGCCCGGTTTGTCCGCTTCGATGAACGCTTCGCGGCAGCGTACGGGCTGGCAGACGTTCCGGCTGCTGATGGCATGCTGGTCAACGAGCGCGCGGCGCGGCGTCTGGGCTTCGCCGTGGGCGACGAAACCGAGCTGCTCGGTCGGCGGGTCAGGATCGCCGGCCAGTACCCGGGTTATGGAGACGCCACGTTGAAACTTCTCGCCGCCCTGCCGGCGACCGTCGAGAGCCCGGCGCCGGCCGAGTACCGGTATGCCGGGCGGACCCTGGTGCTGGAGCAACTGCAGCTCTACCTCAAGTCCACGGTTGGACCCGCCGCGGCGCAGGCCGAGCGGCTCGCACGACGCTATCCGCAGCTCGCTATCGGAGAGCGGGAGGCGGTGCGGCAGCAGGCGCTCGCCGTGTTCGATCAGACCTTTGCCATCACGCGCAGCCTCACGACGCTGTCGCTCGGCGTTGCCGCCATCGGGCTCTACAGCGCGCTGGTGGCGCTGGGCCTACTGCAGGCACCGACCCAGCGATTGCTGGCCTTTCTTGGCCAGTCACGGGGCGAGCGGTTCAGCTTTCTGCTCGGCCGCAGCCTCGCGGTGAGCACGATCACTTCGCTGCTAGCCCTGCCGCTCGGCCTCATCCTGGCAGCGCTGCTGTGCTACGTCGTCAATCCTCGTGGCTTCGGCTGGACGGTGCCTGTTGCCTGGTCACCAGGCGCCCTGCTCTGGCCGCTGCTGGTTGCAGCGCTGGTGGCTCTGTTTGCCGGCGTGTTGAGCGGAGGACGGGAGCGTGTCTAGTGTGCTCCCTGGCAATAAGGCCGGCCTGCAGCGGTCAGGGCTACCGCAGGGTAGAGCGCTGCCTGCGGGCAGCGGCCGCGCCGCCACCGCGCTACGTGATCTGCTTGCGGCGCTGGTCGTCGTCCTGTCGAGCGGCGGCTGCGGTCCTGTGGAGGAAAGCCAAAGGCAGCAGGCGGCGATCGCGGGCGGGGGCCTGCGCCTCAGCTCGGTGCTCGGTGCGGTGGATGCTCAGGGTTACGCGCGCGCGCGTCCAGGTACGCCGTTGCGCTTTCCGGCCGATCACGGCGCGCATCCGGACTTTCGCAGCGAGTGGTGGTACCTCACGCTCATGCTCGAGGATGATGCCGGCAATGATTACGGCGGCCAGTTCACCCTGTTCCGACAGGCGCTGGCGCCGCCGGCGGCCGCTGACGCATCGAGCAGCGGAGCGGCTGCGGCTGTTGCTGGGCCGATGACTGCGGCTATCGCTGGGCCGATGACTGCGGCCTGGGCAACGCGCCAGGTGTATATGGCCCACCTGGCGGTGACCGACGTGACGAGCGCCCAGCACCTTTCCGCAGAACGGTTCAGCCGTGGGCATCCCGAACTCGCCGGGGTTCGCAATGGGCCGTTCGCCGCATTCATCGACAACTGGCGGTTGACGGGCGGCGATCCGGCAGCGGCGTTCCTGCCCCTCGAGCTGGAGGCGCAGGCGGATCAGTTCGGCTGGTCGCTTGAATTGCAGCCGGACCAGCCGCGGGTGCTGCAGGGGGATGCCGGGTACAGCGCCAAGGGGCCTGGACAGGCGTCGCACTACTACTCCTATCCGCGGCTTGCGGTCAGCGGTCAGCTGCGTCTCGGAGCACGGCAGATTGCCGTCCACGGCAGCGGCTGGTTCGACCGTGAGTGGAGCACCAGCGTGTTGGGCACGGAGCAGGTTGGCTGGGACTGGTTTGCGCTGCAGTTTGATGACGGGCGCGAGGCGATGGCGTTCCGGCTGCGGCGTGCCGACTGTCGTCGCGATCCCTTTGATCATGGGCTGCTCGTCGAAGCTGACGGCACCTATCGGGCGCTGCCCGCAGAGCGCTTTCTGCTGACGCCCACGCAGTGGTGGCAGCCGCCGGAGCCTGCGGCCGTTGAGGCGGAGGCCGTGCTGTGCCCGGATGCGGAACCGGGGTTTCCCGTGGGCTGGCGCCTCACGATCGACGGCGAGCGCTTCGACGCGCGGGCGGCGATCGAAGACCAGCGAATGGCCACCAGCGTGCCGTACTGGGAA
>JBCDGJ010000184.1:0-9784 GCA_038757945.1 Pseudomonadota bacterium
CACCTTCTTCTGGCTCGATCCGGAAGAAGACCTGTACACGATCTTCCTGACCCAGCTCCTGCCCTCCTCCACCTATCCCATCCGCCGTGAGCTGCGGACACGCGTCTATCAGGCGCTGGTCGACTGACGGTCTCGGACGGACCCGGCCTGTGAGACCCCGTCTGTGAGACCCAGTCTTCGAGACCCGGTCCGCGAGACCCGGTCCGCGAGACCCGGTCCGCGAGACCCAGCCGCCACAAACGCCATAACCGGACAATCGATTGCGGGTAAGCTAAGAGTTTTACTGCCAGGCAGGCGCCCGTGTCGACGCTTTCCGAAGACTCAGAGCAGGATCCATCCGCAGCAGCGCCAGGCTTTCTCACGGTAACAACGTTCGTCTGGGGGTACTGGCGGCGCGTGCCGCTGATGTTCAGCGCAATCGTCTGCGGCGTCATCCTGAGCGTTGCGCTCGAAGTGCAGATTCCCGAGCGCGCCGCGGAGCTGGTGTCCGCGCTGCAGCGTCACTACGAGGCCGGCGCGTCGCTGGACCAGGCCTGGCACGCGATGTACTGGCTGGTCGGCACCTTCGCGGCCATGTCCCTCGTCAGCCAGGCGTACCTGCGCGTGTGGATGTGGCTCGCCTCCGGAGTCATGCGCAACCTGGTGTTCGACGGTTTCGAGCGCGTGCAGCGTTTCAGCAGCGAATGGCACGCCAACAACTTTGCCGGCGCTACGGTACGCAAGATCACCCGCGGCATGAATGCCTATGATAGCTATGCGGACACACTGCTGATCGACCTGGCGCCGGCCGTATCGATCCTGATCGGCTTTGCCATCGCGATGCTGCTGCGCGATCCCGTCATGGGCGGCTATTTCATCGTGACGGTCGCACTGTTTCTGACCCTGAGTATCACCCTGTCGCTGCGCTACGTGGCGCCTGCGAACCAGCGGCTCAACGCTGCGGATACCGAGCTCGGCGCGAACCTGGCGGACGCCGTGACCTGCAATGCGGTCGTCAAGACCTTCGGCTCCGAGGAACGGGAAGATTCCCGCTTTGCCACGACCGCCGAGCAGTGGCGAACGCTGGCGCGCAAAGCCTGGACCCGCTCCATGGATTCCGGCGCGCTGCAGTCGCTGTTCATCCTGCTGATGCTGAGCGGCCTGCTCACTATCGTGCTGCTGCAGGCCGAGCGCGGCGCCGCCGCCCTCGCCGACCTGGTCTACGTGCTGACCACCTACTTCATCGTCAACGGTTATCTGCGCAACATCGGCTGGATGGTGCGCAACCTGCAGCGCTCGGCGAACGAGCTGGAAGACCTGGTCAGCATTCGCGCCACGCCGCCCCAGATTGCCGACGCCCCGGCCGCCGCCGTGCTCGAGCCAGACCTGGGCGCGATCAGGTTCGACAACGTGAGCTTCCGCTATCCACGCCAGGCGCAGCCGGTGCTCAGCCAGTTCAACCTCAAAATTGCGCCCGGCGAGAAGATTGCGCTGGTGGGCGAGTCCGGGGCCGGTAAATCGACGCTGGTAAAGCTGCTGCAGCGCCTGCATGACCTGGATGCAGGGCAGATTCTCATCGATGGTCAGGACATCGCCAGCGTTACCCAGGCATCGCTGCGCAGCAGCATCGCACTGGTGCCGCAGGACCCGGTTCTGTTCCATCGAACGCTGGCCGAGAACATCGCCTACGGACGCCCATCGGCAAGCCCTGCTGAGATCGAAGCTGCCGCGCGTCAGGCCCACGCTCACGCGTTCATCGCCAGCCTGCCGGAGGGTTACGAGACGATGGTCGGGGAGCGCGGGGTCAAGCTGAGCGGCGGCGAACGCCAGCGGGTGGCGATTGCCCGCGCCATTCTGGCCGCGGCACCGATCCTCATACTCGACGAAGCGACGTCCAGCCTCGACTCAGCCACGGAACTCATGATTCAGGAAGCCATAGCCAACCTGACCAAGGGACGCACGTCGGTGATCATCGCCCACCGCCTCTCCACGGTTCGCCAGTGCGACCGGATCCTGGTGTTCGAACGAGGCCGCGTCGTCGAGCAGGGCGACCACCGCTCGCTGATGCGCATTGAGGACGGCGTCTACCGCAACCTCTTCGACATTCAGGCCGGTGGCCTCGCAGCGAGCGTCTGAACTACGGCCTCGCAGCGAGGGTACTCGCATTGCTTGTTCAACGCCGATGTGCGACGGATACTCAGGTGCAGAGGGTCAAGGGTCAACCTGCGGCTGGCCGGGCGCTGAAGCCGCACAGCATCGGGGGTACGCAATGACTACCCTGGAACAAGCCACCGGACGCTGCCTCTGCGGCAAAGTCCGCTTTACAGCTCGTAACGTCGAAACGCACTACCACAGCTGCCACTGCACCATGTGCCGTCGCTGGGGTGGCGGCCCGGCCATGGCCGTCCAGTGCACGGCGCTGGACTTTGATGACGACTCAGGTCTCGGCTGGTACGAGTCCTCGGAGTGGGCCCGGCGGGGCTTCTGCCGGGACTGCGGCAGCAGCCTCTTCTATCACATGACACCGAACGATTCGTACATTGTCTGGGTCGGCAGCCTTGACGACCAGACGCCATTCAGCATGGCCGGCGAAATCTACATCGACGCCAAGCCGGCCGGCTACGCCTTTGCCGGTGACCATCCGCGCATGACCGAGGCTGAGTTCATGGCCAGCCTCGGCCTGACCCCGGACGGAATGCCCGCGGGCTGAACGGCCCCTGGCCGGGCACCCCTGGCCGGGCGCCCCTAGCCAGGCACCCCTGGCCGGGCGCCCCTAGCCGGGCACCCCTCAACCCGCCGTCGGCTTCGCGGTAACGCCGGTGCGGATCTCGGTACGGCAGTTGTACGCAAACAGCAGCAACGCACCGAGCGTTAGACAGGCGGCCGCCAGGAACGGTGCGCCGGGCAGGTAGAGTCCTTCGGTGTCAGAGTACCGGGCGAACAGCTGCGTCATCAGCAGCGGCCCGATGATGGCACCAACACTCGACAGGCTGGCCAGCACACCCTGCAGTTCGCCCTGCTCGTTCTGCGGCACCTGGTTCGACATGATGCTCTGCACCGAGGGTCCAAGCAGGTTACCGATCGCCGACAGCATGATGAGCATCGCCAGCGCGGGAATGGTCTGCACGAAGGCAAAGCCCAGATAGGCGGCAAACGCGGCGAAAAACGCGAGCAGCGCTGTTCGCGCCGGCCCGATCCGCGGTACTACGACCCGGATGAGTCCGCCCTGGGAGATCGCCATCATGACCCCAACCGCGGTCAACGACAGCCCAACCTCGCTGCTGCCCCAGCCGAAGCGCTCCAGGCCGAAGTAAGCCCAGACGCTTGGATACACGTGGTGTCCCAGGTTGTAGAAGAGCATCACGATCGCAAGCCCCATGAGCCCGGGAAACTCGGCAATCCGCGACAGGGCACCAAACGGGTTCGCGCGCCGCCAGTCGAACGCGCGCCGTTGTTCCGGGGGCAGGGTTTCCGGGAGCATGAAGAACCCGTAGATGCAGTTCAGCAGTGCCAGCGCCGCCGCGGCGTAAAACGGCGCCCGCGGACCCAGCTCACCCAGCAGGCCGCCCAGGGCCGGACCGAAGATGAACCCGAGACCGATGGCCATGCCGAGCAGGCCGAAGCTCTGCGCCCGTTGCTCCGGCGGCGTGATATCAGCCACCAGCGCATTGGCAGTGGCGTGGGTAGCGCCCGCGATGCCGGTCATGATCCGACCCGCGAAGAGCCACAGCAGGCTGCCCGCGAGACCGGCGAGGCAGTAGTTCACCGCGTACATGAACAGCGAACAGAGCAGTACCGGCCGCCGCCCGAAGCGATCGGACAGCGAACCCAGCACGGGCGCGAAGAAAAACTGCAGCAGCGCGTAGGCCGTGAGCAGGAAGCCGCTGTAGGCCGCCGCCTGGGCCAGGGACTCCCCGGTTATCTCCATGATCAGCCCGGGCAGCACCGGCAGCACGATGCCGAAGCCGATCATATCGATCAGCACCGTGACGAAGACAAAGGGAACCGCGTGGCGGCTGTGCACCATTACTCAACTCGAGCGACGTTCAGAACCGGCCTGCAGTGTGCGTCAGCGCGGGAGCCAGTACCAGCAGAGCGATGCCGGGCATTCTCGGGTACGCTCTGCCGCTCAATAGCACACTAGGGCAGCGCACATGGCCGCAGCTGCGCAAGCAGAACAGCCGGAACCGGATCCCGACAGCGCGTCGAAAGCGGCGGCCGCAATCGAAACGCCGAGCCCGTTCCTCGTGGAGCCGCCGCTCAGGCTGCTGCTGCGTCTCGCCAGCCCGAACGTGCTCGCCTTTCTGGTGCAGGCAACGGTGAGCATCGCCGAGGTCTGGTTCGTCGGCCAGCTCGGCACCATTTCTCTGGCGGCAATTGCGCTCGTGTTCCCATGGCTTATGCTGATGCAGATGATGGCCAACGGTGCCATGGGCGGCGCTGTGACCAGCGCCGTTGCGCGCGCCATAGGCAGCGGCGACAAAGAAGCCGCCGAGCGCCTGGCCTGGAACGCCCTGGCGCTGGCGATGATCGCCGGCGCCCTCTGCGTCGTGCTCGGCAACCTCGCCGCCGCACCGGTGCTGCGCGGCATGAGCAGCGACAGCGCGGTATACGCTGAGGCGCTGCGCTACGCGCTGATCGTGTTCTCCGGTTGTCCGCTGCTGTGGTCCATGGCGTTGCTCACCGCCTGTCTCCGCGGCACGGGCAACATGCGCCTGCCGGCGGCGGTCATGATTGCCGGATCCCTGCTGCAGATCCCGCTCTCCGGTGCCCTGATCCTCGGCTGGTTCGGGCTGCCTCAGCTGGGCATCGCGGGCGCTGCCATTTCCATTCTCACGGTTGCCGGGCTATCGACGCTGATCCTGCTGATTGCTCTGCAACGGCCCGGTTCTGCGCTGACGCTGCGGCTGGCCAACGCGCGCGTCCGGCGCGACCACATGGGCCGCATTCTGCGCGTCGGGCTACCCTCGATACTGTCTCCGGTGTTTACCGTGGCCACGATCAGCGGGGTGAACTACCTGGTTAAGGACTTCGGCGTATCGGCCCTGGCTGGCTACGGCATCGGCTCGCGCATCGAGTTCCTGCTGATCCCGATGGTGTTCGGCATCGGCGTCGCGCTGAATGCGCTGGTCGGCATAAACCTCGGCGCCGGCGATGTCGAACGCGCCCATCGCATCGGCTGGACCGGTGCCGGTGCCGCCGCCGCGCTCACCGGCTCCATTGGCACGCTGCTGGCCCTGTTTCCAGGGCTCTGGGCTGCGCCGTTCAGCAACGATCCGGCGGCCCTCGAGGCTGCGATCCGCTACCTGCAGATCTGTGGCCCCGCGTTCCTCTTCCAGGGTATTGGCATGGTGTTGTACTTCGGTTCCCAGGGTGCCGGGCGTGTCGGCTGGCCGATCGTCGCCACGGCGCTGCGGTTTGTCACGGCCATTGGCGTGGGCTGGCTGCTGGTGCGGGGCTTCGGTCTGGGGATCGACGCGCTCTACTTCGCCATCGCCCTCGGCATGACGCTCTACGGCACCGCAACAGCCGCGGCCCTGCGCCTCGGCATGTGGCGCTGACCGGCGGCGGCAACCCGTCGCCCCGTACATTTCGATTACAAGCACACCGGAAGTCCCGTGTGCCGGCTGCTCAAAATAGAGCATGAGGAACAGGGTCGCCGAATCATTGAGCAACGCAACGCAACTGTTGAAGGCCTGGCAGCACGGCGACGCCGATTCGCGCGATGCGCTGATGGAGCTGCTATACCAGGAACTGCGCAGAAAGGCGGCCGGAATCCTGGTGGGAGAACGGATCGCGCTGCAGCCGACCGAGCTCGTCAACGAAGCGTACCTGCGTCTGGTCAATGTTGATCGCATTGACTGGCAGGACCGTGCCCATTTCCTTGCTCTGGCCGCAACCATCATGCGCCAGGTACTGCTGGATACCTGCCGCCGGGCCCGGGCCGGTAAGCGGGCACGCACGGACGTGACCCTGGCTACCGATCACCTGCTGGCGGACGACGGCACGGATACCGATTTCGAGGTGCTGGATACGGTACTGACCGAGCTCGCCGACGCCGATGCGGAGCTTGCCCAGATCGTCGAGCTGAAATTCTTTGCCGGCCTTACGAACACCGAGATCGGGGCACTGCTGAACCAGTCGGACAGCACCATCAAACGACGCTGGCGGACGGCCAGAGCCTGGCTGCAAAGTGAACTGAAAGCAGCAGGCGCGCCCTGACCTGGGGCTGGCAGACACCAGAACCATGAGCCCGATGTCTTGAGCGCTGTCGACGACGATCCTTCCCAGACCAGGCGGCAAGCCGACACCGGCGTGCAGCGCACGCGCCGAGCGCTGACGGTATTCGAACGTCTGGCTGATCTGCCGGCCGCGGAACAGGCCCGGGAGCTGGCACGGCTCAGCGCCGAAGATCCGGCGCTCGAGGCGCGCGTTCGGCGCATGCTGGCCGAGGATCAGCTGACCGAGGATCCAGACAGCAACGTCATCAGCGCCGCCCTGGAGGGTTTCCAGGCGCCATCGTCGGTTGGCGCGTACCAGATCCTCGAGCCAATCGGCGAGGGCGGCATGGGCGCCGTCTATCGAGCGGAGCGGTCCGACGGTGCGTTCCGCCGCACCGTTGCCATCAAATTCATTCAGGCAGCTTTCGCCAGCCGTGCGACCCGGCAGCGGTTCGATACAGAACGCCAGGTGATGGCCGAGCTGTCGCATCCCGCGATCACGCAGCTGCTCGACGGCGGCACCGTTCAGAACCAGCCCTACCTGGTCATGGAGTACATCGAGGGTAAGCCGTTCTCTTATGACCCGGCGCTGCCCCGCGACCGGGTGCTCGATCGCTTCCTGACCGTCTGCGATGCCGTTGCCCACGCGCATGCCCGGCTTGTGCTGCACCGTGACCTGAAGCCGGCAAACATACTGATCGACGGTGCAGGACGGCCGAAGCTCCTCGACTTCGGCGTCGCCAAGCTGCTGCAGTCGCTTGGCAAATCGCAGCCCGAGCTCACCAGCGTGGCCGGACTGCCGATCACACCGAACTACACGGCCCCCGAGTGTCTCAACGGTGCAGCGGCCAGCGTTGCCAGCGACGTCTACGCGCTCGGGGTGCTGCTGCAGGAGGTCACTACCGGAACGCGGCCGTACGAGCTCGCCGGCAGTTCCCTGATCGAGGCCCAGCAGCGGGTGCTGCGGGGCATGCCACGGGAACCGGCAACGGGGAATCGGGACCTGGATCTCATCATCGCCACCGCCTGTCACCCGGATCTGGCGCGTCGCTATCCCACCGTGCAGAGCCTCGCGGAAGATCTGCGCCGGCTGCGGACATTCGAGCCGGTCCGGGCGCGGGCGGACGATCGCTGGTACGTGGCCGGACGATTCTTCCGCCGCAACCGGACCGCCGTGCTGAGCTCAGCCGCAGGCGTTCTGCTGCTGGTCGGTGCGCTCGGAACGGCGCTGCTGGCGTTGCGGGAATCGGAGCTGTCACGGCAGCTGGCCGAGCAGCAGGTTGCCACCGCCACCACGGCCGTCAGCTTCCTGAGCGAAACGCTCTCTGGCGCCAACCCGCTGGCCGGCTTGCCACCCCTCAGCACCATTGACGAAGCGCTGGCGAAGGCGACCCGTGCGCTCGATCAGCAGTTCGACGCCAACCCCGAGGCGAGAGCGTTCCTGCACGCGTCCCTGTCGCTCATTCATACGGGACGCGGCAATTTCGAAGTGGCCCTCAAGCAGGCCGAAACCGCACAGGAGCAGCTGGCGTCGGGCACTCAGACCAGGCGCCTCGAAGCGCCCATCTGGGCCAATCTGGCACAGAGCTACTTCACGATGGGCCGCTATCCGGACGCCATCGCAATGTCCGAACGTGGGCTCGCTGCGCTCGACCGGCAGGGCCAGCCGGAAACAACGGCTCGAACGGAGTTTCTCGCGCTGCGGGGGGAAGCACTGGTCCAGCTTGGCGATCTCGACCGGGCCCTGGGCGAAATGGAACAGGCGCTGGCACTGAACCGCCGGATCAATCTGGCTTCCGGCGGAACGTTGGACAACCGGCTCGGCATTGCGCTCGCCCGCGCTCACAACGGCATTGCAATGGCCCATGGGCGCCGCAACGAGCACGCTGCCGCGCTCACCAGCCTGTCAGCAGCCATCGAGCTGCTCGACGCCGCCGGCGAAGGGTCCTCTCCCAATACCCTGCAGGCACGCGTGAACCGGGCCGGTATGTTGTCGGCGGCGCGCCGCTATGACGAAGCGCAGACCGAGTACGCGGCAACGCTCGAGGCAATGCGGGAAGCGCTGGGACCGGAGCACCCCTGGGTGGTCTGGGGCACTGCCAGCTTCGGCCTGCACTACCTGCACCGGGGCCAGGCAGCACAGGGCGTCGCCATCATGGCCCCGCTGCTAACGCAGGTCGAAGCCAACTATACGGCCGAAGACGAGCTGTGGTCCTACTACAAGGCCAAGCTCGGCTACGCCCTGTGCAAGAGCGGTCGCCATCGGGATGGCCTCGAACAGCTCGAGGCCTCGCTGCGCGCGCGCCGTGACTTCTATCCGCCGGGCCACTGGACCGTACCGGACGCGGAGAGCGCCATCGGCTATTGTCAGATGCAGCTTGGTAATCTGTCCGCAGCCCGGCTGGCGCTGACCAACGCGGAACGCGACTTCGTCGCGGCTCTGGGGCCGGACAACTCATCGACCCAGATGGCCCGCGGCTGGATCGCCGAGCTGACCGAGCTGGAAGCGACGGCGGCGGCCGCTGCTGGCCCCACCAACTGACGCGACCCATATCAGCAACGCCTGGCGGAACCAGGACCTGCAGCTGGCCAGTACACCATCTGCGGCTTACCAAGAGTCGACCTGCCGCTAGCGGAAAGACCTGCCGCTGTGCGGGTCGAGCGCTTCCGGCTTCTCAAACAGGTAGTGCGCAACACCCCACTCACGTCCGTTGCCGAGCGCAAAGAACACGGCACAGGCTAAGTAGAACAGCCGCCAGCGCTGCAGCCAGACCGCGGTGTCCGGCCCATAGGTCGCGCGCAGCGCGTCACGGACCGCGTCGCGGTTGCGATCCAGGTTTTTAAGCCAGGCTTCTGCCGTGCGCGCATAGTGCCTGCCCGACAGGAGCCAGCGGCGGCGCAGCTTGAGATGGTCCTGGAACTGCAGCAGCGTGTCTGCCGCAGGCATCAGGCCTTCGGTAAAGAAATGCCGCGCCATCCAGTTCGTCTCACCGGCTGTGCGGTAGGGATACATGAGCGTGCGGTGACAGAAGATGTGCACGAACAGCAACCCGCCCGGTGACAGCCAGCTGCTGATACGGTCGAGCAGCAGCCGGTAGTTGCGCACGTGCTCAAACATCTCGATCGAGACCACCCGATCGAAGTGGCCGTTGGGCGCGAAGTCGTTGACGTCTGCGGTCACCACGCTGAGGTTACGCAGCCCTCGCTCCCGGGCCCGCGCCACGATGAACGCCCGCTGGCTCTCCGAGTTCGAGACGGCGACAAACTCGCAGTCCGGCAAGCGCTCCGCAAAATGCAGCGACAGCGAGCCCCAGCCGCAGCCGAGATCGAGCACCCGGCGCGCGCTGTCGAGGCGCGCCCGCTCCCGATAGAGCTCCAGCATCGCCACTTCGGCAGCGGCGAGATTACCGACGCCATCCGGCCAGTAACCGCAGGAGTACTTGAGCGCCGGACCCAGCGTCAGCTCGAAAAAACCTGGCGCAACCTCGTAGTGCTGCTCGTTGGCGGTGGCGGTTGCGCGCGCCACCGCGCAGCTCCGCAGCACATCGAGCAAGGCCCGCGCCAGCGCTTAGAGCGCCACCGGC
>JBCDGJ010000185.1:0-9629 GCA_038757945.1 Pseudomonadota bacterium
TGAACAGCGAGATTCGCGTCAGCCGAACGTAGCTCTGCTGGGCGGCCTCGAGCAGAAAGGCCTGGTAGTTCAGGTTGCTGACCGCTTCCGCGAAGTCCACGTCGCGGAGCGAAGAGACGGTTTCCTGGCTCCGCAAAATCAGGTCTTCATGCAATGAACGCGCATCATCCAGCGCGTTCAGGCGTGCGCCGATGCCCGCCTGTGTGTCGATGATCTGGTTCATTGCAGCATCGACACCGTTCAACGTGTCGGCAATGGTCGTCTGCAACGCCGACGCGTTCAGATTGATCGGCGTATCGTCGCTGGCCAGCGCATCGGTGATGTCCGCCACCATCGACAGCAGGTCACGACGTGGCGACGCCTCGAGCAGGAGCGCATCGCCGGCGCTTGGCGTCGTCTCGAGCGTGATCTCTGCCCCGAGGCTGGGGACGGACAGCGTGCGATCGAAGGGTTGTCCCTCGATACCGTCGACCACCAGCCCGCTGGCAACGTCTGTCACTGTCACCGCCACGCCGTTCGGAGCACTATCGAACTCGAGCCGGAACCGGCTACCCACCTGCGCGCTCAGCGCCTCCCGGTCAACGACCCTGATTCCCGGTCGCAGCGCTTCCGCAGAGTCACTGACCGCCGTACTCCTGAGAGATGGTGTAGGTGCCAGGATGCGCTCGAATACCTGCTCACCGGAGTCTGAAATCGGTATGCGCCGGCCTTCGGCGATCGTGATCTGCCGTTGCCCCCCGTCGCCTTCATAACGCAGCCCCTGAGCGTCAAAGGCAAATGGTGGCTCGCCGTTCTGCAGTCCGCTGAACAGGTAAGTGCCCTCGGCATCGCGGGAATTCAGCAGCCCGACAAGTTCCTCGAAACGAACACCGAGTTCGGTTCCGAGGTACGACCGGTCAATGGGCGTCAGCGCACCGTCACCTGCCTGCAGCGTGAGCTCGCGGATCCGTTGCAGCGTGTCGACCACCTGGCCGAGGACGGTTTCTTCCTGCTCGAGCAGCTCCTCGGCGCGGGATGCATTCTCAACGTAGCGCTCCCGTGCTGCCAGCTCCGCATCGATCCGTTCCAGCCGTCCAGCCGCTGCTGGATCGTCACCGGCCCGCTGCAGCCTACGGCCAGTCGCCAGCTGCTGCTGCGTCTCGTTCGACTGTGAATTCAACCGCTCGAGCGAAGCAATGTTGCGGTCATAGAGCATTGAGGTGGAAACGCGCATGGTCTAACGGGTCTCAGGCAATCGCATTGATGAGGGTGTTGAAAACTTCGCGGGCCACTGCGATGACCTGAGCTGATGCGTTGTAGCCCTGCTCAAAGCGAATCAGGTTGGCGGCCTCCTCGTCGAGATTGACGCCGCTGATTGACTCGCGACGCGCGACCGACTGTTGCAGCAGGGAGTCGGCTGCGCTCTGATCAGCCCGTGCCTGGTTGCCCCGGATACCAACAAACTCAATCGTCTCCGACAACGCGGTACTGATCGTGTCCTGGCGCTGGCCGATGATGCCGACCTCCCGGAGCGCTGCGAGCTCGAGGCCAACACCGTTGCCAAGGGGACTGCTGCGCCCGAGCGAAACGGTAAACTCGTCACCGGCCTGCGGGGCACCCTGAACGGACAGGCTGAACGGCAGTACCGGAGCGCTGGTTTCCGGCAGCGGCGCAAAGGGGCCACCCCCCACACCGCGCAGAGTGACCCCAGGATCAAGCTCAGCGGCGATCGTGCCGCCAACGGTGGTGGTGGCATAGCGCTCGTTGCCGTTCACCGTAGCTGTGCTGATCCCCAGCAGGCTGCCCATGGCGCCGTTCGGCGCTACGGTCAGCGCGGCATCGGATCCGATGTCCATGCCAACGATTCGAATCTGACCGCCGGGGTTCAGGCCGATCTCTATCTGGTTCGGGCCGAGCTCGGCGTCGACCTGCCGCTGCATCTCAAAGACCAGGTCCGCAGCCGTACCGAAAGATCCGCTGAGCGTAATCGTCGCGCCACTGTCGCCGCCGTTGCTGACGAACAGGTTGTAATCGGTGCCGCTTGACAGGGTGATCGGCCCGCGGACGTCGGCGCTACCGATCAGCACCGGTGGATCACCGACGCCCTGGCCCCGCAGGCGTTCGCGCTGGCCACGATCGGATACCACCTCAACAGCAGTTTCCGGCCCTCCGCGCAAGGCCAGGCTGAGATCGTCCCCATAAGCGGAGCTGACAATGGCCTGGCCTTCGCTGAGGGTGGCAGAGATGCCTAGCGCTGCCAGGTCGCTGCTGCCATTGACCCGCTCGACCAGCTCTTCCGGCGCGCTGACAGGTCCGAGCTCGATCCCGTTCAGCAACAGCTGTGGCGCTCCGCGGTCGGGTGAGATCTCGATCGCGCTGACCCTGAGATCGGTGTAGGCGGTCGCCTGAATGCCGGGCAGCGCATTCAGCCGGTCCGCGGAGACTCGGGCGCTGTCATTCGCTCGCAGCGCAAAGGGGTCGGTGGCAACGCTACCGTTGGCATGCTCCGTCACGAGCTCCAACAGCTGTGCTTCGTAACCGTTCGGCGGAGAGTCCGTTGCGCTGGTCGTATTGATCGCCGGCTGCGGCTCACCCACCTGCAGCGTGGTGCTTGCGATGCGCGTGCTGCCCGGTGCCGTGGCCAGGAGCGTCTCGCTCTGGCCGACCGTGTACGGCAAGCTCCGCAGTGCGGGCTCAAGCGCCAGCGGACGTGCCGGATCGCTGTTGTCCAGGACTTCATAGCGATCCGGCGCAACAAAGCGGATGAGCAGATCGTCGGGCAATGGGTCCGCCCCATCGGGAAGGGTCGAGATCTCAGCGATCTCGCTGACCCTGAGCTCTGCATTGCTGCTGTTGGCCACGCTCGCCGAGGCAACGGCACCCTGCGCCAGGGCCAGCGCGTCCGCTGAGTTGACGACGACGCTGAGCTTGTCAGCCGCGGCGCCGAACGGGGTCAGCCGGTAACTCTGTCCGGCAGCGAGGTCGTCGGGGTCAACGCTCAGCCGCATGCCATCAAACTCGAGCGGGCGTGCCAGGGATTCAACCCGACCGGCGAGCAGGATCTGCCCGTCGCTGATCCGCTGCAGGCGATAACCACCGTCCAGCTCGTCGGCAATGCTGAAGCGATAGTCGCTGAGCGGCACCTCGGCCACACTGTCAATTTCCAGACGCAGGCTGGCCGGCGCCGTGATCTGACGATCCTCCCGGACCACGCGCGCGGCCACCAGATCGGGTTCGTTCAAACCGTTGAAGAACGATCGGCCGGAGAGGCCATCGAGGCTGATCCCCTGCTGGTGCCTGAGGTTGAAGGCTTCG
The DNA here is from genome assembly GCA_038757945.1 of Pseudomonadota bacterium. Taxonomy (GTDB): domain Bacteria; phylum Pseudomonadota; class Gammaproteobacteria; order Pseudomonadales; family Azotimanducaceae; genus CALHVX01. The sequence goes on from JBCDGJ010000185.1 coordinate 3,295, forward strand.
GTGAAACCCAGCCCAAGCTGGCCAAGGCGCTGCTGTGTCGGTCGCAGTACGGAATTCTGAAACTCGAGCAGTCCGCCGACCTCGCCGCCAACGATGGACCGGGTCACAGCGACTGGTTCGCTGTTTGCCCCGGCATTCCGCAGCAGCAGCTCGTTGCGGTTATCCACCGTCAGCGAGCTTGCCTGAGCCCCGAGAACCAGAGGCTGGCCTTTGCCCATGAATACATTGACCTGCCCTTCGGCGTTGGTCACGACCTTCAGACCAACCAGGCTGCTGAGTTCGCGCAGCAGCTCGTCGCGTTGATCCTGCAGCTGATTGTCTGCGCCAACGTTGCCGCTACCGCGAGCCACGTCGATCTGCGTATTAACCTCGGCAATGCCCTGCGCGAGTGCGCTAATGCGATCGGAGGCCGCGCTGAGAGACACGTTCAGGACCCGAGCCTGCTCGTCCAGCTGGTTCTGCACGGTCGCTAGTTGGTCGACCAGCCGTTCACCCCGCTCCAGCACCAGACGGCGCTCAGTCGACGCATCGGGATTCAGGTTGGCTGCATCCAGAGCGTTGAAAAACTCAGAAAAGGCCGTTCCCAGACCGTCGCTGTTCCGAAACAGCGCCGAGTCTACCTGGTCGATCTGGGTCACCAGCGTCGTCATTTCGGAGAGCAGCGACTCGTCCGAGCGGACCTGCGCCGTGACCAGTGCATCCGCGATACGCTCAACGCCGCTCACCTGCACCCGGGCTTCGGAGAAACCGTTGCCGAGTACGCCCGCACCCTCTGCGGTCAGCGCGACACGTTGCCGGCTGTAGCCCGGCGTGCTGGCGTTGGTGATGTTCTGGCCGGTCGTCGTCAGCGCAGCCTGCTGCGCTCTCAGACCCGATACGCCAATATCAAACAGGGACATCAGTCAGTCCGGCTGGCGAGCGTTGGGGCGTCGCGCAACAAGCTGGACAGGTACTCCTGAACCTGTTGCAGCTTGGCGCCATAGCGGGGATCCGTTGCATAGCCCGCTCTCTGCAGGGCATCGGCAAATGCGCCGGGATCTTTAGCCAGGCGGACGGCTTCCGCATAGCGCGGTGAGTCGAGCAGCAGATCCCGATAGTCGGCCACCGCTGCGGCGGCCGTCCGGTAGACCCGGAATCGCGCCACGACCCGCTCAGCGTCGGCACCCTGATATTCGGTGGTCTGCGCAGCGACAACCCCGGTGGCGTGACTGCCGGCGCCACCTGCGGCGTCCGCCTTGATGCCGAACAGGTTGAAGCTGCTGCGGCCATCGGGGAGACGAATCGTATGTCGACCCCAGCCGGTTTCGAGCGCTGCCTGCGCGACGACGGCTCGGGGGTCGAGATCGGTATCGGCTAGCACGCGCTCAGCCACAGACAACAGGTCGCGGGCAAAGCCCTCCTGCACGCTGACCGGTGCCGCCTGCCGCAGCGCAGTCAGCTCTTCAGCGGCAATGGATTCGGCTGACCGAAGCAGCTGTGCCGGTGCCAGGCCAGCCGAGCGAGCTTCACGCCCCTGCCCGCCGCCTAGCTGATCGGTGATCAGGTCGCGCAGGCCGAGGCCACCGTTTTCGCTCAGGTGAATGGCCCACTGATGATCGAGCATCTCCTGCCGCAGCTCCAGCTCCGGCCCCCCAAGCATGGGGTTCGGTGCCAGTGCGCTGGTTGCTTTGCGCATGCTCTTGAGCATCTGATCCACGAACAGCGACTCGAACTGCTTGGCAACCGCATCAAGACCGTCCGAGTCCGACGGCAGGCGTCGCAGGGAGCTGAGGTCCGTGTAGGCGATCGGCGGTGTGCTGGGAACCGAGCTCACTCAGATCACCACCAGATCCGCTTTCAGCGCGCCCGCCTGTTTCAATGCCTCAAGGATCGCCATCAGATCTGCCGGCGCCGCTCCAACTTCGTTGACTGAAGTGACGATGTCCTGCAGCGATACGCCCGGTGCAAAATAGAACATGCGGTTCCGCTCCTGATCGATTTCAATCTCCGAGTCCGGCACGACGACGGTTTCACCGGCGGCAAGCGCGTTCGGCTGCGAAATCAACGGGTCTTCGGAAATCGTGACCGACAGCGAGCCATGTGTGACTGCAGCCGGTGCGACGCGCACGTTGTTGCCGATGACAATGGTGCCGGTACGGCTGTTGAGAACGATCTGTGCAGCCGCCTCACCGGGCTCTACCTCGAGGTTCTCGAGTACGGACACGAACGCCGTACGCTGCCCTGGCACCTGCGGTGCACGGACCGCAATGGAGGTTGCGTCCAACGCCTCGGCGACCGAGGGACCGAAGGTGTCATTGATCGCCTCGCTCACGCGCTTTGCGGTCGTGAAATCGCTCTGGTTCAGGTTCAGCACCACCCGTTCCGCGTGCGTAAATCCGTCCGGCGCAGCACGCTCGACGCTTGCGCCGTTGGGAATACGGCCGACGCTGGGTACGTTCAGCGTGATCGACGAGCCGTCGAGGCCCTCAGCGCCCAGGCCACCGACCACCAGGTTGCCCTGCGCAATGGCGTAGACCTCCCCGTTCAGCCCCTTCAGCGGCGTGACCAGCAGCGTGCCGCCACGCAGCGATTTTGCGTTCCCCGCCGAGGACACCGTGACGTCAATGCGCTGCCCGGGCTTGCTGAACGCCGGCAGATCCGCGTGCACGGTTACGGCCGCGACATTCTGCAGCTGCGGGTTGATGTTCGGCGGGATCTGCACCCCGAACTCCCGCAGCATGTTGCGAAACGTCTGCAGCGTAAACGGCGTCTGGGCGGTCTGATCACCCGTGCCGTCGAGGCCAACAACGAGCCCGTAGCCAAACAGCTGATTGCTCCGGACGCCAGCCACGCTGGCTAGATCCTTGATGCGTTGTACCGGCGCTGCCTGTGCCGCGTTCGTCAACGTGAGGGAGGCAAGCAGCACAAGGGCAACGAATCGTTGACCGGAAAGTGATTTCATGGCGGCCTCCTTCAGAACGGCATTTTCGGATTCATGAAGAAGCGCGTAAGCCAACCGGCAGCGTTGGTGTCAGCAAAACTGCCGGTCCCACTGTAGGCAATTCGTGCATCGGCCAGCCGGTTGGACGACACGATGTTGTCATCACCGATATCCTGCGGCCGCAGCAGCCCGCTGACCCGCAGATACTCCTCGCCACGATTGAGGTTGAGCCATTTCTCGCCACGCACCCGCATGAGGCCATTGGGATACACCTCGGCAATCACCGCCGTCAGAGTACCGAACAGGCTGTTGCTCTGATCGCTTTCGGCACCACCAGCAAACTCGGTCTCGTTGTCGATGTCGTTGAACAGGGTGGCACCGCCGCCACCCCGGATCAGATTGCCGAGCACCGTGGGGTTCGGCAGCTGCGAATCGGTTTCCTTCCGCAGTGTGGTCTCGGCAGACTTCTGCGAGCTGGTCTGTTCTTCCAGTCGGATCGTCACGATGTCGCCAACGCCAAGCGCCCGGCGGTCGGTAAACAGCCCGTTGAAGCGCGCCGGATTGAACAGTGCCCCTGCCGAACCGGGCGCTGCGGATTGGGCCGGTGCGTACACCGGTTCGTAGACGGGTTCCGGCCGCACCACCGGCGCAGCCGTGCACCCGCCAAGCACGCTCAGCAAGGCGCCCAGGACCATCAGCAACCTAGTCATGCTCCGATCTCCTTAGATGTTCTGGGTCACGTACTGCAGCATCTGATCGGCAGTGGATACGACGCGGCTGTTGATTTCATAAGCCCGCTGGGTCGAAACCATGTTGACGAGCTCCTCAACGATATTGACGTTCGACCCTTCGAGCGCACCCTGGATCACCTCTCCCAGCCCCTGCTGGCCAGGATTGCCGGGCACGGCGGTACCGCTCGCCCGGGTTTCCCGGTACAGATTGCTGCCGGCGGCTTCCAGCCCGGCGGGATTGACGAAATCGACCAGCTGAATCGAGCCGATCTGCGTCGGTGCCGGATCACCGGTCTGCGCGGCGCTTACCGTGCCGTCGACCCCGATGGTGATGGTGTTGGTCTGCGGCGGCACATTGATCGGCGGGCTCAGCTCGTAGCCCTGGGCCGTAACCAGCGCACCGTTCTCGTTGAGATGGAAGGATCCTGTGCGCGTATAGCCAAGCGTGCCATCAGGCAGCTGGATCTGAAAAAAACCTCGGCCTTCAATGGCCATGTCCAGCGGCTGCTCCGTGATCTGCAGCGTACCGACGGAAAACTCCTTCTGCGTGTCTACCACACGCACGCCCAGCCCAAGCTGAGTACCGCTCGGCAGCGACGTGTTCTGCGACGATAGCGCTCCGGGCTGCTCCTGGATCTGATACATCAGGTCCTCGAAGTTGGCGCGATCGCGCTTATAGCCGACAGTACTGACATTGGCCAGGTTGTTGGAAATCGTGCGTAGCGCAACGTCCTGGGCGCTGAGTCCCGTCTTGCTGATCCACAGTGCTGAATTCATATGCTCTTGTTCCTTTATACGGCCATGAGCGGCCGGTCGGCTCAACCGATGCGCAGCAACCGCGCGGCAGCCTCGTCATTCTCTTCGGCGTTCTGCATGAGACGGGTCTCGATCTCGAAGCGTCGTGCGAGCGCCAGTATTTCCGTGAGCTCCCCGACTGCATTGACGTTGCTGCTCTCCAGCGCGCCACTGGTCACCGCAACGGTCTCGTCATAAGGCAGCAGCTGGTCTTCCACCGGGGTGAACAGGCCGGGCGCCGTGCGCTCGATATCCCCCGGCGACGGACTTACGGTCTTCAATCGATCCACCTGCACGATGGTTTCGGAGCCCTGCCCCTGCGGCCGCAGGCTGATTGCGCCATCGTCGCCAATGACGATCGTCGAGTACGGTGGCAGCGCTATCGGGCCGCTGCCACCGACCACCTGATAGCCTTCCTCGGACATCAGCCGCCCTGCGGCGTCAACGCGGAAAGCGCCGTTCCGGGTGTAGGCCTCACGACCATCCGGCAGCTGCACGGTGAAAAACCCTGAGCCGTTGATCGCGAGATCCAGGTTGCGCCCCGTTTCCCGGACAGCCCCGGGCGTGAAGTCATAGCCGGGCGCCCGCGACACACCGTAAACACGACCGGGCAGCCCCGTACCTTCAACGGCTTCGGCGAGCGTATCGGCGAAACGGCTGCGGAAGCCGTCGGTGCTGACGTTCGCCAGATTGTGCGCATGCACGGCCTGTGCGTGCTCAACCTGGCGGGCGCTGTTAGCAGCAACGTAAAGCAGACGGTCCATAGTGCTTAGATGTTGATGATGGTCTGGGTGATTTCGTCGGAGGTCGAAATCGTCCGCGCGTTCGCCTGGAAGTTCCGCTGCGCGATGATCAGCTGCACCAGCTCATCAGACAGCTCCACGTTCGAATCCTCCAGGGCCCCGGAAGTGATGACCCCGAGCGAACCGGAACCCGGCGCCGCAATCACCGGTTCGCCGGACTCGTTGGTCTGCACCCAGGCGGTATCACCGATCGCTGCAAGCCCCTGGATATTGGTGAAGTCAGCAACGGCGATCTGCCCCAGGATCTGGTTCTGTGCGTTGGTAAACCGTGCTGAAATGATGCCTTCGTCATCGATGTTGAGGCCAGACAGCTCACCGGTGGTATAGCCATCCTGCTCCAGCGCGTTGACGACGAACTCGCTGCCATATTGCGTCGAATCTCCCAGCCTTATCTCGAAGTTGGAGCTGTTGGCCGGATCCGGGACCGGCAGCGAGCCACCGGCAAGTGTGTTCAACGGACCATCGGCCCCGTTCGGCTGACCGTCCTCATCGAGCGGCGTCCAGTTGGAAATCAGAATCTGTTCGGTCCCTGCAGGATCGATCGAGCCATCGTCGTTGAACCGCACCTGGAACGAAGCTCGGGTCGGTTGCGTATTCTGCGGCGGCGGCAGGTTCGGATCCGGATCGCCGACGTCGCGGTTGTCAACCAGCGCATACATGGTCCAATTGTTGGGGGCTGTGCCCACCGTGCTGGAGTCAAAGCGTTCCTTCACGAAGTACAGCGACAGCGCATGAGGATTGCCCAGGCTGTCGTAGATGGTCAGGGACGTTGCCGCGTTGTAGGTATCCTGGTTACTCGGATCAAAGGTATTCAGGTCGAACTCGCTGAAGACGCTGGGGTCCAGCGGCCCGAACAGATTGGTAATTGCCGGCGTGGGGTTGGCAATGGTGACGCCATCGTCGAGGGTCAGTGAGATTGTCCCGCCAACCGATGCCGCCGCATTGCCGGTCGGGTTCAGAATTACCGGATTACCCGCGGAGCCGACCACCGCGACGCTGTCGCTGGCCTGACCCTGCGTCAGAGCGAACACGAGATCGTTGCCCACCGCATCGGTGACCACCAGATCGCCGTTGACATCAATTGCA
>JBCDGJ010000186.1:0-9411 GCA_038757945.1 Pseudomonadota bacterium
CCGGCGCATTCACGTCTTCGCCGGTGGCGTTCAGGCTCACGCTGGCCAGCCGGATCTGCTTCGCTTCGCTTTCGAAGGTGCTACGTACCAGAGTGCGCAGGCTGCCGTTACCGGGTACCGGCGCTGCATTCGAGTTTTGAATGGCAACTTCAAACATCGGTTGGTCTCCTAGCGAACAAGCATTACTCTACGCGTAGTCCATTGTTCGAAAAAACGGAAATTACCGATGTTTTTCTTCGATCAACCCGATGATTAATCCGATCTGGTCTAGTAGCCTGCGGCCCGATTGGTCAGTCTGAGAGCAGCTGGTTTCTGGCCCTTTCAGTCACGATGGAGACTGCCGGATGATTGATCCGTCGCTCCGAGGTAATGGCGAAATAGGTTTCGCTGACGGTTGTGATCCGGCCAGCAGTCTTCACCGAATACATCTGCTGAACCTCCGCCGCAATGGCGGTGGGTGCCGGGAACAGCCCGAGTCCGGTCTGCCCGAAGGACTTCAGCAGAGCACTGTCTTCGAACTCCGCAATGATTGATGGCGTGATGCGTTCCGAGCGGAACCAGTCTTCCAGCTTGCGGCGCAGAGCACTGATGTTCGTTGGCAGGAGCATCGGCGCGCCGTCCAGCGACGCTGGAAAGTCCTTCTTGAGCCCTCGAATCAGCGCCGTTGCGCCGAACAATGAAATGGAGCTCTCGCCCAGCTTGTGGTTGAACGCGCGGATGTTCAGGCCAGAAGGGATCGGGTTGTCGGAGATCACCAGGTCGAGCTGATGGATGGCGAGGCGCGCGAGCAACTGCTCCAGCTCGCCCTCGTTGCAGGTGAGATGCAGGTTTTCGCACTCTTCCAGCGCAGGTTCGAGAATTCGATAGGCGATCAGCTTGGGAATCGAGTTGACGACGCCAACGTTCAGCTTCAATGCAGAGGGGTTGTCCGGCGATTGCACACGCTGGCTCAGCTCCGCACCGAGATTGAAGATCTCGTCGGCGTATTGGTAGGCCATTTTGCCGAGGTCGGTGAGGACCAGGCGCCGCCCGGTGCGCTGAAACAGCGCAGCACCGATGGAATCTTCCAGTAGCTTCAGCTGGCCCGAAATGGTCTGCGGCGTGACGTGAAGTGCTTCGGCCGCCCGGGCGATCCCGCCCTCGCGGGCAGTGGTCCAGAAATAGAGCAGGTGGTTGTAGTTGAGATGCCTTGGCCGCACCGGGCGGTCTGCAGGGACGGATTCACTCAAGGCTTTCGGTGCTCGTCGTCGTTAAAGCCGCGATTGTGAGGGCAGCTGGTGCCGGGTGTCGATAGCTCCTCCGGGCAGAGGCGCGATCACCGCGCTCAGCTTGGGGCGTGGCCGAACCCGTCAGGGCCCGCAGTACCGCGTCGGTAGCGCGGCCGTTGGCTCCGAGCTGGCATCGGTTCAGTACTCGAAGCGTTCCACCGCCAGGCCGGTCATGGTGTAGCCCGCTTCGGCGAGATCGCTGCTGTTCCGTTCCGTTGCCAGCGTCCCCGTCACCCAGACCGGGTAGTACATGGTTTCCATGGCGATGGCGTCCTCGAGCGTCACGTAAACCGTCTGGTTCGGCGGCGGCGGTGGCTGATGAATGCAAGCGCCAAAATAGGGCACAAGCAGGAAGCTGCTGACCGTTTCGCTGGTCATGTCCAGGGGTACGACGAAGCCAGGCAACTTCACCTCGACACCGTTCAATTCAGGAACCGTACCGGAACTCGGATAGGGCGTGAGGGTGCCGTCTTCCTCGAGCTGAGCTGCGGAACGCGGTACGAGATCATCCCAGCCCAGCTCGCGGGGCTCGGCTCGAAGTGTGGGTGCCCCGAGGAGCAGCGTGATCAGGGTAATCAGGGTCAGGCGTGTCGGCGTCATGGCGGTCGTAGTTCTCCGGCAGTGCGGCCATCAGGTACGGATTTTGAGGCCATCGGCCAGCGAGTGTCGATACAGGCGCCAGGCGGGGATTGCAGCGATCAGCGCGGCAGCCAGGGTCACGGCGACAATAAGCAGTACATCGAACCGGCCAGGCAGGCCTTCGGCCAGCGCGAAGCCGAAGCGTTCCAGCACCCACTCACGGCCGAGCGCAAAGGCTCCGTAGGTGAGTGCCGTTCCCAGCAGCGCGGCGCCGAGGCCGATCATCGCCCCCTCCATGGTCAGCAGCGCGAACACCCAGGCCGGTCGTGCGCCGACCGACCGCAGCACGGCAAGCTCCCGGCGTCGCTCGTTGAGGCTGGTCAGCAGTGTCGTCAGCAGCCCGATGAGGCCAGCCAGAACGACGCAGGCGCTGACGCCGAACAGAGCGGCCTCGGCCACGCCGAGCAACTGCCAGAGCTGGCTCAGGGTGACGCCGGGAATAGCGGCGAGCAGCGGCTCCCCGGCGTACTCGTTGATATTGCGCTGCAGCGTAAACAGGGTCCCTTTTTTCCGAACACCGACGATCGCCGCGGTAATCGCACCGTGTGCTTCACCGTGATCATGGTCGTGCCCCTCACTCCCCCCGGCGCCGTGCTCATGACCTTCGTCGTGGCTGTCTGAAGCGTGGTCATGGTCCTCTTCATGTCCCTCGTCGGCGTGATCGTGCTCCTCGTGATGCTCTGCAGCGGCATGCTCGTGGTCGGCGTGGTGTTCGTCTGTCGCGTGGTCATGGTCCTCGTCATGCCCTTCATCGGCATGCTCGTGGTCTTCGTCATGTCCTTTATCAGCGTGCTCGTGGTCTTCGTCGTGGCCGTCTACCGTGTGGTCATGATCCTCGTCCTGCCCTGCATCGGCATGCTCGTGGTCTCCGGCATGCCCTTTGACAGCGTGCTCGCGGCCGTCTGTCGCGTGGTCATGGTCCTCGTCATGTCCTTCATCGGCATGCTCGTGGTCTCCGGCATGCCCTTTGTCAGCGTGCTCATGTTCATCGGCTTGCTCAGTGCCGGACTCATGTCCATGCTCGTCATCGGTGTCGTCGCCGTGCGGTTCGTGTTCGTCGCTGTGCGCGTCGTGTTCGTCCCCGTGCGCGTCGTCCTCATCGGCATGATCATGGGCTCCGCCCCCATGCATGGCATCAATGGTTTCCAGAGCAACGTGGACCGTCCTGTCAACCGGCGTTCCGGTGCGGGCGAGGATGCCCGCGACCACCAGCGGCTGATCGTCGTGCTGTTGAAAGCTGACCGCACCAATGCCGTGAGACACGATCAGTTCGGTGCCCAGATCGTAGCTCAGGTCCCGCGCAACGTCGGCACCGAGCACTGCCTCGCTGGCACCGGTGAACGCCCGTCCAGCAGCAAAGCTCAGGGCTCGATCGCTGGCGTAGCGGTAGTGCTCGAAGTAGCCCTCGTCGGTGCCCAGCACGCGGAAGCCCTTGTGGGCGTCGCCGAGCGACAGCGGAATGGTCCAGGCGACCTGCGGCTGGCTGCGCAGGTACTCGTAGCTGTCCCAGCTCATTCCGCTCGTGGCATCGCCGAGGCGAAAGATGCTGTACAGCAGCAGGTTCAGCGGGCTGGTCCGGCCGCCGACGATAAGGTCAGCGCCGCTGATCGTGTTGGTAAAGCTGGCCCGGGCATCCGCGCGCACCCGTTCGACGGCAAGTACCAGTGCGACGCTGACGGCGATGGTCAGGGTGGCGAGCAGGACCGTACCGCGACGGGCGCGGAGGCTGCGGTAGGTCAGCCAGAGCAGATTGCTGAAGTTACCGAGCATCGGCGCTCGCCTCGCGATTGAGCTGGTTCAGATCCAGGTGGCGATCAAAGTGTGCTGCCAGGTTCGGATCGTGACTGACGAACAGTACGGCACAATCGCCGTGTGTTTCTTCTTTCAACAGATCGATGAATGCGCTCCGGTTCCGGCTGTCCAGTGCCGAAGTCGGCTCGTCGGCGATCAGCAGCTCGGGCTGTCCGAGCAGGGCGCGGGCTGCGGCAACGCGCTGCTGCTGCCCGACGCTGAGCTCGTTGACCGGCACCCGGCTGCGCGCTTCGGCACCGAGACCGAGGCGCTCGAGCAGCGCCAGCGCCGCTGCGGTGCCATCATCGTTGCGCGTTACCCGGGCCCGCCGTGTCGGCGCGAAGCGCAGCGGCAGAATGACGTTCTCCACCAGGCTCAGGTAAGGCAGCAGGTTGAACTGCTGAAAGATGAAGCCAATGTGCTCGGCGCGCAGACGATCGCAGCGGCTGGCAGGCAGCTGTGCCAGATCGTTGCCAAGCAGCCTGAGGCTGCCACGGTTGGGACGAAGAATCCCCGCAATCAGCGCCAGCAGCGTGCTCTTGCCGCTACCGCTTGGCCCTTCCAGGAACAGGCTTGCGCCGCGCTCGAGACGCAGGGATTCGATGGCCAGCAGCGGTTCCCGGTTCGGGTAGGCAAACGCGAGATCTTCGATCTCCAGGACAACGGTACTCATGGCGTCAGAGTCCGAGCACGTTGTCGCTGCGGTACAGCAGCAGCGACTGGGCTTCGATCAGCGCATTGGGTTTCGGGCCGAACCAGCGCAGCTGGCGGAAGCCCAGGTCGCTCAGCTCCTGCACCGCGGCGGCATAGGCGCTGCGATGCGAATCATCGAGAATGATGACGCCGCCGGGGGACAGCGCGCGGGCCGCGTGGGGCAGGCACAGTTCACGGTCGAGGCCGTCGACGAGCACGATATCGAAGCCGCTGGCGCTGACAGCGCTGGTTTCGGCGGCAGCGTGGTAGCGCGTGCCCGCCGCGCACTCGATGAGCTCGGCGTTGGCCGGCAGGCTGGCCCGTAGGATGTTCAGCCAGCCGCTGTCATGCTCCACGCTGGTGACGTTCGCCACCCGAGCGGCGAAGTACAGGGTTGAGTAGCCGCTGCCATACTCGAAAACGCGATGCGCCGGGCGCAGCCGCTCGTCGAGCAGATGGATCAGGCCGTAGTTGAACCAGGGCAGCGGTTGGCCGTCACCGTCTACCGGCCGGTTTTCCCGATAGGACCGCCAGAGTCCGGTGCTGTGCAGAAAGCTGTCCCGCCGCCAGCCGAGCTTCAGGAAGCGTGCGAGCGTGCCGATGGTGCTGCGCGGCTTGTAGGGCGCGGGCAGCTGGGTCGCGGTTGGCTGGCAATGGTCGAGCGCTGCCAAGGTGAGCCCTCCTGGGTGGTGATCCGGTCAGTTGCGCTGGTGCACGATGTTACCAAGCCCGTCCCGGACCGTCGTCAGATGTGCGGTCGCGGAACGGTCTGACGATCTGGTATCCCGGCTGGCGCGGCGCGTCGGTTCCGACACAATGGAACGTCCGCGGCAGGCGATCAGTAGGCACGCGCATGAATGAAGAAGGTATGACGGAGCAGAACGCCCTGGTCGTGTATCGGTTCCGCGATGCACGCCCGGGCCATGAGAAGCAGACTCTCGGCCTGCTGCAGGGGCTTGCGGCCCTCACACCGGTGCGGGTGCACGAGTTCCGGCTTTATGCAACGCCAGACGGGCCACTCGATCGCGCTGAGCTGCGCCGTGCGCTTGACCTCGGCCGCACCGACCCACCGCAGCTCATCCTGGGTGCCGGCCATGGCCTGCACCTGCCGATGCTGTGGCTGCGGCTGCGTCGCGGTGGACGCATCGTGGTGCTTATGAAGCCGAGCCTGCCGGCGCGTCTGTTCGACCTGGTACTGGTCCCGGAGCACGATCTGGCCCGCGCGGCCGCAAACGTGCTGCGCACCCAGGGCATGCTGTGTCCGGTTCCACCGGCCGACGCGGTGGCGCCGGCACGCGACCTGGGCCTGGTGCTGGTGGGTGGTCGCAATCGCTATTTCGCCTGGCGCAACGATCGCGTGGCCCGTCAGGTCGACGCCGTGGTGCGGGCGATGCCGGAACTGGAGTGGGTCATTACCGATTCGCGCCGGACCCCGGACGGATTCGGTGCCGCGCTCGAGCTGCCGGCAGGCGCGCGCTTCGTACCCTGGGAAAGCACGGAATCCGACTGGCTGCAGCACCGTCTGGCACAGGCCCGCTGTGTCTGGGTGACCGCAGACAGCGCGTCGATGCTCTACGAGGCGCTCTCCGCCGGCGCGCAGGTTGGGGTGCTGGAGCTGCCGAGCCTGCGGCCGAACAGCAAGCTGCATCGCGGTATCGAGCGCCTCGAGGAAACCAGCAGCATCGTCCTGTCGACGACCACGGCCCGGCTCGACCTTGCCCCGCGGGTGCATCCCATGCGGGAAAGCCAGCGTTGCGCTGAAGCGCTGCTGCAGCGCTGGTTTCCGCAGCGCCTGCCGGCCCCCGCTTAACCGGGCAGCGGTACCGCCCGTCAGCTGGCCCGCCCGCTCAGCGTGGGCTGGCGGCCAGCTCCTCGTAGACGGCGAGCGTGGCACGCTGCATCGTTGCCCGCAGAAACGTGTTGGGCTTCGGGAGGACCTCCGGTTCCCTGAGCACCGTGCGGGTGGTCTCAGCCAGCGCTCCTTCGTTCTGGGGCGGGACCAGGCCCAGTGGGAACAGCTCGGCAACGCTCTCTGCGGCGCCGCCGTAGTTCCAGGCCACAACCGGGATCCCGAGGCTCAGCGCCTCGATCATGGTGCGGCCGAAAGGCTCCGGGTGGGTCGACAGGTTGTAGGTGACCCGGCATTGGCTGAGCACCTCACGCATGTCGGCCCGGTGCCCGAGAAAGGTCAGCTCATCGCTGATCCCGAGCCCTTCTGCCAGTGCCTTAAGCTCCCGCAGAAAACGCTGCTGCTTGCGCTCGGCGCCGCCGATCAGCAGGCCGTGCACGGGCGTTTCGCCATCGCAGTTGAGCTGTGCAATCAACCGCAGAAACGTCTCCTGGCCTTTCCAGCGGGTGATGCGCCCCGGCAGTGCGAGCAGCACCTTGTTTTCAAGCTCCGGGTTCTCTTCGTAAAAGTTGTCGCGCCATTCGATGGGCGGCTCGTAGCCGCGCAGAAACTCCTGCGGATCGACGCCGCGGTGAATCAGCCGGATCCGCTCCGGATCCGTTCGTGGATAGTTTTCGAGGATGTAGTTGCGTACGCAGGCAGAGATCGCGATCACGCGTTCACCACGGGTCATGACGGCGCTGTAGGCGTTGACGGAGTACAGCCCGTGCACGGTGCTGACCAGCCGCGGTCGAGTGGCGGGCGGCAGTCCGCGCCAGGCCAGATAGATCAGCCAGGCCGGCAGCCGTGAGCGCACGTGCACGATGTCGTAGCCGTCCTGCAGCAGGCGTCGCAGGCGCGGAACCAGGCGCAGGGAGCCGAGCGACTTGCGGTGCACGGGCAGGGTAATGTGACGACTGCCTTCGGCTTCGAGCTGACCCACCAGCCGACCACCATTGGACAGCACGGTCGACGTGTGATCCCCGGCGACCAGGGCAGCACCAATCTCCAGGGTCCCGCGCTCGACGCCGCCGCTGTTGAGTTCGGGTAAGACCTGGAGTACCGAAAGTCGCTGCACCGGGCAAGTTTGCGGTTCTGCTCTGAGCGCGTCCAGCAGCGCGCTGTAAGCGCCTCGAAAGCACCCCGGGCACGCGGTTGCCGCAACAACGCTAGCTGTCGGGCGCCACCTCGAGCTGCAGAATGCCGTTCGGTGCGCGGGGAATGGCGATGACGATGCGCACCGGCACCGGCGTGCTGTACCCCGCAGGCGTCGCGAGCCAGACGGAGACCTTGCGTTTGCGGCCGCGCAGATCCTGTCCCTGGTAGCGGCAGCGCAGGGCGGGACCGCTGTAGAACCGGCTGCCGGCGTTGATGCGGTCCTGCTTCTCTCCGGTCAGCCTGATCGGATAGCTGTCTTCCCCATCGTGGACGACGTCGCCGTGAAAGCAGCCGGTGTTGGCAAACAGCACGGACATCAGATCAACCCCTGCCGGCGCCTGCAGCTCTTTCCAGCCCCGGCTGGTGCGGTACATGCGCGTCACGTCGGCGTTCAGGAGCAGCAGCGAGCGCCTGCCCTTGCGCCCGGTGGAATCGAGAAAGTAGGCCTCGGAATCGGGTTCTCCTTCATCCCAGCGGCCGCTGGCGGCGAAATGCCCGGTCCAGGAGTAGAACGGTTTCAGCATTGCCGAGGTAGCGACGTCGCCGACCAGCTCGTAGCCGTCGGCGCCAATGGTTCGCTGCATGCTGACGGACCCGGCCTGAATGAAGGAAATGCTTGCCGTATAGGTGAGCTCGTCGGTCGCCCCCCTGAGCCCCATCGGGAGCAGGGCCAGCAGGAGGCCGCAGCGGGATATAACTCGCATCTGTTTAGGTATTCGCAAACGGTCTTTCCGATGCACCTGAAATACCCCTAGGTTATATGTCATCGAAGCTGAACGAGGGTGTAACCGCCGTTCAGCGGAACGGCCGGTTCGGTTTGGGAACCTGATTCTGCGCCTTCGAGGCGCAAAAACGGAACGGCCAGTAAAGATCCTTTACGGACTCTGCAACCGCGCTCACCGAGGCGCTGAGGATGTTGCGATGACGCTCGCTACGACGGCAGCAACAAGCACCGACTACGCGATCGATGACAGAGCCAGTCACGGGGCCGAGACCGCACCGGTTGTCGCGTCGGTCGCCGTGCCCGGAACTGCGCCCCGCCTGGCGACGGCTATGACGGCTGACGAGCTCGCCGCCTGGAACCAGGTGCTCGCCCGGTTACCTGCGGAGGAGCGCGTGCGCGTCGCCCTCGAGCGTTTGCCGGGGCAGCATCTGCTGACATCATCGTTCGGCGCGCAGGCCGCGGTCAGCCTGCACATGCTTACCCGGCAACAGCCTGACCTTCCGGTGGTGTTGCTCGATACCGGTTACCTGTTCCCGGAAACCTACGCGTTCGTCGAGCGCCTGACTGAGCAGCTGGATCTGAACCTGAAGACCTATCGCAGCCACCGCTCCCCGCAGGAGCAGGAAGCGGCTGACGGGCGTCGCTGGGAACTCGGCTTTGACGGCCTCGAGGCTTACAACTTTGAGAACAAGATCGAGCCGATGCGTCGTGCGCTGGACGAGCTCGAGGTAGGCACCTGGTTCACCGGCCTGCGGCGTGATCAGGCCAGCACCCGCGCGGACACGCCGTTCGTGCAGGTTACCGGGGATCGCTACAAGGTCGCTCCGCTGGCGGACTGGACTGATCGCGATATTTTTCGATATCTCAAGCGCCACAACCTCCCTTATCACCCGCTCTGGGATCAGGGCTACGTCTCTATCGGCGACGTCCACAGCACCCGGACGCTGGCTGAGGCCGGCACGGCGGAACTGACGCGCTTCGGCGGGTTGAAGCGGGAGTGCGGCCTGCACGACCGCGCACTCTGACCCGGCCTGGCGGCACCCCACGCGCTGAAGCCCCGCGGCCGCCTGGCTCGGGCGTTACTGCTGGTCCCGTAGAGGAACGGTGACGCCTGCAGGCGCGCCTCCGCCTCGGCTCAATCGGCGACGCTTTGAGGACCTTCCGCAGAGAGAAGGGCTGGCGCCAGCCGGACCCGGTAGCGGTCCTCGAGAATCGCGATTCGCTGCGCCAGACCGTTGATCCGGACCGAG
>JBCDGJ010000187.1:0-9378 GCA_038757945.1 Pseudomonadota bacterium
CGAGGACGTTGCCGGCGCCGATCTGCTGCTGCATGTGATGGACGCGACGGCCCCCGATCTGGATGAACAGCGACACGCCGTCGAGGGCGTGTTGAACGAGATTGGCGCTGCGGACGTGCCACAGCTGCTCGTGTTGAACAAAGCGGATCAGCTCGAGCGGGACGGTGTGCCGCGGCACCCGGGGCTCGATGCCAGCCGCACTCAGCTGATCAGCGCGCTGACCGGCTATGGTCTCGACGCGCTGCGGAGCGCGATTGCGGCGGCCCTGCGGGGCACGGTTCTCGAGTACGAGATTCGGCTGCCCGCGGGTGATGGCAAAAACCGGGCCTGGCTCTACGCCCAGGGCGTCGTCGACGCGGAAGCGACCGAGCCTGATGGTACACTTGTCGTTTCTGCACGCCTTGATCCGGAGCAGCATCGCGCGCTCGCGGAGCGGCTTGGTATGGAGCCTGGCGCGCTCTGCCCGGCCGCAGGCTGCGTGGCGCCCGAGGGGCGCCTGACGCGCACTGGAACAGCTGCAGCGATCGAACCGCGGCCGGTGAGCGCCGACGGTTCCCCGACAGAACATGACAGCCGCACCAGCGGCGACTTTCGCCAGGCGATTCGCTGAGGCGAAACCAACGGAGCACAGCAACATGGCTTGGAACGAACCCGGCGGCGGTAAGGACCCCTGGGGCAACCGCAACGAACAGGGACCACCTGACCTCGATGAAGCTTTCCGTAAGCTGCAAAACCAGCTGTCCGGGATCTTCGGTGGCAGCGGTGGCGACGGCGGTGGTGGGCGCGGTATCAGCGCCTCGAGCATCGGCTTTCTGCTGATCGCCGCGCTGGTGGTCTACGGGCTGTCAGGCATCTATCAGGTCGACGAGCAGGAGCGAGCCGTCGAGTTCCTCTTCGGCAAGGCGAAGACCGATGTTGTGCTGCCCGGGCTGGCCTGGCATGCACCGATCGTCGAGACGGTTGAAAAAGTCAACGTAACGCGCGTGAACAGCCATACGCACCAGGCGCTGATGCTGACCGAAGATGAGAACATCGTCGACGTCAAGCTCACGGTCCAGTACGTGATCAACAACGCGCTCGACTACCTGGTGAACGTCCGCGATCCGTTGCGGAGCCTTGATCACGCCACCGAGTCTGCGCTGCGCCACGTGGTCGGTAGCTCGCAGATGAATGCCGTCATCACCGACGGCCGCGAAGCGATCGGTATCGAGGTGCAGGATCGTCTGCAGTCCTACCTGAACACCTACGGCACCGGTTTTCTGGTCAGCAAGGTGAACATCGACGAAAGCGCGCCGCCGGCGCAGGTGAAGGACGCCTTCAACGACGTTCAGAAAGCAAAGGAAGACGAGCAGCGCTTCATCAACGAGGCCAATGCGTTCGCTGAAAAGGTTGTCCCCGAGGCCAAGGGTGAAGCCGAACGGCTGAAAGAGGAAGCCAAGGCGTATCGTGACCGGGTCATTGCGCAGGCCGATGGTGAATCACAGCGCTTCACCAAGCTGCTGGCGGAGTACACGCAGGCGCAGAAGGTGACGCGCGACCGGCTTTACATCGACGCTATGGAGGAGCTTCTGACGCAGAGTTCGAAGGTGCTGGTCGACGTCGAGGGTGGCAACAACCTGCTGTACCTGCCGCTCGACAAGATTGCCCAGGCGAGTGCTGCAGATCCCAACCTGAGCCGCGATACGGTGCGCAGCATTGTTGACGAGACGGTACGCGATCTCAGTAACCGCATTCCGTCGCAGCGTCGCCGCGATACCCGCTGAGGAGAGCACCATGAGCACCCGTAGTCTGGTTTTGATGATCAGCGCCGCAATCATCGTGCTGCTGCTGAGCAGCAGCGTTTACACCGTGCACGAGACGGAGCGTGCCATCGTGCTGCGCTTCGGTAAGGTCGAACAGGTCGACGTGCCCCCGGGTCTGCACTTCAAAGTGCCGATCGCGAACAACGTCAAGAAGTTCGACGCGCGCGTGCTGACCGTGGATTCGCCGCCGCAGACCTACTACACGCTGGAAAAGAAGCCCCTGCTGGTCGACTCCTTTGTCAAGTGGCGGGTGGTCGATGTGCCGACCTACTACAAGGCCACTTCCGGGGACGAGTTCACGGCGGTGCGGATCCTGCAGGAGCGAGTCAACGAAGGACTGCGCAATCAGATCAGTAGCCGCGACATGCACGAGGTCATCTCGGGCCAGCGCGATCTGCTCATGCAAGAGCTGACCGACGATCTGAACCGGGTCATGAAAGTGGCCGCTGGCGTCGAGGTCGTTGATGTGCGCGTGAAGCGCATCGATTTACCGCAGGACGTTTCTGAGTCCGTGTATGACCGCATGAACTCTGAGCGTAAGATCGAAGCCGAGCAGTATCGTGCTCAGGGCCGCGAGCGTGCCGTGGGTATCCGAGCCGACGCTGATCGGCAGACGGTGGTCATCCAGGCCGACGCCTACAACGAGGCGGAGCAGATCCGCGGCGACGGCGATGCTAAGGCGGCGGCGACCTACGCGGCGGCGTTCAAGCAGGATCCGGAGTTTTACGAGTTTTATCGCAGCATCAATGCGTACAGCAACGTGTTCGGCAACAAGAACGACCTGCTGATCCTCGATCCGAATAGCGAATTCTTCAAGTACCTGAAGAACGACGGCAGCTAGAGACCTTACGGGTGTCGTGATGAAGAGTCACCGCTGGCAGTTGCCGGATGGCGTAGATGAGCTGCTGCCCCCGGTGGCCAGACAGATGGAGCACCTCCGGCGCGAGGTGCTCGACGTGTTTCATCGCTGGGGTTTCGATCTGATCGATCCCCCGCTGCTCGAGTATCTGGATTCGCTGCTGGTTGCCTCCGGCGGCGACCTCGACCTGCAGACCCTCAAAGCGACGGACCAGCGCAGCGGTCGCCTGCTCGGCATACGGGCCGATCTGACGTCCCAGGCGGTACGCGTTGACGCGCAGCACGGCAGCAGCGATGACGTGTCCCGGCTCTGCTATGCAGCGCCCGTCGTGTTTGCAAATCCCGTTGGCGTCCATGAAAGCCGCGTGCCGATGAAAGCCGGTGCCGAGATCTTCGGCGTGCCCGGGCTCGAGGCCGACGCGGAAATCGTGGCGCTGATGCAGCAGGTCCTGCGCCAGGGGGGGCTCGACGACGTAGTGCTCGTGCTTGGGCACATGGGCCTGTTCCGTGCGCTGCTCGAACGGGCGGACCTTGATGAACAGGCGGCCGCTGCGCTGTTCGCGGCCGTACAGCTGAAATCGGAAACCGATATCTGTGCCCTGGTGCCGGCCGGCGTGCTGCGCGATCAGCTGGTGGCGCTGCCGCAGCTCATGGGCGACCGGGCCGTGCTCGATGACGCTCGCCGCGCCCTTGGTGCGGGTTCGGCCGCTGCCGGCCACGCCATCGACGAGCTGGAGGTGCTGTCGGAGCTGATCACGGCACGGCTGCCGGGAACGAGCTTGCGCTACGATCTTTCTGAGCTGGCCGGTTTCGGCTACCACACGGGACCGCTGTATGCCGCCTACCATCGCCGCCAGGGGCGCGCCCTGGCGCGGGGTGGACGCTACGACGGTGTCGGCGCGGCCTTTGGCCGCAATCGCCCGGCCACGGGCTTCGATGTGCATCTGAAGCCGCTGCTGTCGACGCAGCAGTCCTTCCGCCCGGCCACTGCGGTCTGGGTCGGGGCGCAAGCGCTGCAGAACTCGGCGGCCGACGCCAGGACCGCACTGCTGCGGCAGGTCGACGCGCTGCGGGCGGCAGGGCGGCGCGTCGTCATGGGGCTTGCGGCGACTGAGGCACCCCCTGCGGACTGTCAGTCGGTGCTGACCCTCAAGGACGGCCAATGGTACGAACAACCCCTGACCGGTCGATGAGCCCGGTTCTCCATCAGCAGCGCGGAGAGTAAGCACGTGGGCAGAAGCGTTGTCGTCATCGGCACCCAGTGGGGTGACGAGGGCAAAGGCAAGATCGTCGATCTGCTGACCGAGGCGGCAGGCGCGGTCGTTCGTTTCCAGGGTGGCCACAACGCCGGCCACACGCTGGTCATCGGGGGCAGGAAGACCGTCCTGCACCTCATCCCGTCGGGCATCCTGCGACCGCAGGTGGAGTGCATGATCGGTAACGGTGTGGTGCTCGAACCGCAGTCGTTGCTGAAAGAGGTTGAAGCCCTGGAAGCGCAGGACGTCGCGGTGCGGGAGCGGCTGCATATCTCGCCGGCGTGCCCGCTGATCCTGCCCTACCACGTGGCGCTGGATCAGGCGCGCGAAGAAGCCCGCGGCCGCAAGAAGATCGGGACCACCGGGCGCGGCATCGGCCCCGCCTATGAAGACAAAGCGGCTCGCCGAGGGCTCCGCGTCGGGGATCTATTTGACTGGCAGCGTTTTGCGGCGCAGCTCACCGAGGTGGCGGATTACCAGAATTTCCTGCTGACTTCCTACTACAAGATGCCGGCGCTCGATCCGCAGGAGATGCTCGATCAGTGCGCGGCCTACAGCGAAGAGCTGCGCCCGATGGTGCGCGATATCGTGCCGCGCCTCGAAGCGCTGCGGGCCAGCGGCGCGCACATGCTCTTTGAAGGCGCCCAGGGTGCATTGCTCGACGTCGATCTGGGCACCTATCCCTATGTGACCTCCTCGAACACGACCGCGGGTGGCGTGTCCGTCGGCTCCGGCTTCGGACCGCTGAATCTGGATTACGTGCTGGGCATTACGAAGGCCTATGCGACCCGGGTTGGTTCCGGACCGTTTCCCACGGAGCTGTTTGATGAGGTGGGCGAGGGGCTTGCCCGCCGGGGCCACGAGTTCGGGGCAACAACCGGACGGCCGCGGCGCTGCGGGTGGTTCGACGCCGTCGCGCTGCGCCGAGCGGCAAGTGTGAACTCGCTGTCCGGGCTCTGTGTGACCAAGCTGGATGTGCTGGATGGGATGGAGTCGATCCGGATCTGCGTCGATTACCGGCATCCGGTTCAGGAGGCGGAACCGGCGCAGCTCGGCAGCGAGTATTACGATCAGATCGAGCCGGTGTACGAAGCGATGCCCGGCTGGGCGGAAAGCACCTCCGGCGTGCGTGACTACGACGCTTTGCCGGCGGCGGCGCGACACTATCTGGATCGGCTGGAGCAGCTCGTGGGCGTACCGATCCACATCATCTCTACCGGGCCGGACCGCGATGACACGATTCTGCTGAAGGATCCGTTCGCGGGTTGAGATCCGTGATACGCACCCTTGGCAGCACAGCACCGTTCCGTGACAATAGGCCGTTCGGATCGAGAGCAACTAAACTGACGGAATTGGCGCCTATGGACGCTCGGCTTCTGGAACTGCTGGTCTGCCCGGTGTCGCGGGCGCCGCTGACCTACGAGCGCGACAAGGAAGAGCTGTGGTGTCGAGACAGCCACCTCGCCTATCCGGTTAAGGAAGGCGTCCCGGTGATGCTCGCGGAATCTGCGCGGCAGCTGACGGAATCAGAACTGGAATCTCTCGAGTAGCAGCCGCGGTAGCTGCAGGACTCTGGCGGGAGCGAGCAATCCATGAGTAGTGTTCTTCTGCGTGATATGCCCGATGTGCAGGGTGCCCAGCTCAAGGCGCTGGGCGCGACCCTGGACTGGGTCGGTATGAGCGACATCCACCAGCCGTTGCTGCTGCGCGACAGTGGCGAAGTCCGCCAGGTGCAGTCTAAGGTGCAGGTGTACGTGGATCTGGGCGATCCGCAGGCCAAAGGCATACACATGTCGCGGCTCTATCTGATTCTCGATGAGCATGCCGACACGCGCCCCTTGAGCCCGCCGGGGCTCAAGCTGCTGCTGCAGTCGATGCTGGAGTCTCATCGCGGCCTCAGCACCCGGGCGTTCGTCCGCTTTTCCTTTGACTACTTTCTGCGGCGCCAGGCGCTGGTGAGCGAGAACTCCGGCTGGAACGCCTACCCGGTAGAGATCACCGGGACCCTGGTTGACGGCGAAATTGTCCTCGAGGCGAAGCTCGCCGTGCAGTACTCGTCCACCTGCCCGGCCTCCGCCGCGCTGGCGCGTCAGCTGATCCAGGAACAGTTCGCCCAGGACTTCGGCACCAGCGGGTCTGTTGATGCAGCGACCGTGCATCAATGGCTCGGTACCGAGCAGGGTATCGTTGCGACGCCGCACAGCCAGCGCAGCACCGGTCGGATCCTGGTGCGTCTTGCCGAGGGCATCGAGGATTTCCCCATCACCGATCTGATCAACCGGGCAGAAGACACGCTGAAGACACCGGTGCAGACGGCTGTGAAGCGCGAAGACGAGCAGGAGTTTGCCCGTCTCAACGGTCAGAACCTCATGTTCATCGAAGACTCCAGCCGCAAGCTGAAGTCGATGATCGATCCGGACCGGCGGTTCACCGACTTCTGGGTCCGGGTCGAGCACCATGAAAGCCTGCACGCGCACGATGCGGTCGGGGTGTTCACCAAAGGAGTTGCCGAGGGCTACCAGCCCCACCCCTGAGCCATTCCTGAGCTGTTCCTGAGGAGTGCCGGTAACGCCCGGTCTATTGCGCGGCAGTTACTCGCCGAGCTGCTTGAATACCTCGTTCGACAGGTCGCTGCGCTGGTTGTCCGTATCGTAGGCAACCATGTCCAGGTCATAGCCACCGCCGGACAGCTGGAGCTTAGTCAAAGCTGGTCGGATTCTTTGATCCTGATGATGCCAGCATAGGCGCCAGTCTCCGGTCCAGGTTTTGCCTTTAGTATCGCAGTAGTCGGTATTCGTAGTTTCTCAAAGGAGCGTTACATGGGGATTCAGATGTAATTCGTATTAGTAGTGATTTTTTTGGACGTTTCCTTGCAAACGAACTATCCGGTAACCGAACGTGGGATTTGTATTTTGAGCGCGAGTTGTACTTCCGGCGGATGGCCTATTCGGCTATGTACTTGAATACCGTGTCAGACAGAGCACTCCGAACATTTTCGGCATTAATAGCAACCATAGCTACGTAGTACCCGCCGGGTGACATGTCGAGACGGTACTCCGTTGTATCTGGATTATTGATCACAATAACACCGGTGTAACTTCCAACTTCGGAGCCGTAGTAGATCTCGTATCCTGCAAGGTCGTTCAACGGATTGCCGTCCGTTGTCGTCGTCGGCGCAAGCCAACGAAGTATGGGGTCAACAACAGTCACGATTGCAGAAGCCGAAGCGGTGAACGTCTCATTGCCGCACTGAATTTTGACTTCGGACGTTGCATCGATGTTATTCACAAGTGCCTGGCCGGAAACTGGAAGTCTGCCGTTCCATAGATCACCGTCCGCCTCACATTCGGTAGCGTTGGTTGTCTCCCACGTGAGCGTTACGCTGCCTCCTGGTTGAAGAAGTTCTGGATCAGCTGTGAATGAAATATCGGGGCGGCGGTCAGGTGCAGACGGGTTTGAACCGGGATCATCTTCCGGCGTCACGATCGTGTCGTCTTCGGGAATGCTTGATTCAGCCTCGTCCTTCGGCTCTCCGGTTGGGGTGCTAGATGCGGTCTCGTCTGCTGCGTTCTCGATTGGTTCCTCTGTAGGGTTATCAAAGTCTGCTCCTGTCTCCGAATTTGATCCTGTTCCATCAGGAGGATTCTGACCGTTCTCTTCAAGACCGGGTTGATCCTGTTGCTTCAATTCAGAAGCTGGTACCGGCGTGTAATCGCTGTTTGAAACAGCTCCCGTATCAGCAAGCGCGGTAACGGAGATTGGAGGCGTGTAGCTATCGCTTAAAGAAGTAGGGACTGAGTTTGAAGGTACAACACGAGTGGCTGGAATCACTGTGGTTGAGTTTCCAGGTGCGCCACTGACGTTTACGTTGGCGGATGCGGTGTTCGTGGGTGCAGCAGAGATACTTGCTGGTGTAGCCGTGCTGGTAGTTGAACCCGAAACGTCAATTGAACTAGTGGTTGTGTCGGTTTCAGCTGATGCTGAGGTAGAGTCGCCGGATGTCGTGCTGGACAAGTTAGTTGCGGATTGACGGACAGAGTTGCCGTTGGCGGCTGAGCCGGATGAGGACGAGCCTCCTCCGCTGCAAGCTGTGATCAACAGTACCGAGGCAATACAGTACACCGGTCGCAGGCGAGCGACTGACAACAACATAGTGGAAGTCCTAAAGGGTTTGTGTGGCGATGATTTATGGACGCTGTGTGCGTCGATGAGGGAGCGACTAGAAACTTCAGTTCAGATTTCTTACGGAGCCCTGGCTAGGCTAGCTCTCGCGAAAAGCAATGGATCGCGGCGAGGAGAGAATGTAAGGAGTTTGGTGTGAATGTATGCTGAATGTGAGTCATCGTTACATAAATTTACCAACCACACTGTCTCAGTGGCGAGAGACTACAGTGTGGTGCAGGTAAGGTGGCCCGTTAGTTTCGGTTCGCTCCTAAGGATTGGCCTGTCTTGCGCCAGTAAAGGCCATGGTCGATCGGACGGTTTCCAATGAATCCGCGTCGGCCAATTTGAGATCCCGCCGCCAGCGCAGGATTCGCGGAAAGCGGAACGCCACACCGGCTTTATGGCGCTTCGACGGCCAGACACCTTCGAAGGCAATCTCGAAGACCAGCTCAGGCTCAACAGCCCGTACCGGACCGAACCGCTCGGTGGTATGCGCACGGATCCAGCGATCGAGCTCGCCGATCTCGTCGTTGTCGAGGCCGGAGTAAGCCTTGCAGACGGTCACCAGCTCACCGTCGCTCCACACGCCGAAGGTGTAGTCGGTCAGCAGGTTGCTGCGGCGTCCGCTGCCTGGCTGCGCGTACAGCAGCACAGCATCCACAGTAAGCGGATCGATTTTCCACTTCCACCAGCTGCCGCGCTGCCGGCCGGTGCCGTAGGCGCTTTCGCGCGCTTTCAGCATCAGGCCTTCGACGCCGCGGCTGCGGCTCTCTTCGCGCAGCGCTGCAAGCTGCGGCCAGCTGTCGGCGGTTACGGACTCCGAAAGGCGGAGCGGCGGTGGCTGGTCAGCGAGCACCGCCTCGAGCCGGGTGCGGCGCTCGCGCAACGGGCGTGCTCGCCAGTCGACCCCATGCGCCTCAAGCAGATCGTAGGCCATGAAATCCACTGGTACCGCCGCGAGCATCGCAGCCGAGGGTTTCTTCCGCCCGATACGGCGCTGCAGCGCGGCGAAGGTGTAGGACAAACGGTGACGTCCGGTGCTTTGTTTTTCTGCGGCGGGGTCGCCTGACGTGTTGTCGTCGCGCTTCTTGTGGTCAGCCTCCGCAGCTGCTTCGTCATCCTTTCGGGCGGAAGGTTCGTAGGCCAGTATCTCGCCATCGAGGACCGTGCCATCGGGAAGCGCACGGGCCGCGGCCTCCAGCTCCGGAAAGCGGCCATCGAGCCGCTCCTCGCCCCGCGACCAGAGCACAACCCGGCCACCGCGGCAGATGAGCTGCGCGCGAATGCCGTCCCACTTC
>JBCDGJ010000188.1:0-9334 GCA_038757945.1 Pseudomonadota bacterium
CCGATTCATCGGGCTCTATATGCACGTCGGAGGCACGCACCTGGACGGCGTCTTCAAGCACCGTGCGCAGCAGCCGCGCCACCGGCGTGTTGTCGTCCTCCGCGGCAACGTCATTGACCGCCAGCGAAAAGGTATCGCCCTCGCCCAGCTCAACCTCGAGCTCGCTGGCGAAGTTCTCGATGTCATCAAGCCGGCGGTAAACGAGATCCAGGGTAGCCAGCAGCTCGCTTTCCCGCACGACGGCCGGAGACACGGGCTGCTTCAGCTGCCGCGAAACCTCGTCGTAAGCAAAGATGTCCATCGGGTCCGCCATGCCGACGATCAGCTCACCCGCATTGTCCTCGAGGATCAGCGCCCGGTAGCGACGCGCATAGGTCTCCGGCAGCTGAGCGGCCAGCTTGGTGTCGATGTTGAACTCTTTGAGGTCGTAGAACGGAACGCCGAACTGGGTCGACAGAAAGCGCAGGAAGCTGTCTTCGTCGATGTACCCCAGGTCGATCAGTATCCGTCCCAGCTTCAGCCCATTCTTCTTTTGCTCGAGCAGTGCCTGATCAAGCTGCACAGCGGTGATCTCACCGTTGGCTACGAGCAGATCACCGATGCGGACCTTTTTCTGTGGCGGCTTCAACTCATCGACTCCCCGGGCTGCCATGGGAGCTCACCACCGTCCGGCGAATGGGTACCCTGAGCCAGCAGCAGGTTCGCTTCCGCGCGCCGGTGCAGCACAGTGTCGGCGGCGGCCAGCGCCAGCACCTGCCGCTGTGCGGCACGATGGTCGTGACCCAGGGCGCGTTGTGCCGTTGCCAGACCCATCCACCAGCGTGGCTCGCTGTGATCTGCGACGACCAGATGACGGTAAATGACTTCGGCTTCTGCAAACCGTTCGGCGCGCAGCGCTGCCACAGCCAGCAGCGCCAGATAACCAGGATCCGTCACATTGGCTTCGAGGTCCCCGCGTAGCGCCTGGTACACCTCATCCGCGTTACCCGTCAGGACCCGATGCGGGCGCGCATACGCGACAGCGGACTTACGCTGGGTCGCGGGTTGCTTCACCGACATCGCTCGGACCAGCACCGGCCGCGCCGCCACTGGAGCAATCTGGACCTCTGGCGCCACCCAGGGTTCGGCAGCCGATTCGGCAGCAATCGTTGCAACGGCCGGCAAGCGCGGTTCTTCCAGCGGGGCAGCGGGTACGGATTCCGGAGCTGGTGGCTCCGGTTCAGATCCACGCGGCGGCGCGATCGGCTGCGCTTCCGGCGGCTGGCCTGCGACGACACGCACAACCGGCTGGTGCCTCTCGAGCGTTCCATGCCTGTCGTTGCCACGCCTGCCATTCACCGTACAGGTGATCGGCATGACGGTGGCGGCCGCGGTCATCTCCGGAGCCGGGGACCGAAGAGGTCCAGCGTCGACGCCGGTCCGCGGCAGAAACTGTGCAATGAGCAACAGCAGCACAGCCAGCTGCAGCCACTGCTGGTCACGACCCATGTCCTGATTCATTGCCCTATCCTCGCTCGTTCAATGCCTCACGCAGGCGGCTTATGTTATCCAGCGACTTGAGCAGCGATGACCGCTGCGCCGCCGCATCGACGATAATCGGCTTCAGCAGGATCACCAGCTCACTCTTACGCCCCTGCCGGGCCCGGGAACGAAACAGGTTGCCCACCAACGGCAATCTGCCAGCCACAGGAACACCCGCGGTGTTGTCAGCCTCTTCGCTCTGCATGAGGCCGCCGATGACGATGACCTGGCCATTCCGCGCCCGAACCACGCTATCCGACTCGCGGATCGTGCTGGCCGCCAGCGGCACCGCTTCTCCGCTGATGACTTTCTGCTGTTCCTGCACCTCGCTCACCGTCGGGTGTATGTGTAGCGTCACGTCCCCGTCATCGCTTATCTGCGGCGTGACGTCGAGGGCAATGCCCGAGAAGAAGGGGGTAAGCTGCGGCGAGTCGTTGACGTTGATGGCATTGCCAGCGGTCACCGTATTGACGGAGATATCGGTGACGAAGAACTCATCGCTGCCAACCTTGATGACCGCCTTCTGATTGTTCACCGTGGCGATCCGCGGGCTCGACAACACCTGCACCGCACCCTGGGTGCTGAGCAGATCGATGGCAGCCTCGAAATCGCCGAATGACGCATTGAGCCGAAAGGCGGTACCGAGCGGGTTGAACAGATCGCTCAGCCCGCCACCGATGAGCTCACCGGCAACCGACTTATCGCTCCCGGCGGTCGTCACCAGGTTGCCTTCAGCATCGAGGAATGGTGTCGGTTCAAACGTCCCGCCGGACGCGTCGCCAAAGGTGTTCCAATTGATACCGGCCTGAAATCCTTCGTTCAGCGTGACCTCGAGAATCTTCGCTTCGAGAATGACCTGGCGGCTGAGCGTGCCCTCGACCTGCTCGAGATAGCTGCGAACGGCATGCAGCACGTCCGGGCGGGCGCGAACGACCACCAGACCCACCTGCGGCGTCACCACGACATGGCCCGCGTCGGTCGGGACCATCGCTTCCAGCGTGCTCTCAACTTCGTCCCAGAGGTCGGCTTCGCCGTCGGTGTTGACAATCGTTCCGACGACACCACCGGCGCCACCTCCGCCACCGCCGAAAGCGTTGATCCCCGCGCCGCCGGGGAGGCCCACACCACCCTGACCGGCGAAGCCGCCGGCCATGCCCGGGTTGCCGAAACCGCCCATGGCGCCCTGCTGCTGCAGATCGCTCACCTTGCCAGCGCTGACTTGCATCTCTGAACGGCCAGTACGGCGAATGTTCAGGTAGTCAAGCTGAAACACCTCGGTGCGCATGGCGTCGGGGTACACCCGATAGAGATTCCCGGTCAGGGCGTAGTCGTAGCCATAGACCTCGCGCATGACCTCCATGACTTCCTCGACGGTCACCGAGCTGAGGTCGAGCGATATGCGACCGCTGACGTCGGGGTGGACAACGACGTTGTAGCCCGTGTCGGCCACCAGAGATCTGAAGAACGCACGAGCCGCGATGTTATCCACCCGCAGGTCGAAGCGTTCGGCAGCGGGAGTTGCCGCCACATCATCCGGCAGCAGCGCCGCGGCCAGCTCATCGTCCAGCGTGACGGCAGCGGGCGATGCCGTCGCTGTGGTATTGCTAGCAATGCCGGCCTCGAGTTCCGCCTCGACCTGCTCCGCCGTTGCATCGCTGAGCACAACGCGCGGATCGACCGCCGCACAGCCTGCTACCAGAAACAGCAAGGTAATGACCGGCATGGCAGTTGGCGCGTACTTCATGACCCGTTCCTCCGGCCCGTTTCGGATTGCTGTGGCCGCTCACGCAGCTGTTTCACGCGGTCCAGCGGCAGATTCAGGGTCACGGTTTCCGTAGCACCCTTCAGCACCACCCCGTCACTGCTGATATCAACGACCAGCAGACCCGCCAGCCGGTCACCCACGCGCACCAGCCGGTCGTTGATCATGGCCCGACGCCGCAGATCGCTGACCAGCACCGACTGCAGAGCAAGCTGCACCTGCTGGTCGCTCACCGGAGCCGACGCCGTTGGCGCTGCAGGCACAGGCGATGCGCTGGGCGGCCGTGTCGGATCGCGCAGCGCCTCGGCGGCACCAACCAGCCCGGACGGCACCCAGAGCAGCAGTCCCGTTGCCAACCAGCGATTTGTCTTCCGCTGCTGTTTCATATGCCGATCAGGTTCCGTTCACGGCTGAGCGTTTCGACCTCAAGGTCCACCTCCGTTTCGGGGTAGCTGACGACGCTGTAGTCCAGCCGCCGCCAGGCGAGCCGCCAGGGGCTCTCCTCGAGCGCCGCGAGAAATCGAACGATGTCGAAGTAGGCTCCGCTCAGACGGATCCGATAGCCATGCTGAAACAGGCCGGTGGCTTCACCGCCAGGCACGCTGAGGGGCACCGGGTCGACGCTTTCAATGCGCATCAGGCTGACTCCAGGCTTCGCGGCAAGCAGCTCACGCAGGACCGTCGGCATCTGCTTCGGATGGACAAAGGCACGCACGACCTGATCGAGCTCCTTGCCGAGCGTGTCGAGCGAATCCTGCAGCCGGGATCGATCGGCCTCGAGGTTTGCGACCGAGGTCGTGCCCTGCAGGGTTCGCAGCTCCTGCTGCGCCAGCACCTCGGCCTGCGCAGCCTGCTCTGCGGCAAGCAACCGTTGCCGCTCAGCGGCTGCAGCGGCAACGAGCGGATCATCAACAAGCAGCAGCCACAGAGTCCCGAGCACAGCGACTATGGCCACAGCAATCATCACTCGCTCGCGCAGCGAACGGGCCTCGAACTGCGCGGGCAGTGCCCGCAGCTGGGACAGTACCGCGGTCATTCGGTTGCCGCCGACGGGCCGACCACCGCAAAGCGGTGATCGCCCTCCTCCGTTTCCGCAATCTCCAGGCGATCGAAAACGTAGCCCTCGTAAGCACTGGTACCCGCCAGTGACTGCAGCAGCTCCGGCACCAGCACGGGCTGCTGGGCTCGCCCATAGAGCGCAACGGTGCGGGCCGCCGCATCGAGCTTGATGCGGGTCAACCAGACCCCATCGACAGCCCGGCGCGCGAGCGCCTGCAGCTGCTCGGAAAACAGTACCTGACGGTTTCGTTGTGCACCTTCGTGAAGCAACCCGAGCAATTCCTGTTGAGCACGCTCAACAGCAGCCAGCCTGGCAACCTCCTCCTTCAGCGCCAGCAACTCCGCACCATCAACCCGCGCCCGCAACTGTTCACCAGCCGTTGTCAGCACGGTCACACGTCGTTCGGCTTCACCTCGCTTCGCCTCCAGCTGCGATACCTCGTGATAGCGCAGAGCGCCGCCCAGGAAACAGGCACCGAGCGCCAGCACGGCGCCGAGCTTGAGATCCCGGAACTGCAGCGGCACCCGCTTCGGCCGAAGACTCGGATGAAACAGGTCGATCTGCTGCACCGCGCTCACGCGCTTTCTCCAGCCAGCACCGGGAACACGCCACCCAGCGCCGGCAGCGCAGCGGCAACGGCCTTCCGATCGACCTCGGTCAGCGTGTCCGTGTCGAGCAGGGCTGGCTGCGGGTTGTGCAGCTCGAGGTCGAGCAGGCGGCACAGCTCGGCAGGTAAGGAGCGAACGGGAAACGGCAACATGTCACGCAGGAAGCGGATGATGTCCGCCTCACGATCATCGGTGGCCGCAACGAAGAGCCCGCTTGCTGGCGGCTGCCCGAGCGTGCTCTCGTAGTAGTCGACCGAGCGCTGAATCTGAACCAGGAGCCGCTCCCGGAAACCGGTCCAGGCTTCGCCGTCCTGCTCAGCAGGAACCCCGTTGAGGCGCCGAGCCAGGAACAGCTGATCACCGCGGCTGAGACTGAACACGCCGCCGCTGGTGGTGAGGCGCAGCACGCCCAGGGCCTGATCCGGAGAGTCGAAGAGCCGGAAGATAAGGTTGCGCAAGCTCAGCTCGAGCACGTCGACGGCCCCGATGCGGAGCCCCGCACCTTCAGCGACGTGCACGAGTCGCCGCAGCTCGGCATTCGGCGCCGCCACCGCAAAGGACATCGGCGTACCCCGCGCCGCGGCGGGCGGCAGCGGAAAGGAATCGATGGCCGCGTCCGCCATATCGAACTCGGCGCCATCCTGCAGCTGCCAGCGCAACGCTTCGTTGACTTCCGCCTCAGGGACTGCAGGCGTTTCAACCAGCAGCAGCTTGTAAAAGTCCGGCGCCAGGATCAGCCGAACGTCTGCCTGTCGCAACCCGAAGGATGAAAGTTGTCGCCGCAACACCGCGCCGAGCTCGCTTGGATCACCAAGCCGATCGGCGCGCAGAGTAACCTGCTCAGTCCCATCGGCTTCACCGCCCTGGCAGGCAAGCGCGGCTGCGCTCGGCGATACATAGGCGGCAAGCAGCGAACGGCGGCGTCTGCGGAACGCGTCCAGCGAACGAAACTGCTTTGTGATCCACGCCATAACCTGCTCAGCGGTTCTGTGCCTGATCGAAGTATAGGAAGGATGCGGCAAGCTGCCGGGTGACCGGCCGGGGGCGCGTCGAGAACGCCAGAGCGTGCGGATCAGTGGAGGTCGGTGTGTTCCGAAGGCGTTATGCCAAGGCGCTGGAGCTGACGCTCGAGCCGTGGATCGCGGGTCTTCAGCCAGCGTTCGTAGAGCGCAAGGACGTCCGTTTCCGAACGTGACTCGACACCGATACAGGCCTCCGCCAGCAGATCCAGCAGCCCCGAGAACGTGTTGGCAAGCTCCGCGAAGACGTGGCGATTGTCGCGGGCATTGCCAGCCAGATAGTCATAGGCACCTCCGCCCATGCCGACGAAGTAGTCCTGCCCGATGCCCCGGCGCAGATAGCGGTCCGGAAACAGCGCGCCGAGGAACAGGGCCAGATCACCCAGTTGCTGCAGCAGCAGGCAGCGTTCGCGCTCGTTGCCCGCCTCGAGCGCATCGCGGTAGAGCAGCGCCAGCGGGCGCAACTTAAAGGTGCCGTCCTGGTAAGAGAACAGCCGATCGCTGCGAACGAAGCGCTCCAGAAGGCTACCGAGGTACCAGCAGGTGTCTTCCTGCAGCGGCGGTTGCCGGCGCTGTGCGCCGTACGCCAGGCGGGCTTTGAAGTAGCAGGCCAGTGACCGTTCGACCACCGGGCCAGTGCCGTTCCTGTTCAGCGCGCTGTCCTTGTTCAGCAAATGGCTGGCCGCCGCTTTGAGGGCTCTCTTTTTTTATAGCGCAAAGATCGGCAAAAGAAAAAAGCGCGGTTGGCCCGCCGTGAGCCAGTGCACACTCTTGGTAAGCATCCCGGATCGCGCGCTCCTCACCGCCTGGCGTCGGTCAGCCGAGTCGCTCGGCGACAAACTCAAGGAGTCGTTCAGCGCGCTGGGACCAGCTGTGACGGGCCAGAAAGTCCGCCCGGGCGGTCGAGCCGAGCCTCTGCGCGAGCGCCCGATCCTGATCCAAACGTTCGATGGCCGCCTGCCAGGCGCCAGGATCCTCCGGTGGCAGCAGCAGCGCGTCGTCGCCATCACGCAGGACCTCACGCAGCACCGGCAGGTCGGAGCAGAGGATCGCCTTGCCGTGCGCAAGGTACTCGAACAGTTTCATCGGCGAACACCAGCGCGTCGTTTCCAGCGCTCTGCCGTGATTCACCATGACGCGGGTGCCGTAGGGGGCCAGCAGCACATCTGCCTGGCGTAGAAAATCGTCTACCGACGCTGGTGCCAGATAGCCGTGACAGAGCAGGTTCGCGGGTGCCGGAAGGCCCAGTGCAGCCAGGTCGGCGGCATCTCCGCCAGCGAGATTGAAGCTGATCCCGGGTAACGCGCGAGCCAGCGCAACGATCAGCTCCAACCCGCGTCCCGCATAAAACCCGCCGGCATAGGCGACCTTGAGTGGACCGTTCGTTCGAACGGGTGGCGAGAGGCCGGGATCGTTCGCCGCATCGGCCAGAACGATCAATCGATCGGGTCGACATGATCATTGCCGAGCTGCACGACAAGTCTCGAACCGGCTGTGCGCGCGCGTTCTACAACGCCACCAACGGGTTCAGCAGCGAACTGCGCAAAGGCGAAAACATCGTGCTGCACCGCTAATACCCTGTGGGGTCGGCTACGGTTGCCCAGCGTTTCCTTTAGGCAACACCGCAACGCTCAGATCGACCTGCTAGCCGGATCCTTCCTCGAGCGCTTCCCACCGCGCGTACGCTGCTTCCAACTCGGCGTCGAGCTCCGCCAGGCGCTTGAGCTCCCGGCTTACGACAGCCTGATCCTGCTGGTAGAAATCCGCCGCCACCGTCAACGCCACCTGCGCTGCCTGCTGTGCCTCCAGCGCCTCGATGCGCGCGGGCAGCTCCGTAAGCTCGCGCTGGGCCAGATAGCCGAGCCGGCGTGGACGCTGCGCCGCAGCTGGCACCGACGCGTCCGCACCCTTGTTCTCCGCGCTCGTCGCGCCAGACTTCTTCACGGGTTGCTGTGTCGCACCACGCTTCGATGGCCGGGACTGCTGATTTGCAGCGCTGGCCACCACCGCGTCCTGATACCGGCGCCAGTCGCTGTAGCCACCGACGTGCTCCTCGACGCTGCCGACGCCCGAAAAGACCAGCGTGCTCGTCACCGTACGATCGAGAAAGCTGCGGTCGTGACTGACCAGCAGCAGGGTCCCCTCGTACTCGCTCAAAAGCTCTTCCAGCAACTCAAGGGTTTCGACGTCCAGATCGTTGGTCGGCTCATCGAGCACCAGCAGGTTTGCCGGCCGGGCAAACAGCCTCGCCAGCAGCAGACGATTACGCTCCCCGCCGGAGAGGGTTTTCACCGGGGCGCGGAGCTGATCCGGCGGGAACAGAAAATCGGCCAGGTAGCCGACGACATGGCGGCTTCTGCCACCGATGGTGACGGTATCGGAACCTTCCACGACGTTGTCGATCAGGTTGCGCTCGAGATCAAGCTGCGCCCGCTCCTGATCAAAGTAGGCGACCGACAGCTTCGTCCCCTGTCGAACCGACCCGCTGCGCGGTTGCAGCGAGCCCAGCAGCAGCTTGAGCAGCGTGCTCTTGCCGGAGCCGTTACGGCCAATGATCCCAACGCGATCGCCACGCAGGATGACCGTGGACAAATCCCGGACGATGGAACTGTCGTCGAAGCCGAACTCGACGTTTTCGGCAGCAAGCACCAGCCGCCCGGACACTTCGCCGCCAGCCAGCTTGAGATCGACGTTGCCCTTGCGCTCGCGCCGGCCCGCGCGCTCCTCGCGCGGCGCCTCAAGCCGCCGCACCCGCCCTTCGTTGCGGGTGCGGCGCGCCTTGATGCCCTGCCGTATCCAGACTTCCTCCTCGGCGAGCGTCTTGTCGAAGCGCCGGTCGGCATCTGCTTCCGCGGCGAGCTGGGCGGCTTTGCGCTTCAGGTACGCTGCATAGGTACCGGGATAGGACCGCAGCGTGCCGCGATCCAGCTCGATGATTCGCGTGGCCAGCGCATCGATAAAGGTGCGGTCGTGCGTAATGAACAGCACGGCACCGGGATACCCGCGCACCGCCTCTTCCAGCGCGGTGATCGACTCGATGTCCAGATGGTTGGTCGGTTCGTCGAGCAGCAGCAGATCGGGTTCGCTCACCAGCGCCCTGGCCAGCATGACCCGGCGTCGAACGCCGCCGCTCAAGTCGTCCAGGCGGGCTTCCGGATCAAGGGCCAGCCGATCGATCGTCGCGTCGATCCGCTGCGTGCCTTCCCAGGCACCGCTGCGCTCCACCTCGGCCTGCAGACGGGCGAAGGCAGCAAGGGCGGTCTCGCCACCCTCGCTCAGCTGCTGCGCGGCCTCGTGGTAGCGCGCCAGCAGGCCACTGTGATCACCCAGTCCCGACGCCACCATGGCATATACGGTGGCGTCG
>JBCDGJ010000189.1:0-9257 GCA_038757945.1 Pseudomonadota bacterium
GATCTTCGTCGGGTCGCCCATCCCCATGCTGGCCAGGGTCCACTTCGGCACAACGTCGTATAGCGCCCGTGCCAGGGCTTCGCTCGCGGCAAGCACCCACTGCTCATCGGCATAGCTTAAGTTTCCAGCCCGCTGCTCGCAGCGCAGCACCTTACAGGTCGAGGCATCCAGGACCGCGCTGACGCAGGTCTCCGGATCGCGCTGCGCGCCGGCGCCTTCGCGCAGCACCTGATTGCCTGCCGTCGGCAGCGCGGCAAATCGATACGTCTGCGTCGGCGCATCCTGATCCGGACAGATGCCGTCGACCACCCGCCGAATGGCCGTAACCGCCAGGAACTGCTGTTCAGCGTTCCAGTAGGCCCGGGCCCAGACGTCACCCGGCGGAAACAGCGACAGCACATCCGTACCCTGCTCGACCACGAGATCGAAAGTATTGAACGAAGCGCCGGAACGTAGCCGGAACAACCCGAAGTTGTTCACGACGAAGTAACCGGTCGGTGCCTTGAGCCCACCGGTGGGCGTACGGTCGACATAGAGTGGCTTGTCATTGGTCTTTTCGACGATGCCCTCTGCCAGAGGCTCTCCGAAGCTTCCCAGCACCCCGGAGACAGATACCGCATAGCGGTTCTCGCCAGCGCGGCTGAGCCTTACACCGTTAACGCCGGGAATGCTCGTCCGGTTGCCGTCCTCGGTGCGCACCGTGATCTCAGTGCGCAGCTGCAGCCTCTCGTTGCACTCGACATTCAGACCCGTCCCGGTCGATGACAGGTAGACGGACTCCCGTTGGTCGGCGCCTGGCGAAAAGCGTCCGAACGCATACATACACCCCGAGTAGTGATCGTACATCGTGACGCTCGGGTACTTTTCCCCCCGAAAGAGGATTCGTCGGAACGATACGGGATGCTCCCATCCCCGAGCGTCGGTCAGCGTGCCAATCATGAAGGGAGGATAGCGCTCGAGCTTCTTCTGATTACGGCGCCAGGACTCCCGGAACAGACCAGCACTGTCGCTGGCGACGGCGCCACCGGCCTCGAAAAGCCCGGCACCGATCGATCTCGCGCTGCCCGCATCGAACTTTGCTCCGGGCTGCTGACGAACTATCGCGATGTCGTAGTGGTCGCGTCCATCACGCTCGGTGACGGTAACGACCAACCCGGTTGGACCAACCTCCGCGTTTCCTCCCGACCCGAAGGCCGAGAAGCGCTGCCCTTCGTTGCAACCGGAATCCTGCTCTGCTTCAAGGTCGACCGTCCACAGGGCGAACTGCTCCGCGGTCGCCCCCTTGAACACCGGGCTCAGCGGCGTGATGCAGCGGGACTCAGGCTCCCACAGCACGGGCGTGGCCATCCCGATGCTCTCGAAGCGGCGCTTGTGGAGCTCCACATCAACTACACGTCCCGCACAGTCCGCGAGCTGCCCGGTGTAGAGCGGAGGGTCACGGTCGTAGCTGGTCTCTTTGCCCGGGGGAATCCTGCGGCGGCCGATGTACAGGGCGGATTCGCCAGCAGCCTGGCGCGCGGTCGCCACGCAGCGGCGCTGCGCCTGCACACAGGCGGGTGCGCCTGGATCGCACCAGACTTCAGCTGGGATCTGCGCACCTGCAGCTACCCCTGCCATAACGGTTGCGGGTAAGCCGGGGGGAGACTGCGACCATCCGGACCTACAGGCCACAACACACAGCAGAACACAGATACAGCTTCGCCCGTTCATGGCAACGATCTCCTCTGCGGGCCCGAGGATCAGGCCGTCCCAGTTCGCACGGCTCCTTTCAGCAGCATCAGCAACTGGAAGCTAGCTCCGAGAAAACCTCTGCCCAGGTGTCAAACCCTCAACGCTGGTGTCGTTCCTGCACCGCGAGCGACATGATGTGCCGGTTACCCCGATGCCAGAGCACGTTCAACGTGACACCAGTGATCAGCCAGCCCGCTTCGGTACGGATCAGCTGGTCGTCGTAGTAGCCACCGATGGCGTAACTCGGATCACCCTGACCATGAGTCAGAAAGTGTTCAGCCTGCATATACATGCGGCAGCGCGCACGATCGCCGTCCACTTCAACGAGCGGGTTGGAAAGACTGTGCTGCGTTGCGTCCAGGCCCTCGAACAGCGGTTGCACCCCACGGACCCAATCATCGGCCGTAACCGTCCTGCCCGCATCGCCGCTGTAGCTGCTGAAGTCCATGTGGACCTCATCGGCAAAGATGCTGCGGTACAGCGCCCAGTCGCGCGTATCGATTCCGTAGGCGTACTCGTACAGGCGACGAGTGATGGCAGCGAAGGTCGCAAAATCGGGATCGCTCATGCTGGCGTACTCAACAGCAACAGTGCCCGTTGTACAACGCATCGGCAGCCAGCGCGATGAACCGCTCGGTCATCATCCAGGGCCCCTGTGGTCAGGACGACACC
Source organism: Pseudomonadota bacterium (assembly GCA_038757945.1). GTDB lineage: Bacteria > Pseudomonadota > Gammaproteobacteria > Pseudomonadales > Azotimanducaceae > CALHVX01. The sequence continues at coordinate 2,404 of JBCDGJ010000189.1, forward strand.
AGTGAACGCTATCGCTGCTTGCTTGTCACGCCAAATCGATCGTGCAACGCTTGGATAGCGCATCAGCAACCGCAGACAGGAGAGGGGCCTTGAAGATCGGCGCTGTGTTTCCGCATCAGGAAATCGGGTCTGATCCGATTGTCCTTCGCGACTGGGCCCAAGCGGCAGAAGAACTCGGCTACGGGCACCTGTTGGTCTACGACCACGTCCTTGGCGCAGTTCACGAGCATCGCGAACCCAAGCTATGGGGACCGTACACGGAACACGACGCCTTCCATGAGCCCATGGTGCTGTTCGGCTACTTTGCGGCCTGCACCCGCCGGGTTGAGCTGGTCACGGGAATTCTCATTCTACCGCAGCGTCAGACGGTGCTCGCCGCCAAGCAGGCCGCGCAGGTCGACCTCCTCTCCGGCGGCCGTCTGCGCCTTGGAATCGGCACCGGTTGGAATTACGTCGAATACGACAGCCTGAACGAAGACTTCAGAACCCGCGGGCGTCGTCAGGAAGAACAGGTCGACCTGATGCGCAGGCTCTGGGCAGAACCGGTGCTCGACTACCACGGGGCTTACCATCGCGTTGACCGCGCAGGCTTCAAGCCACTACCGGGCCGGCAGATCCCGATCTGGTTTGGGGGCTTCGCACCGGTTGCCTTCCACCGTGCAGCGCGCCTCGGTGACGGCTTTATCTTTGGCGCCGGCTTTGAACAGAATCGCGAGGCGCTGGGGCAGGTCCGGACCGCATTGGATGAAGTTGGACGATCCGCCGATACCTTCGGGATCGAAGCGCTGGTGAACTTTCAGGCTGGCCCCGAAGCCCGCCGAGCTGAAGCGGAAGCCTGGCACCAGGAAGGCGCGGACTACATTGCCATGCGCGCTATGGCACTGCGTGGACAGGGCGATGGCCTCAACTCACCGCAGGCACACATCGACGCGCTGCAAACCTACTGGGACGAAGTGGGAGATCTGGCGAGCTGACGATACCTGGGTCAGACGGCTGCTCGCTGGCAGGCGCGTTTAGGACCGAAGCAGGCGTGCGACCGGCTGCGCTACCGCTGCTGACTACCTCAATGGTGCGCGCCAGCCGCTCGGCGCCGGCGCGGCGCTGGTCCCATAAGCTCGATGACCCCGGTCGCAGCTGAGGCGCGCCGAAGAACCGGCAGATCACACCTCGCTGCGGTGCACCGGGCAACAGCGCACCGGGTGCTTTGCGTTCCAGCCCGCTCTGGTGCTCGCCGTTCGTTTCTGGACGAACCGTGTCGAAGACACTACGGTGCAGCTTCGTCCGGACGTCCTGCAGATCGGAGGCACCTTGAGCAGAACCCTCATACGCGGCGGCCGTGTCGTTACCGCCGTCGACGACTACATCGGCGACATCCTGATCGAGGACGGGCGGATCGAGGCGATTGGCCGTCGCCTCGAAGCCGGCGATGCGGCCGTTCACGACGCCGCTGGACTGTTGGTGTTGCCCGGCGGCATCGATGCGCACGTGCACATGGAAACGCCCATGGGCGATCTGCGCACCGTGGACAGCTTTGAGAGCGGCACGGTCTCCGCTGCCTTCGGCGGTACGACGACGATCATCGACTTCGCTCAGCAATTCATGGGCGAGAGCCCACGGCTGGCGCTGGAACGACGGCTGGCGGCCGCCGAGCCGCAGTGCTGCATAGACTATGCGTTCCATGTGATCCTCACCGATGCAAACCGTGATGCGCTGGCTGAGTTGCCGAGCATCATCGCGGATGAGGGCGTTTCCTCCTTCAAGCTGTACATGGCCTATCCGGGCGTGCTCATGGTCGACGATGCGGATATCTACCGCACCATGTGTGCGGTCGGCGAGCACGGCGGCATGGTCAACCTGCACGCCGAGAACGGCGCGGTGATCCAGGCCCTGATCGATGAAGCCCTCGAAGGAGGGCGAACCTCACCCAAGCATCATGCGCTGACGCGTCCTTCGATCATGGAAGGCGAAGCCACGCACCGGGTGATCCGCATCGCGGAGCTGGTCGATATTCCCGTGTACATCGTCCACCTGTCTGCAAAAGAAGCGCTCGACGCCGTCGTCGAGGCACGGGATCGAGGGCTGCATGTTTTTGCAGAAACCTGCCCGCACTATCTGTTTCTGGACGAAACGATGTACGACGCGCCGGGCTTCGAGGCGGCAAAATTTGTCATGACCCCGCCGCTTCGCAATCACGACTGCCAGCAGGCACTCTGGCGAGGCCTTCAGTTCGACGATCTGCAGCTCGTCGCGACCGACCACTGTCCGTTCTGCTTCAACGAAGAGCGCTTCGGGATTCTCATGTCCAAAGCGGCGGGGAAAGAGGATTTTTCCAGGATCCCGAACGGCGCTCCGGGCGTCGAGTATCGCCTGCCCCTGCTCTTCGACGGCGGTGTCGGCACGGGCAAAATCAACTTGAACCGGTTCGTCCAGCTGGTGTCGACCGCACCGGCAAAGATGTTCGGGCTGTTCCCGAGGAAAGGCACGATCGCCGTCGGCTCGGATGCCGACATCGTTCTGTTCGACCCAGAAGCAGAACACGTGCTGAGCGCCGAGACCCATCACTCCCTGGTGGACTACTCGATGTTTGAGGGTCGCCGGGTCAAAGGGCAGGTGAGCAAAGTGTTCCTGCGCGGCGAGCTGATCGTTGACGGCACACAGTGGCACGGTCGCGCCGGTATGGGCCAGTATCAGAAGCGCGGCGCATCGGGGAGAATATTGTAGGTAGGCAGTACTGTCGAGCCCGCCGCAACCTGACCTGCTGCATACGATCCTGAGCGCTCGCCGTTTCCGGCGGCGCGCTCAGGCGAGGATCGCCTCCAGCGCGGTGATCAGCGCGTCGACCTCCTGCAGCGTGTTGTAGTGCGCCATGGACACGCGCACGACGCCGCCATCACCGTCGATACCGAGAAACTCGATCAACCGCCGGGCGTGAAAATCTCCGAAGCGGATGGCCAGGTGATGCTGGTCCATCTGCTCCGCGATGTGACCGGAATCGCGCCCGTCGATCTTGAAGCTGATGGTGGGCACGCGATTCAGATCCTCACCAGAGGGGCGTCCGATGATGCGGCAATCGTTCCGCCCGCGCAGATAGGCGAGCAGACGTTCGCCGAGCTGGCTTTCGTGTTGCGTGATCGCATCGAACGCGCTCAAGACGTTCTCTCTCGGCGTGCCGCCCGCGCCCGACCGGGCACCGAGCTGATCCAGGTAGTCGACGATGCCGGTGGTGCTGTAGGCGAGCTCGTAGCTGGCGTTGCCGGGCTCGAGCTTGGCCGGGATTTTGTCCTTCCCGTAAAAATAGTGATACAGCCCGTCCAGCTCGGCGAGCAACCCGTAGCGGGCATACATGACCGCGTAGTGCGGGCCAAACACTTTGTAGAGCGCAAAGACCAGGTAGTCGACGTCGAGCGCGCGGACATCGATCGCGCGATGCGGCGCCAGCGCCACCGCATCCACAGCGATTACCGCGCCGCGCTCATGAACGAAACGGGCAATGTCGGCGATCGGGTTCACCGTCCCCAGAATGTTCGACACGTAGGTGACGGCGACGAGTCGGGTCCGCTCGTTCATCAGCGCTTCGAGGTCTGCAAGATCGAGTTCCAGCGAGTCGCGATCGATCTCCCAGAAGCGGATGCGAACGCCAAATTCCTCGAGCGCCACCCAGGGACCGATGTTGGATTCATGGTCACAGACGGTGACGATGATCTCGTCGCCGTCCTGAAACTGGCTGCGCATGCTGCGCGCCAGGTTCTGCACCGCCACCGTCGCCGACGGCGCAAACACGATCTCCTCGGGCCGTTCGGCGTTGACCAGGGTCTGCATGGCGGCTCGACCCGCCTGCAGCGATTCGGCCGCCTTCTGCGAGACGGCGTAGCTGCCACCCACCTGAACGTTCCGATGAAACAGGAACTCGTTCATACGCTCTACGGCGCCCTTCAGAATCTGCGTGCCACCAGCGTTGTCGAAAAACGCCCACTCGCTGTCGAGGCCGGGGAACTGGCTACGAACGAAGCTCAAGTCAAGCGGGGCGGAATCGGTCATGGGGGTCTCCAGAGACTGGTTCAACAAGCTGCTAGCTGAGGACAGCATTCAGGAAGCTGCGCGTGCGAGCCTCGCGCGGGCGGTCAAAGATCTCGGCCGGCGTACCGGTTTCGACAACGCGGCCTTCGTCCATGAAGACCACGCGGTCCGCCACCTGGCGGGCGAACTCCATCTCATGGGTGACGACAATCATGGTCACTCCGGAACCGGCGAGGCTACGCATGACGTCCAGCACCTCCCCGACCATCTCCGGGTCCAGGGCCGAGGTCGGCTCATCGAACAGCAACACTTTGGGCTGCATGGCCAGCGCCCGCGCGATGGCGACGCGCTGCTGCTGCCCGCCCGAGAGCTGCGCCGGATACTTCGCTGCATGCTCTTCGAGACCCACGCGTTCGAGCAGCGCACGGGCCCGCGCTTCTGCATCGGCGCGCTCCAGGCGACGCACCCGCATCGGCGCCAGCAGGATGTTGGCCAGCACTGACTTGTGCGGAAACAGATTGAAGGATTGAAACACCATGCCGACCTCGGTACGGATCTCGCTCAGCGTTGGGCCGCGCTGCACCGCGATACCATCAACGATGATGCGGCCGTCGCCCGGGAACTCCTCGAGCAGGTTGATGCAGCGGATCAGCGTCGACTTGCCGGCACCGGAAGGGCCAATGATGCAAACGACTTCGCCAGCGGCGATCGCAAGATCAACCTGGTCCAGCGCCTGGAACGATCCGAAGCGCTTGGACAACGCCTCAATGACGACGATGGGCGGCGCCGAGCTCATTGCCGGGCCCGCAAGCGAAGCTCGAGACGGCCGACCAGCAGAACCAGCGGCCAGAGAAAGAGAAGATAGATCAGCGCCGCAGCGATCAGGGGGGTCGGATTCGCTTCCAGCGCCTGAGCCTGGGTCGCCTGCTTGAGCAGATCCGGCATCGCGACCACGGAAGCCAGCGCCGTATCCTTGATCACGTTGATGGAGTTGTTCGTTAGCGGTGGAATGACGATGCGAATGGCTTGCGGCAGCACAACGTCGGTCATCGTATGGCGGAATCCGAGGCCAAGCGCCTGGGCGGCTTCAAACTGTCCTCTGGGAATGGCATCGATGCCGGCCCGGAAGATCTCAGCCGTATAGGCGCCGGAGACCAGGGTCAGGGTACAGACGACGGAGGTGAACGGGGACAACCGCAGCCCGATGAACGGCAGCGCATAGTACACGACGATGAGCAGCACCAGCAGCGGGATCGACCGGAAGATATCGATGTAAAAGCGCGCAAGCCATCGAGCCGGCGCGAAGCCATAGAGCCGCAGCAACGCAACGCCCAGGCCAAGGACGAGCCCTCCCAGGATGCTTGCAACACCCAGCTGCGCGGTAACCTTCAATCCCGTCAGCAGCAGGGGGACAGTGCGCAGGAACACGTCCCAGTTCAGGAATGTCTCGACAAAGCCCACTCAGTCGTGCACGTAGCTTAAGTCCGTAGCCGCTGTGCGTCCCGCTCCGTTCGGCATCAGGGTGTGGCTACCGGGCGGTCGACCACTTGCACCGTGGAACTCTCCGCAGCGGGCTCGGCCCCGAACCAGCGTTGGTGCAGCGCGGCGACAAAACCTTCTTCCTTCAACTTAGAAATCACGTCGTTGACGGGCTGGGTCCATTCGCTGTCGCGGGCGAACATCATCGAGTACCGTTCGCCGGTCTCGATCCGTTCGATCACCCGGTACTGGGGCTTGTCTTTGACGAAGTAGAGCAGCGAAGGAATGTCTGAGATGTAGGCATCGATCCTGCGGGACTGCAGGTCCAGCATAGCCGGCGCCAGTCCCTCGTAGCGGCGAATATCCCCAAAGCCATAGCGGCCGCTGTTCGTTGTTGTCCACATGTCCCCGGTAGATCCCGTATCGACGCCGATCACGGCGCCCTTCAGATCATCGAGGCCGGACACGTTGCTGTACGCACCAACCGTCAGCGACTGGGCACTGTCGTAGTAGGGTTGTGCGAAGGAGACGGACCCCAACCGTTTCTCCGTGATGGTCACGGATGACAGCGCCACGTCGATCCGTCCGGACTGCACCGCAGAGAACAGGCCGTTGAAAGGAATGTTCAGAATCTCGATCCGGTGCCCGAGCCGCTCGGCGATCTCGGTGATCAAATCGATTTCGAAGCCTACGAAGTTGCCGCGCCGATCCGCGAACTCCCAGGGCACGTTGCCGATGTTGGCACCGACGATCAGCTCATCGGCGTTTGCGCTCGGAAGATGACAGGCAAGGGTCAGCAGGACGGCGAAGAGACGGGCACGCAAGTTCAGCAAAGGATCAGCATCTGCTCGGTTAGGCTGGAAGCACTCTACAAGGATACGCAGCACCGGGAAATAAACGGGCGCAACCGCACCAATCCGCTGATTGCCACTCATCTGATCAATCCGACCTGTGCGAACCCATTGCCGAAAACCCACACGCAAGGCAGTAGCGGCGCGACAGCAGCGAGCACACATCGCGGCGGCGGCGCGGCCCGAACCCATCGCAACAACTCAGCCTGAAGCGCGGCGGGCAGTCCGAGCGCTGGAACCGGCTGCCCGGCAAGCGCGGTTCCGGGTCGCCGTCCCAGAGCCTTAAGCCGCGGCGCTGGTGGCGCCAGCACCCTGCGCAAACACCCACCAGTTTGACTGTTCTGGTGGGTTTCTTCCGACTTTCTCTCGAGGAGAGTACCGGCTACTCGAGCGCGCCGTGACCACCCACGCCGGTAAATTATCGCCGCATTCAGGAAATGCTGTTTTATATCAATAACTTAAATAATCACGCGGGGCGGCAGCGGAAACCTGGCACGCCCTTCGCAC
>JBCDGJ010000190.1:0-9142 GCA_038757945.1 Pseudomonadota bacterium
ATCCGGTTCATGGGACCAACCTGCTGTTCCGTCAGCGTGCCGTCGATGACTCCGGTGGACAGTTCGAGCAGTTTTTCAATGGGTATCCTCCCGCATCCCGTACCCGGATTGTGCGTGGCCAGGCTGCGCCGCGCCAGCCGTACGAACGGTAGCCGGGGCAGCGAGTGCGGCGAGTCTGTCGCTGCGCCGTTCGGCGCGGCGGGAGCGAACGCGTTAGGATCCACGAACGAGTGGCTGCAGCGATCGAGAAGGAGGGTTTAATGGCGGAAATCAATGGGATGCGCGCTCTGGTGTTTGGGGGGACTTCCGGAATCGGGCTGGCGACGACGATCAAGCTCCGAGACCTCGGCGCCAATGTCGTTGCCGTCAGCAGGGATCCCAGCCGAGCCGGCGACATCTCCGGCGTCACGCTGGAAGCCTGTGATGTCCGGGACCGGGAGGCGATGGTCGCGCTGTTCGAAAGGTACGCACCGATCGATATCCTGATCAGCGCGGCGACTGGTGGCGAACGGGCGTCAGGCCCGTTTCTGCAAATGGACATGGACGCGTATCAGGCTTCCTTCGACAAGCTCTGGGGCTATGCCAACGTGGTCCGCTTCGGCGCCGCGCACTTGAGCGAGACCGGTTCGATCACCCTCGTATCCGGTTCCCCGGCACGCAAGGCGAACCCCGGCCAGTCGGCGCTGGCATCGGTCGGTGGTGCGGTCGAGCAGTTCGCGCGGGCAATTGCCGGGGAGATCGTGCCGAAGCGGATCAACGTGGTCTCGCCCGGGCTGATCGATACGCCGATGTTCGGTCCGGACGCCGAGCAGCGCCAGCAGATGCTCGGCGCCGCGACGGCCGGCAACCTCATCCCGCGCGCCGGCTCACCTGAGGAGGTTGCCGATGCCATCGTCTTTCTGGTGCACAATGACTTCACCACCGGGACGACGATCGACGTGGATGGGGGCTGGCTGCTGAGCTGACCCCGGGGCTGCGTTCTGCTCCAGCCGACTCGGTCAGCGGCTTCAGCACTGCTGCTGATCTCAGTCGAAGCGCGAATCTGACTGGGCGGCGGCTATGGCCTCATCGCTCCAGTTCCGGGGCGCTGGAATCGTCCAGGCAATCAGGTTTGCCACCAGTGCCGAGCCGGCCATCACCGTAACCACCGGCTCGAGGGTGCCGTCATACAGCAGGCCGCTTAAGGCACCCAGCGCGGCGCCGAAGGTGAAGGTCGCCGTGCTCATCAGTGCCCCGGCACTGCCAGCCAGCCGACGGAAGTTGGCGAGCAGCAGGCCGCTGGACGTGGAGTTGATCAGCCCGGCCGAGCCGATGACCAGGGCGACCAGCGCGGTGAAGCCGTTCAGCGGCGGGTTGCCGAGGTAGACCAGCGCCACCAGCAGCACGATCCAGAGCAGCTGCAGAGCGATGCCTGCGCGAAACAGCCGGTAGGGCTCAACCCGGTTCACCAGCCGCGCGGCTATGAGGGTGAAGACCATCATGGCCAGCACGTTGGCACCGAAGTAGAGCGGAAACTGTGCTGCGCTTACCGCAAAGTACTCCAGATAGATGAACGAGGCGTTGGTCAGGAAGACCATCAGCGTCGATGCTACGAAGCCCTGGGTGAGGATGTAGCGCAGGGGCACGCGAACGCCGTCGACCCGCCGGCGCACTACCTCCAGGTACTGGGGAATCAGGTGCGCGAGCGCAAGCTCGCCGCTACGGTGCCGGTTTGTTTCCCCGATGCCTGCAAAGACGACAAAGATGATGGCGGCATAGGCGGCCAGGAAGAAGAAGATACTTTCCCAGCCCAGCGGCAGCAGCGTGGTCCCGACGATCGGCGCGATCAGCGGCGCTGCCAGCATGACCAGCATCACGATGGGAAACCGCTTGGCGGCTTCCGTTGGCGAGTAGCTGTCGCGGACCATCGCATTGCAGATCGAAGCCACCAGGCCGCCGCCGATCGCCTGCACCGGGCGCAGCCACTGCACCTGCTCGACGGAACCGGCGAAGCAGATCGCTACCGAGCCGAGGATGAAGACGGTCAGACCGATGAAGCCGATTGGACGCCGACCGAGCTGATCGGAGATCGGGCCGCCCAGCAGCTGACCGGCGCCAAAGCCAAGCAAGTAGGTGCTCACCGTATAGTTCAGCTGCACGATGTCGGTGCCGAAGGCATCGGCCATCGCCGGCAAGGCGGGTAGGTAGGTGTCGATGGCAAAAGGGGCGAGCGCCACCATGGCCGAGACAAACGGCAGAAAGTAGACCGGCAGGGACCGGCTATCGGCAACGTTCACAGCACTGGAGGTCGACAGGGAAATGACAGTTCGCCTTCTTGTTAGAGCCTTGCTTAACTCGCTCGTGGACACAGGAGCCCGCTGCTCCTGGCGCAGCGCTGGCTACGCGTAGGTGCCGGCGTACAGAACTTTCAATGATTACTGAATAGCGCCCTTATACGGCAACCGGTGTGCAGCGGAAGTAAAGGTTTGAACAGACGAAGGTGACTTAAGGTCTATCTGCGGCAGACAGATCACTTGTATTCCTGTCGCTGCTGGCGTTAACGTGGGGTCAGAGAGTCACGCAGACCTAGGGAGCGCTCGGAATTTCCGGGCGGGGGAGCGTACGGTAATGGGGACCGAAGCCGGGGCGGCTGCTGCCGCGCTGCAAGTCAACCAGGACCTGTGGCCATTCGCGCTTTACGCGTTCGCAGTGGCCGGCCTGCTTGCGGCAACGCTCGGCATTTCCCGCTTGATCGGCTCTGCGACCCCACGCACCAGCGCAACTGACCAGCCCTTCGAATCTGGCGTCATTGCCGCGGGTGAGGCGGATCAGGTTCGTTTAACTATCGAGTTCTATCTGATCGCGATGTTCTTCGTGATCTTCGACCTTGAGGCCGTCTTCATTTTTGCCTGGGCCGTGGCCTTCGAAGAGCTCGGCTGGCGGGGCTATGTGGGGGCGTCCGTGTTCATCCTGGTACTGCTGCTGGCGCTGCTCTACGAGTGGCGCACCGGCGTGCTCGACTGGGGCGTGCTGAAGCGCACGAAGCCCCCACAGCGGCCGGAGACCGGCTGATGCGCTGGGAGCTGGTGAACGTCAGCCCCGGCGACACAATGGAACGCCCCGATGCGGTCTATGACGAGCAGCTGAGCAAGGGGGTGCTGCTGGCGAAGCTCGAAGACCTGGTGGCCTGGGGGCGCGCACATTCGATCTGGCCCTTCAACTTCGGACTGTCCTGCTGCTACGTGGAGATGGCGACGTCGTTCACCTCCCGGCACGACATCGCTCGTTTTGGTTCCGAAGTCATTCGTGCCACGCCGCGGCAGGCGGATCTGATCGTCGTTTCCGGCACCGTGTTCCGCAAGATGGCGCCGGTGCTGCAGCACCTCTACGAACAGCTGCTGGAGCCCAAGTGGGTGATCTCCATGGGCTCCTGTGCCAACTCCGGCGGTATGTACGATGTGTACTCGGTAGTCCAGGGGGTGGACAAGTTCCTTCCGGTGGACGTGTACGTGCCCGGCTGTCCGCCGCGTCCGGAGGCGCTCATGCAGGGCCTGGTGCTGCTGCAGGAAGCCGTCGCGGATCGGCCCCGGCCGCTGGGTCATACGATAGCGCCTGCAGCGCAGCGAGAGCTGCCCAGCCAGCGTGATCTGAAGACGCCCGAACGCATGCGCGCGGATCATCTGGCAACACCAGCCACCGTTGGTGACGCACCGACCTCCCGGGACCTACTGCGCGGCCGGAGCCGAGCCAAAGCGCAACCGGAGCGACGCGATGGCTGAGGTCGCGGAGCCGGCTGTTGCAGCCCCGGGGGTTCAGGCGCACCTCCTGAGGCTGCTGGGTGAGCCGCTCCTTGAGCAGACCTGTAGCGATGGCATACCGACCTTCTGGGTCAGGCGCGAGCAGCTGCTCAAGACGCTGCGGCACCTGAAGTCGGATCCGGACTGTCGCTACGAGATGCTCTTCGATCTGTCAGCGATCGATGAGCGGGCGCGCCGGCAGCGGCCGCAACAACCCGCCTCGGACTTCACCGTGTTTTACCACCTCGCGTCCTTCCAGCGGAACTGCGACGTGCGGATCAAGGTTCCGCTCGCGGAAGACGACCTTAAGCTGCCGACGGCAACGTCGGTCTGGCCCGCGGCGAACTGGTATGAGCGCGAAGCGTTCGACATGTTCGGCATCGACTTCAGCGGGCATCCGAACCTGTTCCGCATCCTCACGCCGCCGCAGTGGCAGGGTCATCCGCTGCGCAAGGAGCATCCAGCGCGCGCGACGGAGATGGACCCGTTTGCCATGAGCGAATCCTTCCTCAAGGAACAGCAGGAGAGCCTGCGCTTCAAGCCCGATGAGTGGGGGATGGACCGCTCGAGCGACGACACCGAGTTCATGTTTCTGAATCTCGGTCCGAACCATCCCAGCGTTCATGGGGTGTTCCGCATCGCGCTGCAGCTCGATGGGGAGGTGCTCGTCGATGCCGTGCCCGACATCGGCTACCACCATCGCTCGGCAGAGAAGATGGGTGAACGACAGTCCTGGCACACCTACATTCCCTACACGGACCGCATCGACTACCTGGGCGGCGTGATGAACAACCTGCCCTACGTGATGGCGATCGAGCGTATGGCGGGCATCGTCGTCCCCGATCGGGCCAAGGTGATCAGGATCATGCTCGCCGAGCTGTTCCGGATCTCCAGCCATCTGGTGTTCTATGGTACCTACGCCCAGGACGTCGGTCAGCTGTCGCCGGTGTTTTACATGTTTGCCGACCGGGAACGGCTGTTCAGCATCATCGAGGCCATTACCGGCGGTCGCATGCATCCGGCCTGGTTCCGCATCGGTGGCGTTGCCCAGGATCTGCCGCAGGGCTGGGACCGGATGGTTCGAGACTTCATCGACTACCTGCCCAAGCGCCTTGATGACTACCAGCGGCTGGCAATGAACAACGGCATTCTGAAACGTCGATCCATCGGTATCGGCGCTTACGACACGGCGGAGGCGCTCGAGTGGGGCGTCACCGGCCCCGGCCTGCGCGCCACCGGGCTCGACTGGGACCTGCGTAAACAGCGGCCCTACGGCGGCTACGATCAGTTCGAGTTCGACGTGCCGACGGGAAAGCAGGGGGACATCTACGATCGGGCCGTAGTGCGCATCGAAGAGATCCGGCAGAGCCTGCGGATCATCCGGCAGTGCCTCGACAACATGCCGGCAGGGCCGATCAAGGCGCAGCATCCGCAGGCAACGCCGCCGCCGAAGGAGCGCACGATGCAAGACATCGAAACGCTCATTCAGCACTTTCTCAACGTCAGTTGGGGACCGGTGGTGCCGGCCGGGGAGTGCTGCATGCAGGTAGAGGCGACCAAGGGGCTGAACAGCTACTACCTGACGTCTGATGGTGGCGGCATGTCCTACCGGACGCGGATCCGTACCCCGTCCTTTGCTCACCTGCAGATGATTCCTCTGATCAGCCGCGGCTTCATGATCGCGGATCTGATCGCGATCATTGCCAGCATTGATTTTGTCATGGCGGATGTCGATCGGTAGGTTCTCATGAGCGAAACCCAACTCATCAGCGCGCTGTCAGCCGAAGAGATCGAGGCCATCGAGGCGGAGGTTGCGCATCTGCCGGACCGTCAGTCGGCGGCCATCGAGGCGCTGCTGATCATTCAGCGCGCACGCGGCTGGGTGTCCGATGACAGCCTGCGAGCAGCTGCCGGCCTGCTTGAGATGTCCGCTGCGTCGCTCGACAGCATCGCGACCTTCTACAACCTGATTCACCGCAAGCCGGTCGGCGCACATGTCGTCATGGTCTGCGACAGCGTGAGCTGCTTTGTCATGAATGGCGAAGGGCTGCGGGCGCGGGTGAGCGAAAGCCTCGGGATCCGCATGGGGGAAACGACGCCCGATAGGGCGTTCACGCTGCTGCCGATCGTCTGCCTTGGCGCCTGCGATCGAGCGCCGGTGCTGATGATCGATGAGCAGCTGTTCGGAGCCGGGGAGGTCGACGATCTCGACGCGCTGTTTGCGAGGTTTCGCGGATGAGCGGGCCGATGCCAGGTAACCGGCCGCTCACGGAGCGGATCGATGCGGCCGGCGGGCTGGTGAGCCTCGATGCCTACGAAGCCGCAGGCGGCTATGGCGGCGCTCGTCAGGCCGTTACGCAGATGACGCCGGAGGCCGTGCGGACGCTGGTCAAAGAGGCGAACCTGCGCGGGCGCGGCGGCGCTGGTTTCCCAACGGGGGTGAAGTGGGGCTTCGTGCCGTCACCGTCCGCTAAGACGCCTGGGCATACCTACCTCGTCTGTAACGGCGACGAAATGGAGCCGGGCACTTTCAAGGATCGCTACCTGCTGGAAAACGACCCGCATCTGCTGGTTGAAGGCATGATCATCGCAGCCTACGCAATCGGCGCCGATGTCGCCTATGTGTTCCTGCGCGGCGAGTACCACGAACCATACCGGCAACTTCAGCGTGCAATCGACGAGGCGCGCGCTAAGGGCTATCTCGGGGACCGGGTGTTTGGCAGCGACTTCCGCCTGAGCCTGTCCATTCACCGTTCCGGCGGACGTTACATCTGCGGCGAAGAGACCGCGCTGCTCAATGCCCTGGAGGGAAAGCGGGCGCAGCCACGAATGAAGCCGCCGTTCCCGCCCGCCAGCGGTGCCTGGGGGCGGCCGACGATCGTCAACAACGTCGAGACGCTGTGCAACGTACCGGCCATCATCCGTCATGGCGCGCAGTGGTACCAGGAACTTGGTATCGGCGACGATGCCGGCACCAAGCTCTACGGGGTATCCGGCAGAGTCAATAGTCCCGGCCTGTGGGAGCTGCCGATCGGCACGACCATCCGCGAGATCATTGAGGTGCATGCAGGCGGTATGCAGGCCGGGTACCAGCTGCGCGGCATTCTGCCCGGCGGTGCCTCGACGGACTTCCTGACCGATGCCCATCTCGACCTGGCGATGGACTACGGCACGATTCAGGCCGCCGGCAGCCGCATGGGTACGGGCACCATGATTCTCATGGACGATTCGGTCTGCCCGGTGGCCATGGCGCGCAACCTGCAGCACTTCTTTGCCCAGGAATCCTGTGGGTTCTGCACCCCCTGTCGAGAGGGTCTGCCCTGGCTCGAGCAGCTGCTCGCAGACATCGAGGCGGGCCGCGGCGCACCCGGTGATCTGGAGCTGCTGGAAAAGAACGCAGCGTTCATCGGTGCACCGGGCAACACCTTCTGCCTGCACGCGACCGGCGCCATCGAGCCGCTGGCCAGCGCGCTGAAGTACTTCAGAAGCGACTTTGAGACGCTCATCGAGCGCGGCGAAGCCGATTCATCAGCGTCGGGAGGACCCTGAGGCATGGCGCGTGTCTTTATCGATGGACAGCAGTACGACGCCACGGAGGGTGACAACCTGCTGCAGGCCTGTCTGTCCCAGGGTCTCGATCTGCCGTACTTCTGCTGGCACCCGGCGATGGGCTCCGTCGGCGCCTGTCGGCAGTGTGCGGTCGTTGCCTACCGGGACGAGGAAGACACGCAGGGCCGGCTGATCATGGCCTGTATGACGCCGGTGACCGATGGCGCTCGGATCTCGATCCAGGCCGCGCACGCGCGGGACTTCCGCGCCAACGTCATCGAGTGGCTGATGGAGAACCATCCGCACGACTGCCCCGTGTGTGAGGAAGGCGGCGACTGTCACCTGCAGGACATGACCGTGATGACCGGGCACACGGCACGCCAGTACCGGGGGAACAAGCGTACCTACGAGAACCAGTACCTCGGCCCGTTCATCAACCACGAGATGAACCGCTGCATCACCTGCTACCGCTGTGTTCGGTTTTACCGGGACTACGCCGGGGGGACCGACCTTGCTGCCTTCGGTTCGCGGAGCCGCATGTATTTCGGCCGGGCCGAGCCGGGTGTGCTGGAGAACGAGTTCAGCGGCAATCTGGTGGAGGTCTGTCCAACCGGTGTGTTTACCGACAAGCCGTTCAGCAAGGTGTATTCCCGCAAGTGGGACCTGCAGTCCGCGCCGTCGCTCTGTACCGGCTGCTCGGTGGGCTGCAATACCTTTGCCAGCGAACGTTACGGCACGCTGAAGCGGATCCACAATCGCTACCATCCGGAGGTCAATCGCTACTTCCTCTGTGATCGCGGTCGCTTTGGCATGAGTTATGTCAACAGCCCGGAGCGGATCCGCCGGGTCGGCGTGCGGATCCGGCCCGGCGTCTTTGCACCCCAGGTGCCGGACGCGGCGCTGACGCAGGCGGCAGAGATCCTTCGCGAAGGAGGTGTGCTCGGTATCGGATCGCCGCGCGCGTCGCTCGAAGACAACTGGGCGCTACGCAAGCTGGTCGGCGAGGATAACTTCTACAGCGGCTTCGGGGCTGCTGAACACCATTCGATGGCTGCGGCAGCACGGCTCGGCGAGTTCCGGGCGCCGAGCGTCAGCGCGATGGAAGCAGCGGATGCGGTGCTCGTGCTCGGCGAGGATCTGCTGAACACGGCGCCGCGGATCGCCCTGGCCATCCGTCAGGCAGCCGGGAATCGCGCGCGGGAGATGGCCGACGAGGCGGCCATTCCACAGTGGCAGGACGCCGGAGTGCGCGGCCATGCGCAGCACGAACGTTCGCCGGTGTTCGTCGCATCGGTGCTGCCGACGCGGCTGGACGACGTTGCCGCCGGCACCTGCACGTTGGCGCCGGCGGCGTTGGTGCGATGCGGGCGCGCCATCGCCGCGGCATTGACCACCGGCGATCTCGACCCGACCGAGCTCGGTGACGCAGAACGGGTATTCGCCACTGCCGCGGCGCTTGCGCTGCGGGAAGCACGGCAACCGCTGATCGTGACCGGCACCTCGCTCGGCGAGCCGGCTCTGGTGGAAACCGCCGGGGCTATCGCCCGCACGCTGCGCGAAACGGGCCGTGCCGCATCCCTGGCGATCTGCGGCTCCGAAGCCAACAGCTTCGGCATGCGGCAGCTGCCACAGCTTGACCAGCACGTCGAAGACGCCTTGCAGGCCGTGGTAGACGGACGGGCGCGAACGTTGCTGGTGCTGCAGAACGATCTGTTCCGTCGTGCCGACGCAGGTCTGGTCACCGCGGCGCTCGAGGCTGCCAAACACGTCATTGTTCTCGACTGTCTGGATACGCCGACGGCGACCGCCGCCGAGAT
>JBCDGJ010000191.1:0-9055 GCA_038757945.1 Pseudomonadota bacterium
CTGCACAGACGCCTGAAGGAGGCACCCGGATGAGCGAACAACCGTTGTCCAGCGCCGAAAACATGCCCAACTACCGCACGCCGGAACAGGAAGGGGCCCACAAAGGGGCCGGTGCGCCGCGCGCCTACGACGTTTCCGTGGCGGAGCTGAACCCGCTCAACGCCCACCTGTTCAAGGAGAACCGCTGGGAAGAGGTGTTCGAGCGGCTGCGCACCGAGGATCCGGTCCATCTCAACGAGCTCGACCTGTCGGGGCGCTATTGGTCGTTGACGCGCTATGAAGATATCGCCGCCGTCGACCGCGACTGGGAGACCTTTTCCTCTGCGTCGGGCATCACCCTCGGCTTCCAGATTGGTACCGAACCGCAGCAGGGCGTGTTCATGGGCACGAACAGCCCCTTCATAGCGCAGGATCCGCCTACGCACGGCGCGCAGCGGAAGACAGTCAACGGCATTGTGTCGCCGCTGAATCTGGCGCGACTGGAGCCGCTCATCCGGGAACGCACGGTCAAAGTGCTGGAAGCGCTGCCCGAAGGCGAGGCCTTTGATTGGGTCGACACGGTATCCATCGAGCTGACGACGCTGATGCTGGCCACCCTCTTCGACTTTCCGCTCGAGGACCGGCGCAAGCTCACGCGCTGGTCCGACGTCGTGTTCGCAATTCCCGAACCCGGCGGCATTGTCGAAACCCAGGCGCAGAAGCGCGAGGAGCTGCTCGCCTGCGTCGAGTACTTCGCGCGCCTGTGGGAAGAACGCAAAGCCAACCCCGGCAGCGACCTGGTCTCGATGCTGGCCCACGGCGAAGCCACCAGGGACAGCTCGCCGATGGAACACCTCGGCAATCTGCTGCTGCTCATCGTCGGCGGCAATGACACCACGCGGAACACGATGTCCGGCAGCGTCTATGCCCTCAACCGCTTTCCGGAGCAGTACGACAAGCTGATCGCAAACCCCGCGCTCATTCCCAACACGGTCGCCGAGGTGATCCGCTGGCAGACACCGCTTGCTTACATGCGCCGCACCGCCAACCGCGACGCCGAGATTGGCGGCAAGCAGATCCTGAAGGATGACCAGCTGCTTATGTGGTACGCGTCCGGCAACCGGGACGAATCCGTGTTTCCGAACGCCGATCAGCTCGACATCGAGCGGGACAACGCTCGCCAGCACCTGGCCTTCGGCTTCGGCATCCACCGCTGCATGGGCAACCGCCTCGCCGAGTTGCAGCTGCGGGTGCTGTGGGAGGAGATCCTGCCGCGCTTCGAGAAGATCGAGGTGCTGGAGGAACCGCAGCGGACCTTTTCCTCGTTCGTGAAGGGCTATACGCACCTGCCGGTCAGGGTGCAGCGCAAACAGCATTGAGGGGCCGGATCTCCGGCCGGTGACCGGCGTGAGTGAAGAGCGCGTCCCGACTGCCAGCATCCTGATCTACAGCTCCCCGGTGCTGGGCGTGTTCATGGCAATGATGCTGGTGAACTTCTACCTGCTGAAGTTCGCCACCGATGTCCTGCTGATCGCCCCCGCCACGATCGGTTTCCTGCTGCTGCTCGCCCGGCTGTGGGATGCCGTAACCGATCCGGCGGCCGGCTGGCTGTCGGATCGCACACACACCCGGCTCGGCCGCCGGCGCCCGTGGTTCCTGGCCTCCGCGCTGCCGCTCGGAGGATCCATCGTGATGCTCTGGAGCCCTCCGGCAGAGCTTGCAGGCTCCGCGCTGACGTTGTGGGTCGGCGTCGCGATCCTGCTCTTCTACACCACCTACACGGCGTTCCGGGTGCCACATCTGGCGCTGGGCGCGGAGTTGTCCCGCGGCTACCACGACCGGACCCGGGTGTTCGGCGTCATGCAGATGGTCGAAAGCCTGGGCATGCTCGCTGCAGCCGGCACGCTGGTATTCCTCGAACGGGCGGAGGATCCGCGCACCTTCGCCCGCTCGCTGGCGCTGGGCATCGGCGCCTTTGCCGCCATACTGATCGTGCTGGCAGCCTGGCGCCTTCGTGAGCGCACCGAGTTCCTCG
The DNA here is from genome assembly GCA_038757945.1 of Pseudomonadota bacterium. GTDB lineage: Bacteria > Pseudomonadota > Gammaproteobacteria > Pseudomonadales > Azotimanducaceae > CALHVX01. The sequence continues at coordinate 2,015 of JBCDGJ010000191.1, forward strand.
GCCGCGGCGGTTCCAGCCCCTTGCGTTCTTTCGGTGACGTGCTGGCCAATCCCCACTCGCGGATTCTGATCGGCGTGTTTTTCCTGGAGCAGCTCGGCTTCGCAGCCCTGGTGGCACTGATGCCCTACCTGTCGGACTACGTGCTCGAAACCCCCGGCAACACCGGGATCTATCTGTTCGGCGCGCTCGGCGCTGCGCTGCTGTCGATTCCCGCGTGGATCCGCCTGTCACAGCACCTCGGCAAGATTCGCATCTGGCGTTTCTCGCTCGTCGTCAAGGCCGTACTCTTCGCGCTTGCGTTCTTCCTCGAGGCGGGCGACTTCCTGCCAATGCTGGCCATCGCGACGTGCTTCGGCGTCATGCATGGCTGCGGCTCCGTCGTCGGACCGTCGCTCAAAGCCGATGTGGTGGACTGGGATGAGGCAGAGACGGGCGAGCGCAAGGAAGGGACGTACTTTGCTACCTGGAACTTTGTGCAGAAAGGCGCTGGCGGTGTCGCACTCTGGATGATTGGTGTCATGCTGACCGCAACCGGCTTCGTGCCCAATGTGCCGCAAGAGATCGATACGCTGCTTGGCATGCGATCTCTGGCCGCCGTCATGCCGAGCCTGCTGCACGTTCTTGCGCTGATCATGCTGCTGCGCTTTGCCCTCGACGAGTCTGCCCACCTGGAGGCCCGGCAGCGCGCGGCCCAACGGATCGCCGGACAGTAGTCGTCTGTCGCACAACCCATCGGGCTGCAATCAGCCCTCGGCAGCCGTATGTAAACCGAAGATTCTCGCTTCGTTGGTGCCGCGCACCGGGCAGACCGGCGTCAGCCCGCGTTCGATGAGCGCTGCGGCGGCGCTTTCGCCGAGACCTGCTTCCGTGGTGGGCTGCACGGTGCTCGTTCCGTCCTCATCGATCTGCCACATTGGCAGATCATCAAGGGATGCATGCGCCGCGGTATCCATGGCCCACCCGTCTTCGCTGAAAGCCTGCGCCACAGCAATAGCACAACCGTAGGCTGCATTGCCCCACAGGCACGGCGCAGCAGAGTCATCCAGTTCCTCAAAGCCGAACTCGACCGGATTCAGCTTCCTGCCATAGGGGTAACGGGTAAGTATCCGCGGCAGAGCCGCAATGATCGTCTGTCCAAGCCCGCTGCGACGCAGGGCTTGCCAGGCCTCCAGGCTCGGGTCGTCCGGCTGGAGCCAGCGCTCCGGCGCGTTCAGGTCGGCGAGTTCAGGGCAACCGGCAAGGTCAGCCGTTGCCCCGGTAATCAGCTGAGCGCCGGCCTCGCTGGCCAGCGCGGACAGGTACGCGAGCACCCTGATGTCCTCGTCTGTAGTACCGAACCGGTAGTCAGCAACCAGATAGGTCCAGGGCTCCTCACCCACGGCGTCCGCCTGCCGGGTCATCAGCGTCTCGTACAGCGCGGAACGGGTCAGCTCACCCCCAAGCACTGCGGGATCCGCTGCCAGCTCCGCGCGCGCGACCGGTAGCACCGCCAGCTTGAGCGATGCCGAGGCATCCACCCGCCGAACGGTTTCCTCGAGCCAGCGCCAGGCCGCCTCGAGCGCCTGGAACTGCGGATCGTGCAGGACTTCCCGCAGGCGCATCGAGAGCAGCTTGTCGACGGCAGCCAGCAGCTGCGCCTGATCTGGACTGGCGTCAGGCTCCAGAAAGGGCGCAACGGCCTCTTGCAGCAGCTTCTCGATCTTAAGGTTGGGTGTGGTAGCGCGGCGGCTGACCGGCGCTGAATCCTGATTCAACAGGCGCGCGAAGGTCGAGTCCTCCTCAGCAGCCGCCGCTTGCGGCTGCTGGGGCTGCTGCGGCTGCTTCGCGTCACTGGCCGTTGGCGCTGCGGAACCAAGCAGGTTGCGCAGCTCGCCGGCCGCTTCGGCAAAGGTACCGGGTTGCGCCAGACGCGACCGCAGTCCGACCAGGTCCGCGAACCAGCCCGTGCGCAACAGCTCGTCCGGATGGAAATCGTCGATCGACCGGAACGTCAGTTCAAATCTGCCGAGGGTCGGCTGCAGCTGCGCCATGACGGTGTCGAAAACGTCGATGTCCAGCGGTTGGGGTGGCCGCTCTGCCAGCTGACGGAGCGGCGCGTCCGCTGCGTAATCGCCAAGGTAGAGGATCTTCATCGGCGACTCGGGCCGGCGCTGCCGACCACTGCTCGACCGGCCGAAACCAAGCTCGAATCCAAACGTGCCGGTCATCTCTACGCCCCCCTGCAAAACCCGGATCCGTCAGTCGCCAGACCTTTCAACCCCAGGATCATTCAATCCCCGGAACGCCCGCTGTGCCTCGCGACTGCGAGCACTAGCGTACCAGCCGCAGCCAGGGACCGGGTGGCCAAAGCGCCGCCGACCAAACGGGAGTGACCGTCGCCGTTCTGGACCACCGCACGCTACGCACCGGCGTGAGAATTTGCTGCTGCGACCGGTTCGGCCGGTGGTAGCCTTAGCCCGGCCACTGCTTACGCCGCAATACCTGCACGGAGACCCGAACATGACCGACCACGCACTGGGAACCCGCCCCATCGGACGCCGTGCCCTGCTGCGTGCCGGCGCTGCGCTTGCGGCGACGGTTGCGCTGCCGATGGCCCGGGGCGGTGCCGACGGCGCCGCCGTGCAACCCTGGTCGAGCCGACCCCTCGCAGCGCTGCCCCTGGCACCGGCAAAGGTCAGCCCCCGGGAGCTGGCCATGGACGAAGCGTTCTGGGCGCAGGTGGGAACCCGTTTCGATCGGACGGCAGGGGTAACCAATCTCGAGCACGGCTACTGGGGCCGCATGGCCAATCCCGTGCGCGAGCGTTACGTGGAGGGGGTAGCCATGGTCGACCGGCAGAGCGCCTTCTACGCCCGCAAGGACTACGGCGCTGATCATCGGTACGCCGTGGAACAGATCGCCGCAACGTTGGGCGCGCAGCCGGACGAGATCGCCATCACGCGCAACGCAACGGAGTCCATCCACAACCTGCTGCGGCAGCATCGGGGACTTGCTGCGGGCGATACGATTCTGATCGCCGATGCCGACTATCCCGCCTTCAAGCGATTCATCGGTGGCTTCGCCGCGCAGCGTGGCCTGCGTGTGGTGGCACTGACGCTTCCGGAGCGTGCCAACCTGGCCCAGGTCGAAGCGCTGTATCGCGAGGCCATGGCTCGCGAGAAGCGCCTTAAGCTGGTGCTGCTGACAGACGTCAGCAATCAGCACGGTCTTCGGGTGCCCGTTGCTGCCATCACAGCGGCGGCCCGCGAGCGTGGGGCCGATGTCATCTGCGACGCCGCCCAATCCTGGGGCCTGGTCGATCTGCGCGTTGACGATCTGGGCGTCGACCTGGCTGCGTTCAACCTGCATAAGTGGATGGGCGCGCCGCTCGGCACCGGCGTGCTGTACATCCGCCGCGGCAGCCTGGATCGAATTGCGCCCTACCCCGGTGACAGCGACGACGGCCCGAACCGAATCGCCCGCAGGGTGCACAGCGGCACCGGCAACTTTGCCGCGGTGCTCGCCATTCCTGCTGCACTCGAGTTCCACAACGCGCTGGGCGGCGCCAACAAAGAAGCTCGGCTACGCTACCTGCGCTCGCTCTGGACAGAGCCGGCGCAGGCCATGAACCATGTCGAAGTGCTGGGCGGCACCGAGGAATCCGCCTGGAGCGGTCTCGGCAGCTTTCGGCTCGCCGGTCGCACAAGCCGCAAGGACGTCATGGCACTGCAGCAGCGGCTGGAGCAGCAGCACCGGATCTTCACCGTGGCCCGGTACGGCCTCGACGGCGGCGCCTGCATCCGTATCACGCCGCAGGTTTACACGGCCAGGACCGAGGTAGAGCGGCTGGTCGACGCCCTGGATGCACTGCGAACCGCCTGAAGGGATCATCGGGCAAACCCGCCGGCACCTTCAGCGCGACCAGCGCGACGGCGCAGCCACCGAGCGCACCTTCGGATCGAGACCGTCTCCTGGCGCCCGCTGCAGAGCCGCAAGCCGCCCGAGCCGCCTGGCGAACCCGCCAAAATGAGCAGCCTATCCCGCCCCCGCAGCACGGGACGGCATACCATGCCAGGAAACGCGTGGGCACCGATCACTACCTGAACGGGCTCTCAATCGACGCGTGAACCGTGCACGTTGAACAAGGAGGCCGACGCATGCGCAATGCACTGCTGTTATTCACCCTCACCCTGCTGACCGTCGCCTGTGCGTCGAGCGAGCAGGACAAACTCGCAGCTTATACAGGCTTTGCCAAGATGGCGCCGGGTGCGCTGCAGGTGCAGATCCAGCCCCCGTCCCAGGAGGTGCTGTCGACGGGCGAAGCCGTCTATCTCGACGTCGAGGGCATCGCTTCAGCCATCGGCGGGGTGCGTCATCTGGACATCATGCTGGTCATGGACCGCTCCCAGAGCCTGCTCGGCACAGACCCGGACGATTACCGGTCGGCCGGGGCCGTCGGCTTCGTGGAGAGCCTGTCGCCGAAGAGCGACACGCTCATCGGCGTGGTCGGCTTCGACAGCTCCAGCGCGCTGCTGCAGTCTCTGACCGCAGATCGCGGCAGCGTGGTCGAGGCTTTTGACCGAATGAAGCGGTCCGGCGGCACGAACATCGCTGCCGGAATCGAAACGGCGCTCGCAGAGCTCGAGGCCAACGGACGCCCCGGCTCTTCACGGCTGATCATGCTGTTTACAGACGGTAAGTCGAACCAGCGCAAGGCCCGTGAGGCAACCCGCAACGCCATCGATCAGGGCGTCACCGTGCACACCATGCTGCTCGGTGACAGCGGCAGCGGTGCTGCCATGCTGGAAGAGATTGCGCTGGCGACCGGTGGTAGCTTCGTTCAGGTCACGGACCCTGCCAAGCTGCCGGAGGCGTTCATGAACCTGCGCACTACCGGCGTGGAACAGGTAAGCCTCAGCGTCAACGGCGCGCCCGCCGTGCCCGCAACCTTGACCGGCGGCACGTTCTCCGCGCGTCTGCCGCTCGCCGTCGGCGAGAACCGCATCGTTGCCCGTGCCACCAGCCTGGACGAGCAGACGACGGAAACCATCCTGAACGTGCCGGTACGCGACGCCAGCTGCGCGGCGTTGGACGTCGCAGCGGTTTATGAAGGACTGCCGGCGATGTCGCTCAATGAGCGCGCCGTGGAAATCGTCATTGATGCGTCCAGAAGCATGTGGGGCCGCATGGACGGCGAGCCGAAGATGGACGTCGCCCGGAACACCATGCTCGACGCGGCGGACTGGCTACCCCAGGACCTGGACGTCGCGGTGCGTGCCTATGGCAGCGTGAGCCCCAGCGAAACCAATGACTGCTCGGACACCGAACTGCTGGTGCCGTTCGGCAGCGACGATCGGGATCAGCTGCGCGGCGCCGTCGCGACGCTGAAGCCGCGCGGACAGACGCCGATCGCACTGGCCCTCGAGCGTGCCGGGCAAGACTTCGCCGGATTGGAGGCCGACCGCGCAGTGGTGCTGGTTACCGATGGCATCGAAAGCTGTGGCGGTGACCCGGTCAGCGCTGCCCGTGCGTTGGCTGCGGATGGGGTACCGGTACACGTCATCGGCTTTGGTCTCGGCAACGACAAGGACGAAGACACGGCCAGCCTCGAAGCCATCGCGGAAGCAGCCGGTGGCCGCTTCGTGACGGCCGGCAGCGCGGACGAGCTGAAGAAAGCCCTTGAGGCCACCGTCGGCACGCCCTACCGCGTCCTTGAAGGTCAGACCGTTGTTGCGGAAAGCATGCTCGGCAACGAGGAGCGTATCTATTTGCCCGAAGGCAGCTACCGGGTGGAGCTCGACAGCGTACCGCCCTACGAGGTGCCGCTGACGCTCGAGCCCCGCGACGCGCTGTCGCTCAAGCTCGAGAAGACGGAGGGGGCATTTTCGTTCAGCGAGCAACGCGGCACCCTCGCGGCTACCTCCTGCGAGCAGTCCGTGGCCTGGCAGCAGCGCCAGGGGCGCGCACGATCCGTGAGCGCGATCTCCGTTCCCGCGCCTGGCTCTTAAGCAGGCCCGGCGGACGATCCAGCAACGGGTTGACCCGCCACTCCTCTCGCCAGCGGACAAACACGGCGCGCTCCGCTCACAGGTGAGCGCGCAGGTGTTTCCGGATCGGCCGAAACCCGGTAGCGTCTCGACTGAGAGTTAGCGCAGGGGTTGGTATGGCCGCGCTCGAGCAGGTTGCTGAGCTCAAAGCCAGGATGCAGCAGTCGATCATCGGCCAGGAGGCCGTCGTCGACCGGCTGATCATCGGCCTGCTCGGCAACGGCAACCTGCTGGTGGAAGGGTTACCCGGGCTCGCCAAGACCCGGGCCATCAAGGCCCTGGCCCGGAACCTCGACGCTGCGTTCAGCCGCATCCAGTTCACACCCGATCTGCTGCCAGCGGACGTGACCGGCACAGAGGTGTACTACACCTCGGGCACCGCCGGTGAGTTTCGATTCGAGCCCGGTCCGATCTTCGCCAACATCGTTCTCGCTGACGAGATTAATCGCGCGCCGGCGAAGGTGCAGGCGGCGCTGCTCGAGGCCATGGAGGAGCGACAGGTCACCGTCGCCGGCACCACGCATGCCATGCCACCACTGTTCATGGTCATGGCGACGCAGAACCCCATCGAGCAGGAAGGCACCTACCCGCTGCCCGAGGCGCAGCTGGACCGCTTTCTCATGAAAATCCAGATCGAGTACCCGCCGGTCGAGGATGAGGTACGGGTGATTCAGCTGGTGCGGAGAGAAGAGATTGCAGCAACTGCAACCGGCGCTCATGCCGCTGCTCTGCCCACAGACAACGCGGCGACAACCGATCGCGAACCATCACAGCAGACCACCTTGTCGCAGGACATCGTGTTCGACGCGCGCCGGGAGGTCGCTGGCATTCACGCGTCGGCAGCGATTGAGCGCTATATGGCAGATCTGGTGCACGCAACCCGCAGGCCTGGGGCTTACGCCAAAGACCTCGAGCGCTGGATCGAGCTGGGCGGTAGTCCGCGTGCATCCCTGGCGCTCGACAGATGCAGCCGCGCCCACGCCTGGCTGCATGGGCGCAACTACGTGGATCCTGA
>JBCDGJ010000192.1:0-8826 GCA_038757945.1 Pseudomonadota bacterium
GATCACCAATCACGAGATGTTGTGGCAGTTGCCTGAGTGACACAGACACAACGGTCTCTGTTGCTGCGTCGTTCGGATTCGAAACGTTGGCCACTGCGGTCGTCTGATTGCCTGCTGTTGGCGTGGGTGCCCTTCCTTGTGGTTTTGTCATTGAGAACGGCCTTCGCTAGGCTATCGTGACAACTCAATAAACAAACTAACCCGATGGACATGCCACCTAACTCGCTCTCATCCGCGCAGTTCGCTGCCTATGAGCGTGACGGATTCCTGCTGTTACGTAACGCCGTCACCGATGAGGAGATCCGGCGCCTCGAGTCTGGACTCTCCCGCGCGATCCCCGTCGATCGGTCGCTCGATCCCACAGCGCCTGTGTATCCGGAAGCTGGCCGCTACACCTACGCAACCCAGAATCCCGCCGATCCGGACCTCGCTTTCATCATTGAGCATCCCGCTGTTGTCGGCCCGGTCACGCAGTTGCTCGGGGATGAGCCGAGACTGTCTGCCTATGTGATCTATGATCGTTCGCCGGGTGGCCAGGGCATACCGTCACATCAGGACTACAAGCGCTGGCGGCCCGTGGGCTCTTCTATGAACTGGCTGTTCGCCATCGTTCCGTTCACGGACTTTGATGAGGAGCTCGGTCGGCTCGAGGTTGCGCCGGGATCACACCACCTGCATCGCGTTACGGCGGGCAACACGCCATGCCTCGAGGTCGCGCCCGCCATTCGGCCCGATGAGTCAGCGTTCATCGACCCTGAGCTGCGGCGTGGCGATCTGCTGTTGATGAACATGCATCTCTGGCACCGAGCGCCCGAAAATACATCGAACCGGAACCGCGTTGGCCTGTTCAACAAGTATGCCGGGGTTTCAGCACCGCCGGCGACCGGGTGGTATCGCTACGGACCTGCGGTGCAGCGAGCCTTAACGGCGCACAATCAAGCATTGATTCCAACCACCGGCGAAAGCGCGGTCACGATGACGCGCGCCGTACTTGTCCGGCACAGGCATGGCCAACCTGAAGTCCTGTGCCTTGAGAGTGAGCTTGATGGGCGGTGGATGCTGCCCGGCGGCGAAGCCGCCGAGGAGCGGGCCATTGCAGACTGGGATCACGGCAACGTTATTGGATCGTTGCAGCAGCATCTGCGTTTGCAGATCGGCGGCGAAACACCCTGGATGTCTTACATCGGCGACTTCGATGAGCCGGAAGGTGTAAGTCGCGTCTATGGCTACACGGTGCACCAGGGGCGTATTGCAGGGGAGACCGTTGGTCGGTGGTGCCCCGTCGCCGAACTTGAGGGCTCGGCCTTCGCCTTCGGCTGGGAGCCCTCAGCCGTAGCCCGGTGGCTCGATCCGTCCGTGATGCGGGGCAAAGGGCTTGCGCAGACCCAGGCGCGGGTGGATCAGTTCGCTTACTGACTGCTGCCCCGCTGTTTGCCGGTTCCTGTCGTGCTCGGGAAGCACTCGCCGCCGGCGGCTGTCCTGGCATTGCCACCGCCTTCGGGCCGCCTTGCTTGCAGGGGAGCGATAGCACTAGCTGCGTTCTGGATCGAAGATTTCCTCAATTTTCAGCGTGAACAAGTCGGCGATTTTGAACGCCAGCGGAAGAGCCGGATCGTACTTGCCTGTTTCGATAGCGTTCACTGTCTGCCTGGAGACATCGAGCTCAGCCGCCAGGTCCGCCTGGGTCCACCCGCGCTCGGCACGCAGCACGCGAAGGCGGTTCTTCATCGATAGCGCTTCATTGCAGTGATGTTGCCGACGAGCCAGGCGGTCGTCATTGCCAAAATGAAAAACGTCAGATTCAGAGGGGGCGCACCGGCACCCTGGGCAATAAGATAGCCAATCGCAAAGATGTAGCTGGTGCCAAAACCAACGGCCAGGCCTTCCAGATGTATACGCCGCAGCAGCTCGTCGGTCATGCGCAGGAAGCGCAAGTACCTCTGCAGCACAACCAGCGCGATCAGGTTTGGCGCCAGGGCCACTGCCCATTGCGCAGGTGCGGGCATCGCGACATAGCGGAGAGTCCATGCGGCCGCGACGATGAGCAACGCCCACGCCAGGCTCCAGCGATTCAGCAGCTGTGTGTTGGCCCGGTCGGTGGCGGTGCCTTCCCCGCTCAGGCGGCTCCAGAAGCTGCGGGTGTCGTAGGGTCTTTCGTCCATGTCTTTTGTCCTCCGGTTTTTGCGAGCTCACCTTCTGAGCAAGGTATGTAAAGCTGACTTATCTAGATGTAAAGGATGCTTGATATGAGACAGCCTAAAGCGGGCCAGTTTGCATGTCAAGGGAGTTTTACAAAATGTAAAGGAAGGTCGGCTTCTCACCGCAAAGCCGGCGCGCAACCTCAGCGCCCCGGACGACCAGAACTGACTCGGTTGCTGCTGCTATGTGCGGCGGGTTAGCCGATCGCGCTTCGTTTGAACCCACAGACGGTGCGAGTTCGTTACCAATGCTAGGGCGGCTGGCGGGAGTACCTTACGTACGCGCAGCTTTGCCACTGGCAGAGACCAGCTGAGACAGAAGCTCGTTGAGCGTGTTGAGCCGGTAGCTGTAGGAATAGGGCAGGTGATTATCCAGCACAAACTCGTGCAACAGTGCCTGACCGGCGCGGGCGACCAGCGCGGCGTCTAGATCAGCGTCCTTCTTTTTCACCCCGCAACCCTGCAGATGCTGAGAAAGCATCTGTTCCAGGAGATCGTCGAAGGCTTTCAGGCGGCGCCGTAACGCCGGTGGTCGAGGTGCCTCCGAATAGAGGAAGCGATGTAAGGTCGGATTGGCTCGATGTAGGGCCAGCCCTGCTTCAAGTACGATCCTGATCTGCTGATCAATGTCCAGGTCTGAGTTTTCGGCCAGCCGACCCACGATTGCTGCTGTGGCGTGGCTGACGTGTCGCTCGGCGACGGCGGTCAGCACCTCCTCCTTGTTCTTGAACCACTCGTAGAGGCCACCGATCGAGATTTCGGCCCTTTCAGCCAGCGCGTTCATGCTGCTCTTGTCGTAGCCGCGTTCGTCAAAGAGACCTTCCGCGGTGTCCAGAATGCGATCTCGCGTTGCTTCGGCTCGTTGTTGGCGCGGGCGCTTCATGGGTCGGATGTCTAGTTGCAGAGATTTAGCAATCGTAGCGAGACTAGCATCACGAAGAAACCGAGGGATGCTCGATTTTTTTTTGAAAACCGAGTGATACTCGGTTATGATGGTCGCGAATTCGAATACTGGTGGAGATGAGCCGTTGAGCTACTGCTACGAGATGTCTTCGACGATTCCAGGTGTCTCTGCCAAACGTGTCTGGGATCGCATCGGCACCTGGGAAGGCGTGAACGACGAGCTCGGGCCGCTGGTGCAGATGTTCGTGCCGGCGGAGTATCCTCGGGTCGGAGACATTCCCGCTGATGGCCGGTACCACTTTGCGTCGAAAATCCTGCTGCTTGGTGTTCTGCCCATCGATTCCCATCAGTTCGGACTGCGTGCTATCGAACCGCCGAGGTACTTTGATGAGCGTTCAGAGAACCGGATGATGCGCCGCTGGAGCCATCGACGAACCGTGACCGCGACTGAAGACGGTGCCCGCGTCACCGATCAGTGTTCCTTCGAACCGCGCAGCGCGCTGCTGGGTGGACTGCTGCTCTGGATCTACCGATTCATCTTTCGCAGGCGGCACCGCAGGCTGGTTCGGTACTTTGCGAACGCATGAGCGCTCAAGGTGCTGGCTTTGATGCTTGCGTGGTTCGGCTCGGTGACGGCCAGCACTGTCACACGCTGCAGAGTGGTAGTGCGCAACCGCTGATATTCGTCCATGGGCTGCCGGGTTCGGGACGTGACTTCCTGCCCCTGGCGAGCAGGCTGGCGGCGCGCTACCGGTGCATTCTGATTGATCGCGCCGGCTACGGTGCCTCACCGTTGGCCGACCCGGCTCGGCCGATGAGCGTCCAGCGCTCGGCAAACGATCTGGCGGAGCTGGTGCGCCTGCTGAACCTTACGGAGGTGGTCCTCATCGGGTGGTCCTATGGTGGACACGTCGTCACCGATGCGGCTCTGCTAATGCCGGAGCGTGTGCACTCCCTTGTGTTCCTCGGTTCGGTGGGGCCTGCGTTCGAATGGCCAACGACCTTCATTGATCGGTTGCTGTACCAGAGCCCATTTGGCCCCAGGCTGCTTAAGGTCGTGAAGCGCTGTACGCCAGGTATTCTCCGGTCGGAATTGAATGCGGCTGTTGGGAAGACCGTCTCCGACGATGAGTTCAAAAACTTTCTGACGGGTTTGAGTCGGCCTGGAGTGATTGATCGTTGGCTGCTGGAAGGACGCAACTGGCAGCCATCGACCATGCGGCCAGAGGCGATCGATCACCCCTGCCTGGTAGTGCATGGTCGGCGGGACTCAAGGGTACCGATCGACGTTGCCCGAGACCTGGCGGACCGCATCAATTGCCGTTCCTTTGCGGAGCTGCCAGACGCATCGCACTGGCCCTTCTCGACGCATGCCGAGCGGGTTGAAGCCGAGATCGACTCGTTTCTGTGGCGTTTGTCTGGCCGCGAAGTCGGTCAGTAGCACGTGTTGCCCGAGCGCTGGAGGACCTAGGGCGTTTGAAGTCACGAACCGCACCGGCTAGTGCCTGACTCTCGCGGACGTGATTCGAGCAGCGCTCCTTGGAGCCGGTGCTCGAAGTGAAGGATCTGCTGGGTAGCTCGTCTGGTGCGGCCGCTAGCTCCAACGAAAAGGGCCCCAAAGACAGGGGCCCTCGTTGATTCTGTACCCGGGCACTGCACCGGTACGTTTGACCAGCAGCGGCTCAGTCCTGCGGCGTCACCAGGTACTTCTCACCGGTCTTCATCTGCCGATAGTCCAGCACCGCATCGCGGGTGAGCATGGTTTCGAGGTTGGCCTTGCTCTTATACGCGCTGGCAAACGTGGTGGTCATGCCGTCGAGGACGCGCTGACGCATCCGCATCATCGTTTCCAGACCGGCGTGCTGCAGGAACGGCGTCAGCAGCCAACCGGACAGGGTCCAGCCGAAGCCGTAGGACGGCGTCAGCATGGTGGGTCCAAGATCCAGCCGGCCGTAGATGTACATCTTTTTCTCCTGCGTCGAACCGTAGCGGGAGAACTCGGACATCTTCGAAGCGGCAACCTGTTCCATGGCCTTGAAGCAGGCGTCGACCGAGCTGCCGCCTCCGATGGGGTCGAAGCCGCAGTAGGCGTCCGTTGCGTCGATGGCGCTACGCAGCTGATCCATGAAGTCGTCTGCGGAGGAATTGACGACGTGCTCGGCGCCAAGGCCCTTCAGAAGCTCGACGTGTTCGTCGCGGCGCACGATGTTCACGAGCGGCAGGTTGTCCTCCAGGCAGATCTTGACCAGCATCTGACCGAGATTTGATGCCGCGGCCGAGTGGATGATCGCCTTCTGGTTTTCCATGCGCGCTGTTTCGACGAAGCCCAGAGCGGTCATTGGATTCACGAAGGCCGAGGCACCGTCTTCTGACGAGATGTCGCCCAGCGGCAGGCACATGGCGGCGTCAGCAATGCAGTACTGGGAATAGGCGTTGCCGGGAACGCAGGCTACGCGCTGCCCAACCAGCCCTTTTGCCTGTTCACCCGCAGCGATCACCAAACCGGCGCCTTCATTGCCCACGGGCAGGCGCTGGCCGTGGCGCCCCTTCTGGGCACTGTAGAACGGCTCCGGCATGTCGGCGACGAACTTGCCGGGCGAGTACTCGGCGTTCTCCAGATCAGCGCTGCTCGTCAGAATGGCGAGGTCGGATGGATTGATCGGCGCTGCTTCCATCTGCACCAGGACCTGGTTTCCCGTCGGTTCCGGAAACTCGGTTTCCACCACCTCGACGGTGAGCTTACCGTCGGCAAGCGTACTGAATAGCTGTTTTCCTGAAGTCAACGTGTTGATTCCTGTTGAGACGCAGTGTCGGGGGCGCAAGGATACCCTCCGCCTTCCCGGATTGTTACCGTCCCAGGTGCAGGCGGCGCAGGGTCCGTCGAAACCCCATGTCCGCGCATTGCACGCTGATTAGCCGTCCTCGGCTGGCGGCGCCGAGATCCGTAGTATCTTCCGGTTCCGCAGGTCCTGAACGATGTAGATCGCGCCGTCCTTGCCCTGGCTGACGTGGCGCAGTCTGTGTCCAGGCTGGTCGAGCAGCCGCTCCTTGCCGACGACGTGATCGGCATCGAGCTCAAGGCGCGTAAGGTGCATGGCGGACAGGCCGGTAATGAACAGGCCACCCCGCCAGTCCGGAACCAGGTCGCTGTTGTAGAACAGCATGGCGGAGGGGCCATGGATACCGGGCTCCTGTAGTACACGGGCTGCGTGGTCCCTACCATGGTGGTCAGCCCTGTCCCGACCGGTAGCGCGCCACGGCGGCCGTAGGAGACGTACGGCCAGCCGTAGTCTGCCCCGGGGTTGAGCACGTTGAGCTCGCAGCCTGCGGTGGGTCCCTGATCACCGAGCCAGAATTCGCTAGCTCGGGGTTCAGCGCAAGGCCAGTGGAGTTGCGCAGGCTGACAGCCCAGGTGAGATCGTTGAACGCGTCGTTGCCGACGAACGGATTGTCTTTGGGCACCGAACCGTTGGTGTTCATGCGCAGCACCATGCCGAGGGTGTCCGTCAGGTCCGGCCGCACATCGGGCTTTTCCGTTGCGAGGTGATCAGGAGCCGGTCGCCGGGATCTAAGGCTAGCCGGCTTTGGACGGTTTGGATCAGCGACTGCACGCTGGTGATTTCGGAAGTATGTCTGACAGGGATGCGCTCGCGACGCGACAGGTAGCCTTGGGGTTGGCTACTTGCTTTTTGTGCGCAAGCTCATTCCATTCCTGCCGTGCTACGCTTAAGCGATCGTGGCCCTCGTCACTGTTGTCGGCGTTCGTGCCATCCGGTCCGGCGAGCTAGCTGAAGTGGATCGTTCTGTCCCGAGGGAAGTCCGGTTATCGCACGATCTCGTTGGGACGGCGTGACCAGCAGGATGGTGCACCCCGGAGGGGATAGGACACCGTCCCATCAGGGTTGATCAAGCGGATGCGCCCCGGAACCTCAGTTACCAGCATTCATCCATCAGGAAGATGTACTTTGGCCCAGGCGAGGTTCAGGCCTACGTCCAAGTCCGATGCGCGCTTTTGGCGCTCCCAGAGCGGCGGCATGGCGTGATTGCCACCGGACTCCGGCTGTGTGCAGCGATCGGCGGGACAACCGCTGCAGCAAGCGCACAACTGGTGATCTGCTTAAAGATCCTTTTCGCTGCAGTCGTGGTCCGTGCCTGGTTGAGTTACTGCAGCGGAGTCCATTCGCAGCGTGTGGGGTGGGGGAGGGCGTCTTGGTGTGCCTTTACCGACAGGCGCTCGTTTAGATTCAGATGCAGTTCATCAGCTGCGATGTTTGTGATGTGGAACTAGTCCGTGTGAGTTGCGTAGCTAGTGGTCGGTTGATGCCAGATTTGCTGGATCAATAAGTGTGGCGCTGAAATCACCAGATTTCATGAGAGTGGTTGTAGCTTCCACTTTTTAACGTGCAGGATTGGCTTACGGATAAGTTAGTACACTTAATGCGCGGGTGACAGCGTGCAATTGTCAGTGAAGCAAGATCAAAGCGAACTTGGGACTTTATTCGTCGTCCTAACTATCGCGACAATCCTGCTCTCGCGAATAGAAATGGCGGTCAGGGGTCTTATTTTTCAGGTGGAAAAACCTAACGGATGAGGAAAAGCCGTAGCTAAGGCTTGTGTTCCAGTTGCAGAGCCGCACCGCGAGTATGGTCTGAACAACGCCAAGCTCTACGGCTCGCGATTGAAGTATGGCGTTTGGATGCTTCGCCTATCAATTGTCTTATGGAACTCAGGGAAGAGAATGCTCCGTCGAAGAAGAAATGTACCGGGGAAAAGATCATTGCCGAGATCGCGTTAGATGTGTTTGATAAAGACTTGTTTCGCCATCTCGATGTGCAGAGATGGCGAAACGAGCAGTGACAGAGTTCGGTCTATCGATCAGGCTACGTTGTCTAACGTTTTGGACCTTGGAGGCTTGCTATCGGTACGCACCGAAGCTGGGCAGTGACGTCGCCTTGGTCTGTGCCTGGATTCAGCGCCTCACAGAGAGTGACTTGTTAGACTGTGCAGTCTTTACCTCCTGAAAGTTCAGAAGCTGCCGTACGACCATAAGGGCGTAAATGGGAGTTATCGCGAACTAGAGCTATACTCTTCAATCAAAGCGACAACCGCTTTCTTCGGAAACGGGCAAATCTTCAAGAAGAGCCTGGGCGGGCGAGCAAGGTCTAGCCTATCGTTCTTCAGCATTATTGCCTGGTACATTGCAGTGCGTCTTGAACTTTAAGCGTGCTCGACTTTTGGCTGTCATAGGCTTGGAACCATGGTCGATCTGAGCCGGTCTGGAGCCCGGCTCGCTCGGACTCTGTAGGAGATCGTCAAATAGTGCGGACAGCACATAGTCAAACGCTGCTACAGCCGAATTGAGATTTGTGATTCAGCAATTCAACACAGAACGCCTACGTTGAACGTTCCAAACCTGATCCTACAGCAACCAATCGAAAGGCAGTTCCGTTGTTGACCGTGTAGGTTCACCTGGACTCTGAACGGTCTGAGAGATTGTCTTTGCGGCTCGATTGGTAAAAAAATAAAGCGGAAGTAGAAGATAAAGCTGAAACAATGCACTCAGCACCGAACCACTGAGTTAGATTAGCTAATTATGAAGAACCGGCGAGAAACGCGGCGGCTCGACTCTACACCCTCAATTACTAGCGCTGATTTCTTCACCTGGTTTGGTGCTGCGGCGATCTATGTGTCGCTGGTATTGCTCGTTACCCAGATGCCCTACGAC
>JBCDGJ010000193.1:0-8673 GCA_038757945.1 Pseudomonadota bacterium
GTGGCCTCAGCTGTTCACCCCGGCAATCGGCGGCCAGCGATCCAGGTAAACCTGCAGCAGTTCGATCAGCGTGCCATCCGGATCGATGCACACGGCAACTGTTGCCATCCGGTCAGGGCAGGTTTGCGGCGGCGACAGGAACGCAACACCCTGCTCCTTCAGCTGCTCGTAGTCACGAGCAAGGTCTTCGGAGACCAGGCAGATGCGGACCAGCCCCCGGTCCCCGTTGCTGAGCGGCTCACGTTGCTCGAGGCCATTCAGCTCAGTGAGATCAATTTTCGGGAAGCCGCGGTCGAGCTGCATGATGCAAGCCCGTCCGCGCGCGCCGGGGGCAAGCCCTAGGGCAGCGGCACAGTTCTCCGGCATCGCTCGTGATTCGTCTGCTGACAGGCCCAGATAAGGAATGGCGTCGATGAAAGGCTCAAAGCCGAGCTTCCGATAGAAGCCGATCGATGCATCCAGGTCCCGCACATTGATGTTGATGTGCCCCCAGCCGAAACGTTGGCTCACAGATCGACCTCCTCAGGCCCTCCGGAAAGCTGGCGACCGCCGCCGTAGCGGCTTTTATTCATCCTGCAGGCTCGGCGTTCCAGCTTCCGGTGCAGTGGCTTCCAGGTACGCGAGATAGCCACCCGTCATGTTGCCGAGGCTGGTAAAGCCGAGCTGCTGCATCGTTTCCAGGGCCCGGGCGCTGCGCCCGTTCGGGACATTCGCCGTGCAGTGAACAACGTAGCTGCGACTGCGATCGAGCTTGGCAATGTTGGCGTCGAACGAAGCATCGTCAACGTCGATGTTCAGAGCACCGTCGATGTGCCCCTCCGCAAACTCCGCTGCCGTTCGCACATCGAGGATTGTGGCCGTGTCGGAGAGCGCCATCGCTTCAGCAACGTTGACGTCGCGAATGGTAGCAGGCGCATCTGCGCTTCCCGATCCGCAACCCGCCAGCAACACCGTGACCAGGGCAGCCAGTACGGCTCTTTGTTTGAACATGGCGGACCACGGCTGTGATGAGAAGGACCACTATAGCGGAATCGCCCCACCGGTGCGTTTCGGACCGCTTCACGCAATCAGATCGCGCAGGAGCCGATCAGGCAAGCAGGTCCTCGATATCGCGCAGTTTCTCCTTGCCGAAGAAGATCTCCCCGTCCAGGAAGAAGGTCGGTGAGCCAAACGCCCCCCGCTCGACGGAGTCACTGGTCGCATGCACCAGGGCCTGCTTAACTTCCGGCGTCTGAATGGCCGCCAGAATCTCTTCAGCAGGCAGCTGATGCTCGGCCAGCGCAGCGGCAAAGACATCGGGCTCGTCCATCTTTTTCGGCGTAGCCCACATGCAAGCGAACATCGCTTCAACGTACGCCCCGTAGAACGGCTTATTACGCGCGTACGTCGCACCCCGCATCAGCATCAGCGTGTTGACCGGGAAGTGGGGATTCCACTCATAAGCGTGCACCGGGTAGCGCAGCAGCCAGCGCTTGGTTTCGAGCTGGCTGTACTCGCCCTTGTTCCGCACACCCTGAAGCGACACCGCCGGAGAGACGTTGTTCGTGGCCTTGAAGATGCCGCCGAGAAGAATCGGAACGTATTCGAACTTCACGTTCTGGCGGGCTTCGATCTGCGGTATCGCGCAGTGGCTGTAGTACGCGTTCGGGCTGCCGAAGTCGTAGTGAAACTCAACGGTTCGGGTCATTGTTGATCCCTCCATGCTCAGCGATGGTTCCACCATGCCAGGTCCGAGAAAGCACGCAGGTCGAGCTCATGCGTCCATGCGGACCGGTGCTGCTGCGCCAGGTGGTAGTAGGTCTCTGCCATCTTCTCCGGCAACAGCAGCCCGTCGTTGTCGAGGCCGCGGGTTTCGCGGAGCTTCTGAAAGGCTTCTTCGCCCAGCAGCTTGCCAATGGTGTCCGGCGCATCAACGGCCCCGTCGATCAGCACGTGGGCAACATGAATCCCCTTTGGGGCAAACTCCGCGTTGAGCGTCTGACACAGCATGCGGCGACCTCCCATGGCAGCCGCGTGCGAATGCTGGCCCGCGTTTCCGCGCACCGCAGCGGTGGCGGAGGTCACCAGAAAGGTCCCCTTGCCACGCTGTTCCATCAGCGGAAACAGCTCCTTTGCCATTCTGAACAGCGCAAAGGTCGCCATGCGCCAGCCGAGCTCGAAGGTCTTGTAGCTGGTGTTCTGAAGCGGTCGGTTACCGATCTGCGCGCCAAGGTTGAACAGCACGACATCGATCGGCCCGATCTCAGCCTCGATGTGCCTGATACGCGCTTCCAGCGCATCGTCCTCGACGGCGTTCAGCAGGAACCCGGTCGCATCACCACCGCCATCCCTGATCTCAGCAACCAGCCGGTTGAGCCCTTCCTCGTCGCTGCGCCGGCACAGCACTGAGTGATAACCCTCCTGCGCGAACTTTTTCCCGACGTTCCCGCCAATGCCGGCACCGGCACCCATGACTAGACAGACTGGTTTCATAGCTTCCCGCTCTTCTCTGTGTATGAATCGATTCTGGTCCCGTTGCGGTCCAATGCCTCGAGCCGGCGCGGAGCGCCTGCCGCAGGCGGCCTCAGCCCACGATGATGACCCGCTGCTCGAGGAGCGCGGCACTCTCCTGCGGCGAGTACCCGAGCTCCTCGAGAATACTCAGCGATTGCTCGCCAAGCTTCGGAGCTGGCCCCCGGATTTCGCTCGGCGTGCGGCTGAACCGGGCGGCCGGCCGCGCCTGTCGTACCTCACCGAAGCCGTCGTACTCGGTGCGCTCAATTGAGCTGCTGGCGATAATCTGTTCGTTGTCCAGCAGCTCGGAACGGCGGAGCAGGGGAGCACTGGGCACGTCATGGTCGTTCAGGCGCGCAAGGATTTCGGCGCTGGTCCACTTCGCGATTTCCTTAAGCGTGATCTCCTTGCGGGCCTGGCTGTTCCTGCCACGCCCCCGCGCGGTGGCAAACCGCTCGTCCTCAATCAGATCTTCGCGATCAATGGCCCGGCACAGACCAACCCACTCCTTGTCTGAGATCACCCCGGCGGTGATGAACCCATCTTGCGTCGGGTAGATGAGATCCATGGAGCCTGACCCGGCTGCAGGATCGAACTCCGCATCCGCGTAAGTCAGCCCGCCCATGCCCTCGGGCCAGAAGAAGGACAACATGGCATCCAGCATGGAAAGGCGGATGTGCTGCCCCTCGCCCGATCGCTGGCGGTGAAACAGCGCACTGGAGATGGCCTGCGCTGCTGTCAGGGACGCCACCTTGTCCGCGATGATGACGCGAAACATCTCCGGGTCCCGGGTCTGCCGGTTCGCCTGGATGTCCGTTGCACCAGACAGTGCCTGTATGACCGGGTCATACACCCGCTGCTCCGCATAGGGGCCCGATTCGCCGAAACCGCTGATGGAGACATAGATGATGCTGCTGTTTCGTTCGCGCACAGCGCCTTCGCCGAAGCCCATACGTTCCATCGCCCCGGGGCGGAAGTTCTGCAGCAGCACGTCGGCGTCGTCGATCAGTCGCCACAGGATGTCCTGTCCGCTGGTGCGCTTCAGATCCAGCGCAATGGACTGCTTACCGCGGTTGCAGCTGAAGAACGTGGGCGGCAGCCCATTTACCGGTGAACCGAGATAGCGCATCTGCTCGCCATGCAACGGTTCCACCTTGATCACGTCCGCGCCCTGGTCCGCAAGCATTGCCGCAGCAACCGGACCGGACACCATGCTGGTGAGATCGATGACCTTGAGTTCGCTGAGCGGTCCCATCAGGCTGTCCTCCTAGCCGCGGCGAGCGTAGTTGGTGGCGTACGCAGCTTGATACGCCGGTCGTTGGGTGATGGCATCCCGGTATCGGGACAGTGCCCTCGGCAGCTCGAACTCATAGGCCACAGCCCAGTCGAGACAGGACGTCAGGAGAATGTCAGCCAGCCCGAGCCGATCGCCGAGCAGAAACGCCCGGCCGTCGAGGCGGTCGGCGATAAGAGCAAGGTGTCGCTCGGCATAGTCCTTTGACGACCGCACCGCTGCCGGTGCTTCGCCATAGATCCCATGAAGGTCGCGGTGCCGTCGCATGACGTACAGGCTGGTCTCATCGAGCTCGCCGTAGATGTAGCAGACCCACTCATCCTCTCTGGCGCAGGCCTCGAACCCGCGGGGCGGGCTGATGGTCTCGTCCGCGCCATAACGCTCGATCAGATAGCGGCTGATCGCCACGCTCTCGGAGAGCGTCATGGCCCCATCAACCATGCAGGGAATCTTCTGTTTCGGGTTCAGCCGCGTGTATTCGGCGGTCTTCGTCTCGCCGGTCCGCGGACCGATCGGCTTGTGCACATAGGGCAGGCCAAGCTCCTCGGCCGTCCAGATCGGACGGAAGCTACGCATGGTGCCGGCGCCCCAGAAGGTCAGTGTTGGTTCGTCTGCCACGTCGCGCTCGCCCCGCAGTCACTGTGCTGTCAGCTGAAGTCGCAGCATAAGAGCGGCGTAGTCCAAAAGATAATGAATTGATTTCCTCTCTGTACTAAAAAATTGGAATAATCGATCGCGAGGCAGCTACAAAATTCAGTTCGAGCAATGAATTCGCACCAGGGGCTAACGCAGGCCGCGTACAGATGATCGAGCTCTCCGAGTTCGAGATGGTGGAAACGATCAGCACCACGGGCAGCCTGACCCGGGCTGCTGATACGCTGTTCGTCTCGCAGCCCACACTCAGCAAACGACTGGCGCGGCTGGAAGCTCAGCTCGGCGCGAAGCTCTTCCACCGGGCGCCCACCGGCCTGCAACCGACCCTCGTCGCCAACTACCTGATCAAAAGCGCCGGCCCGCTCAAGGCGCGGGTCAGCGGCATCGAACGCCAGGTCGAACGGCTGCTGGCGCATGATCTGGGCGAGCTTCGCATCGGCGTGGGACCGATCGTCGAGCAGGTGCTCCTGCCGGGAGTGCTGATCGCCCTGACGAAGCAGACCGGTACGGTGCGGTGTTCGGTGCAGACAGACCGTGCCGAAGTGCTCCTCGAGCAGCTCAAGTCCGGCGCGCTCGATGTGATCGCCGGCCCTTTCCACACCGGCCCACCGACGGACCGCGAGGGCTTGCCGTTTGCGGACGAGGCCATTACTGCCATCGAGCTGATCCAGGAGCGGACCATCAACGTTGCGCGCGCGGGCCATCCGCTGTTCGAAGCGGAAGATCCCGATTTCTTTGCCTATCCCTACGCCTCCCCACCGTTGCAGGGCACCATGGTCTCCAACGTCGGGCGTGGTCTCGAACGGCGCCGGCTGTCTACCGACAACTACGCGCTGCTGAAGGAAGTGACCCTCGAAACAGACTTCATCTGCGGCGGGCCACGGGAGATCTTCCGGAACGAACTGGCCTCCGGACGCATGCGCGTGGTCCCTGACTCCCCGACTGTCGAGTGGCGCAGCGCCTGCCTGCTGAAGACCGAAGCCCTGGAAACCCCTCTGGTCAAACTGTTTGTAGACCTGCTGATCGAGTACCGGGACCGGTACCTTGAAGATCGCTGACGATCAGGCAGCGCGCCACGAGCGCGTAGCCTCCCTCCCGGGTACCCGGCACGGAGCGACGCTGTGGCCCATGGGCCTGACGCCTTCGCTCAGCGGGCGAGCGCCTTAAGCTGATCCTCGATAAAGTCCATTCGGTCCTTACCCCAGTAGAGCTCGTCGCCGACGATCATCGTCGGTGCGCCGAACACGCCGCGCGCTCTGGCCGCGTCGGTCGAATCAATCAGCCGCTGCCGGATCGGCTCGCTTTCGCAGCGCGCCTCAAACTCATCCGGATCGACGCCAAGCTGCTGCGCGACCTTTCGCAGCTCGGCGTAGTCACCGATGGCACCGTTATCCCGCTCCCAATACTCGGTGAAGATCGCCTCGATGAACGGTACCTCCAGATCGTCCTCACGCATGACGAGCGCACCGCGCAAAGCCCGGGCGGTCTTGATCGGAAAGCGCGTCGGCCGCTTAAACGGCAGCTGGTACTTTGTTGCCCACCGGTTCAGATCATCGAGGCGATTGTTCAGCTTCGCCTTCGGCTCCTTCATCAGCTCGTACCGGTTGCTCTGGAACACGTACCCGAGGTTGAACGGATGCCAGACGATATCCGCACCGTAGCGCGCCGCGATGGGAGGCAGCAGCTTCAGCGCGAAGTAGGTATTGGTGCTCCCCAGATCCCAGTAGAAATCAATCTTGCGCTCGCTCATGGTCACCTCCTTCGAACCCTTCAAGCAGCCGTTTCGGATGTTTCCCATCGACCATGCCCATGAAGGAACTGTGGATGGAATACCCAAGCATCCGCTTCAGGTCCTCCGAGCAGCGCGCGACCTGGGCTGCGGGCACCGACAGGCTGAAGTTTTCCTGCTGCCGCAGGTAAGGTTCACAGTACTGCGCCGTTACCGCGAGGCGCGAGCCTGCACTCGAGTTGGCACCACCCCCGTGCCAGAGGGTCCCGAGAAACAGCACTGCTGAGCCGGCCGGCATCACGCAGCTCTGCTGCCGGGGATCGTGATCGTTTGCCGGCGTCTCGCCAGCCCACTTGTGGGAACCGGGAATCACCTTGGTGCTGCCGTTATCGGCAACAAAATCATCCAGCGCCCAGACCGTTGCCGCGCCGAGGGGCGCCCGTGGCCGCTCGAAAGGGTAAAACACGTCATCGTAGTGCAGGCTCTGCTGAGCCTCCCCGGGCAGGATGTTGATGACCTGCAGCTGGGACAGGAGATACCCCGGCGACAGCACCCGGTCCAGCAGCGCGAGGACCAACGGATGTTCTGCCAGCAGATTGCAGGACAGGGTTTTCGCGACGACGGCATAGATCCGCTGCGTCTTCAGCCCTTCGAATGCGTTGCGACCCGCATGGGCCAGCAGCGGTTCGATTGCGCCTCTGATTGAAGCCAGCGTCTCTGTATCGATGAGGTTTTCGAGAACGACAAAGCCATCCCGTTCCAAAGCGCTCAGATACGGCGCGAGGTCCTGCTCGGTATAGGCTGCTGCGGCCTCGGACCGCGTCTTCCGATACTTCGCCGCCAGATCCGCCTGAAAGTAGGTTTCGAACCGGTTGTCCTGCACGTTCACAGTAGTGCTCCTCGCTAACGATCAGCGCAGACCTTACGACCGGTCACCCGGTGGCGCGAGGACCGGACGTCGCAGTTAAGTCACCGAACGTCGCACCAGCTCCTTGCGGTATTCGCCCGGCGTGCTGCCGGTCCAGCGCTTGAAAGCACGGCTGAAGGACCGCGTGTCGTTGTAGCCCAGCGCTTCTGCGACGTGGAGCAGGGGCCGGCGGGTCGAGCGCAGGAGGCCGATCGCCTTGTCTTTACGGACGCGCAGGAGCACCTCGCTGTAGCTCGTGCCTGCCTCCTGAAGGCGCCGGGCCAGCGTCTGCCGCGACATGTGGAGCTCGTCGGCCAGCCCGTCGGAGGAAACCCGGCCCTGCTGCAGCCGCTCCGCGATCAGCGCATACAGCTGGCGCACGAAGCTTTCGTCGATGCCCCAGAGCAACAGGTACGACGTACGGTGCCGCGAGAACTCCGCCGCCGGCAGCTGCGGAGCAACGGGATACTGGCTGACCTCAGGAGCAAACTCGGCCCGGGTGCGGGACCCATACGCGGGCGCGGTGCCGAAGAGATAGGTGAACTCGCTGTCCATGCCGAAGGGCTCGAAGCCGAACTCAAGCGCCTGTGGCGTCAGCCGCTGCCCGGACAACCAGCTGAGCAGTTTGACCGCGCCCAGCAACGTCGAATAGGCGAAGTAGGGCCGGTCGCTCCGCGGCAGCTCGCTGTTGACCGTGATCGTGAACCGGCGCGCGGCCGCATCGATCAGGATCAGCGGCCGGTTGCCGGTGGTAAAGAGCGCATAGAACCGCGCGTAGTTTTCGAGCGCAGTCTCGATTGTGGAGCTGTGTGCCAGCATGCTGCACAGGACAGCAAAGCTGCCGAGGGGTACTGAACGCGCCAGCATGCCGATCATTTCGTCGTCGCAGCGCGCATTGAGTGCAGCAACGAGCCGGACGTATTCCGCGATGCTGAGCTTGTCGCGCTTAAGGATCGCTTCGAGACCCTCAACCGCCGGTGGGCGGGACAATCCGGCCGCGTCCAGCAGCTGCCAGACGAAGACACCGGGAATGGTCGGAATAGCGAGGGAAGGCAGCGGCGTTGAATTCAAGGGGGGTTCCCGAAGCCTGGGTCCGTCCAGGCCGAGTATACCCATCGCTGCACCGAACCCCGGCTTACCGTTAACGGATCAGCGCCGCTCCCCTGGGCTGGAAAGCGGCACCGAGCTCAGTCGTCGTTCAGGTCAGCGCCATCGAGCGACTTGGCCAGCAGCGGATCCTCGTCGGCAACTGCGTTCGACCACAGGTAGCTGTTCGCCCACAGGTAGTTGTTGGCCCACAGGTAGCTGTTCGCCCACAGGTAGCTGTTGGCCCAGAGGTAGCTGTTGGCCCAGAGGTAGCTGTTCGCCCACAGATAGCTGTTGGCCCAGAGCTCACCACCGGTCCAGAGCGCACCAGCATTCCAGTTCACATCCCCCCACAGCGCCGCGGTGTCTTCGAAGAAGACGATGCGTTCCTGATCGAAGACACCGCGGCGCTGTGGGGGGATGTGAACTGGAATGCTGGTACGCTCTGGACCGGTGGTGAGCTCTGGGCCAACAGCTATCTGTGGGCGAATAGCTATCTGTGGGCGAACA
>JBCDGJ010000194.1:0-8614 GCA_038757945.1 Pseudomonadota bacterium
CGGCCGAGTGACGTGACCCGACCGCACGATGCCTACTTCTCTGCCCTGAATTCGCTGCTGCGTAGCGAGGGGCCGGGCCACCCGGTACTGCTCGTCGATCGGCAGCGTCTGCTCGAAAATGTGGACGTCCTCGCCCGCTCCGTTGGTCCCGACAAAACCTATCGCGTGGTGGTCAAATCGCTGCCTTCGATTCCGCTGCTGAAGGCCGTGATGGACCGCGCCCGCACGCGTGCGCTGATGGTCTTCCACCAGCCGTTTCTGAACCTGGTGGCTACGGAGCTACCGGCGGCGGACGTGCTGATCGGCAAGCCGCTGCCCGTCAGTGCAGTGCGACGCTTCTACGCCCAGCTGGCGCCAGGCGCGTTCAATCCCGCCGAGCAGGTGCAGTGGCTCGTCGATACGCCGGAACGGCTCGAGCAGTATCAGGCGCTGGCCCGCGAGCTCGGTATCCACCTGCGCATCAACTTCGAAATCGACGTGGGGCTGCATCGCGGTGGCCTGCCGGAGGCCGCTGCGCTGCAGCCGCTGCTGGCAACCATCGCGAGCGACCCGAAGCATCTTTCTTTCGCAGGATTAATGGGTTACGAGCCACACCTCACAGGCACGACAGACGTCGATGTGCCCGCTGCGCAGGCCGTACTCGAGTCTTATCGTGGCTTTGTGGACGTTGCCCGTGCCGCTGGCCATGACCCGGCCAGGCTCACGCTGAACGGCGCCGGCAGCCATACGCTCCGGCTCTACGAGCGCGATACGCTCCTGAACGATCTTTCCGCGGGCTCCGGGGTTGTTAAGCCAACGGATTTTGATACGGCGCTGCTCGATGACAACACCCCGGCCCTGTTCATCGCGACACCCGTGCTCAAGCGCTACGACCGCCTGACCGCTCCAATTTCGAAAACGGTCACCGACCTGATGCAGTGGTGGGACCCCAACCGCCGCCGTCTCTACTTCATCTATGGCGGCTACTGGAAGGCCCGGTACGTCTCGCCCTCCAACGTGCCGGACCCCATTTACCACTCGACCAACCAGGAGCCGCTCAGTACTTCCGAAGCGGTCGGCCTTGAGCCCGACGACCACGTGTTCCTGCGCCCGACGCAGAGCGAATTCGTGATGCTGCAGTTCGGGGATCTGCGGGTGGTGGAGGACGGCGCTTTCGTGGATCGCTGGCCCATCTTTGTACCGACCGCCTAAAATCACCGTCCTGAGACCTTTCTGCTGTTTCTGCCCCATTAAGGAGGAGCCTTGAGCGCCACTGCGCCTACCGCTCACGAACTCGACGAATTCCGCCGCGAGGTCAACGCCTGGCTGGTCGAGAACAAGCCTGCCGATCCGGGTTTCCTGCTGCCCATGACCTTCATGGAGGTGGGTTCCGATGCGCAGCTCGATTTTCTGCGCGAGTGGCAGCACAAGCTCTGGAGCGCTGGCTACCTGGGCATGGCCTGGCCTAAGGAGTACGGCGGGCAGGGTATGGATGCCGCTTTTCAGGTCACGGCGGATTCCGAGATGCGTCGCGTCGGCGTGCCGATCGCTTTCAATGTGATCGGCCTCGGCTGGGCCGGGCCCCTGATCCTGCACCGGGGCACGCACGAGCAGAAGGCCAGGTATCTGAAGAACATCCTGAGCGCAGAAGACATCTGGTGTCAGGGCTTCTCCGAGCCCGATCATGGTTCGGACCTCGGCAGCGCGCAGACGCGGGCGGTGCGCGACGGTAATGAGTACGTGATCAACGGCACCAAGATCTGGACCACCATGGGCAACTACGCCCGCTACATGATTCTGCTCGCCCGCACCGATCCGGATACGGAACGCAAATACGACGGGCTGTCCTTCTTCCTGGCCCCCATGGACGTGCCGGGGATCGATCCGCGGCCGATCCAGAAGCTGACCGGCGAGTACGGCTTTACCGAAACGTTCTTCACCGATGCGCGCATCCCCGCCACCTGCCTCATGGGTGAAGAGGGCGATGGTTGGAAGATCGCCATGCAGACGCTGCAGTACGAACGCGGTGCGGTGGCCGGTGCTGCCGGCGGCCTCGGCCAGGTACGCGTGTCGATGGACGACGTGGTGGCTGCCCTTAAAGGAGTCGAGCGTGACGGTCGGCCGGTGCTCGAAGACCCGGCGATTCGCGACGAGCTGGTGCAGCTGCTGATCGAGGAAAAGGCGAACGCCCTGGGCGCACGTCGTTCGGCAATTCCAGCCTTGAGCTCCGACTACCCGTTCTCCCTGAACCTGTTCGGCAAGCTGCGCGTGACCGAGCATGCGCGCCGCATGCGGCAGTTTGCCGTTCGTGCCCAGGGCGCCCACGGTGGCCTGTACGTGGGCGATCCGCAGGCGATCGCCGGCGGCTTCTGGCAGCGGGCTTACCTGAACAACTTCTCCTCCACCATTGGCGGTGGCACCAGCCAGGTGCAGGCCAACATCGTCGGCGAGCGCGTGCTCGGCCTGCCGAAGTAAGCACGAGGAGCCCACCATGAGCGCCGTACTCGAATTCACCGAGGATCAGAGCCTGATTCTCGACGGCGCCCGCGTGTTCTGCGCCGAGCGTTCGCCCATCACGGCCGTTCGCGCGCTGCTGGATGATCCCGCGGGCTACGATCCTGCCGTGTGGCAGGAGATGGTTGAGCTGGGCTGGCCAGCGCTGGCGATCCCCGAAGCCTATGGTGGCGCTGGGCTTGGGATCGGCAGCACCGTGCCGCTCGCTGAGTCCATGGGCCGGGCGTTGCTGTCGACACCGTTCTTCAGCGTCACGCTTGCGGCGCAGGCCGTGCTGCGCGCGGGCACCGAGGCGCAGCAGTCACGCTGGCTGCCTGAGCTGGCCAGCGGCACCATCGCAACGCTTGCGCTGCTCGATGGCGGCGACTGGGGTGCGCCGACCACAACCTGCTCGGCTACCCGCGAGGGAGACACCGTGCGGCTGGCCGGTGCCAAACACTTTGTTGCAGACGCGAGCGTTGCGCAGGCGTTTCTGGTCTGGTGTGTCGTCGATGGCGCGGACGCGCTGCTCTGGGTACCGCGCGCAGCCCTCGGTGCTGATGCCATCACGGCCAACGTCGTGATTGATCAGACCAAGCGCGCCGGGACCGTGGCGTTGACCGGGGTCACCGTACCCGCCGACCACTTGCTCGATCCGGCGCGCACCGCGGCGACGCTGCGTGATCTGCGTTTGCTCGGGGCCATGCTCACAGCCGCCGAGGCGACCGGCAGCGCAGGGGCCTGCCTCGATGTGGTCGTCGACTACCTGAAAACGCGGAAGCAGTTTGGCCAGCTCATCGGCAGCTACCAGGCGCTCAAGCATCCGACGGTCGACATCCTCAATGCCATGGACGGCGCCCGCTCCCTCATCTACCACGCCGCAACGGTGGTCGGGGAAGCCCCCCTGAACGCGGATGCCGAAGTCGCCTGCCGCATGGCCAAGGTCCAGGCCAGCGACGCGCTCGCTTTTGCCGGCGATCGGGCTGTGCAGTTCCACGGTGGCATGGGGTTCACCTACGAGTGCGATGCCCAGCTCTACATTCGCCGAGCACAGTGGCTGGCCCAGCTGTTCGGTGATCCTGCACACCACCGGCGTCGGCTGGCGCCGCTGCTGCTGGACGACCGTACGCCGTAAGCCTGGGCTTTGCGGGTGCTGCGCTTGAGGCTCGCCGCATCGAGGTAGCGTCGGACTGCTTGTCTCGGCAGCAATGCTGAGCGCCGCAAGGGGGCAGGCCCTCTGCCTCGGGTGGCCGGAGCGCTATCAATCGACGTCGGGAAGGGGCCCTGGGTCGGGCGCTGGCGATTCCGCTCTGGACGCACCTGCAAGGCTCGCGATGGCGGCATCGATGGCGTCGGCATTCTGCCGTCCGGGCTGCGAGGCGCGATACCGCTCGAGTTCCGGAAGCACCGCCGCCGCCGCTGGGCCAATGCCGCCGAGCGCGTTTGCCACCGGCGGAACGAGGTCCTCGTAGCCTTCGCCGATGCGTTCTGCGAGCAGGCTCATCAACGCCGGTGCAGCGCTGCCTGCGTCTGCGCCAATGGTGCCGAGCGCGGTAGCGATCGCACGGATCTGCGTCAGCGCTTCGAACAGGGCGTCAAAGTGCGCATCATCGGCAGCGGCCGGGTCGGCCGCCTGCAGCGCCCGATAGCTGGTCAGCTCCTGATCGAGTTCTGCCCGCAGGATCGCCACCGCATCTGTGGCCGTGTCTGTGGCCGTGTCTGTAGCAGTGCCGGAGACCTGCCAGAGGCTCAACGCTGCCGCCACGCGCACGGCCGCACTGCTGTCCGCGCGCGCGGCGGTCTCGAGCGAGCTACGAGCCGTTGCAGCTGTGGGTCCGTTGGCGCCGAGATCCGCGGCTGCTGCCCGACGATCTGCAACGCCGCCGCTTTCCAGCGTCCGAAGCAGCACGGCCAGATCGGTCTCGATCGCTCGGGTTGCGGCCGGCTCGTTGCCCGGTGGCCGTTCACTCATCTCGGCACTGCACGAACTTGCGATCAGGATAACGCAGATGGCAATGGCGTATCGGAATCCAGCGATCATTGCTCACCCCATGTCACCTCAGCTGGCGGCTACGTGGACTCAATCTTCGTCCCAATGCAGCAGATCGGTCTGCTCCTCATTGTAACAGCGGTCCACGTAGTCACCCTGTTCGTCGGTCAAAGTGCCGCCGTAGAACTGAACCGCACGCGCACAGCGGGTCAGGTATTTTCCAGCATCCTTCTGATCATCCTCCGATAGTGGTTCCTGCTTCTTTGCCCGGGCAATGACGATGTCGAGGTTTTCGGACATGGATGTCGCCAGCTGCTCCGGGCTGGTTTCGTTGGAGTCGCGCTGCAGCATCAGCGCCGCCCAGGCGGGCAGATCGAGGTAAGGATTTCGTTCCAGCTGCAGGTAGCGCAGGGTCAGCAGCTGGCGTTGCCGGCGTAGCTCCGTGGTACCGGCGATCTCTGTCTTTCCGCTCCTCGCCTTCAGCACCGAGACCAGCCGGTCATCGCGCAGGTCCTCGAGCCGGTAGTACTCAACCAGGGCGTCGTCTTCCTCGCGCTCAACCGCGGGCTCGAGAGCCTGCATGCGGCGTTCCAGAAGCTGGGTCGTGACGGTTGGATCCACGTTGTCCGGGAGATGAAAGCTGAGATCGATCAGCCGCGTCAGCAGGCACTCCGGATGTGCCGCCAGCTCGAAGTAGAACTCGACGAGGCGCGGTGCGGCGATCTGCGGATACATGAGATCGCAGTAGATCATCAGCGCGCTTGCGGCTCGCTCCCAGTCATCACGTTCCTCGATGGTCCGGAGGGCTTGCGCTGCCACCGCACCGCTGTGCTGGCGCAGATCAAAGAACCGCATCACGATGCCGAGCCGGCTGATCTCCTGGTAGTCCAGCTCCTCGCCGTCCAGCATCCGGCCGACGAAGTCAGCCGCGTCTTCCGGGTTGGCGCGCTTCGGCAGCGCAACGGGCATATCGAAGTCGCCCGAAAGGACGAAGGCGAGCAGGGCCTGCTGGGCGGGGCGCTGTTCGAGAAAACCGTCTGGTGGCACCGGCAGCATGATGGTTCCCTCAGTCGTCGCTCAAATCCGGTTGCCGCGGGTATCGCGCAGGCCGCGCAGCGTTCGGAGCACGGCGGCAGACAGGGTGCGGAAACGATCAACCGGTGACGGTTCGCCGCCACCGAGCGTCTTGATGACGGCCTGCATTCTACGGCCTCCGGCTTTCACGACCGCATACTTGATGGTCAGGGGATCAGCGGACATGCGCTTGTGAATGAAGTGCGTGCTGCTCTCGCGGCTGATGGCGGCCATCCATTCCGAATACGCGAGGTTGATGTTGTTGTCGTAGCGGGCGCCATCCCAGTCGCTTTCGATGTTGGTACTACTGTTGTACGACGTGGTGTGAAAGGCGTCGAGCAACACGTGGCCGGCTTCGTGCGCCAGCACTGTTCGCCGCTTTGCGCCACCCTCGTCGAGAAACACACACATCGAGAATACCGGCAGCGGGCGCAGGCGCCGGACGACGTCGCGGTACGGGAGCAGCGCTTTGCCGAGCAGGTTGGGACGCGCGAAGTCGTTGACGAGGATGACACGCAGGCAACCGCGATGCGCGGCGTTGTTTTTAGCACAGGCGCGGAAATCGACGTTGCCGATCATTTGCGCGTTGCGGCCGCGAGTGCTGCCGTACTCTGACCGCACGTCGTCGACGCCGGAGTTACTGAAGCCGCCACTGTGGGACAGTTTCTGGTCGTCATCCGATGAGGTGGCGGAGATGACGCGGGCCGGCATGCCGTTTTCGAAGCACAGGAGGTCACAGGAACCAAAGTCCTCGCTTGAGTCCTGCACCGGCGGATTTGGGGATACCCGGACCTGGACGCCTTTGGCCCGTAGCGCGCGAGCGAGCCGGTTGGCGGTCTCTGCAGGCTTGTCTTTGCGGTCGGTTTCAACGCGCACGCTGACGATACCGCTCGTGAGGCGAACGCGGACGCGCATGATGCCGCCGCCATCGGCCTTGTTGCCCTTTTCATCGGACACCGCGATCAGGTTGCGGGGCAGGGCAACGTCATGCACGTTTGCGCCCGCGGCGGTCTTTTCAACATGGATCCCGACGTTTGCCTGAGCGAGCGTGAGCCGCATGTTTGCGATCATGTCGTCGACGTCGGCATTGCTGATGTTGGTGCCGTTGGTCCCCGTTGCGCCGCCGACCCGATAGATCCGCAGCCGCAGCTGCCGCTCGTCGTTGCCGACCCGCGCTCGGGACATAGCCAGGCACTTTGCGGCGGCTGTTGGCGCCGCACAGTTGTCGTACTCGCGCTCGGCCTGTATCTCTAGGTCGAGGATCTCCAGGCGCGTGTCGGCGGGGAGCGGGGTGACCAGCGTCTGCTTGGAGACGTCCGTGCCGGAATCGCTGGCTCTGCCGTAGGGGCGCTTCGCGTTGTGGTCCTCCGTGTCCACCACCAGCCGCAGGTAGTGCGAGCGATAGAAGAACGAACCGGCGCTCACCGGCTTGCAGGTGACTTCGAGCGAGGTGCCGGTACCGGTCATGTCGCTCCAGCCGGTGACGCGTCCCGCCGCGTTCAGCGTCGGTTCGCGGACCTTCAGCTGCACCTTGAGTTCTGCCACGCCGCGTTCGCCAGCGCTGCGATCGAAGATCTGCACCTTGAAATGATCCGGGTCCATGCTCGCATCGACATCGTGACCGAAGAAGGTGTGATCGACCCAATCCCCGTTTGTGGTTGCGGAGCCCTGCCGGGTGGGCACGTAGTTTGAAATACCGAGCGTGGAGAGGCTGTCTGAGCTTGCGGCGGTGGCTGGATCGGCGCGGTTCTGGTCGGTGATCAGCACGACGCGGACCCGCGGCGCCTTGCGCTTGAACCGGTGCGCGGGTTTGGCGTCGGACGCCCGGGATTCGGTTCCCTGCGTGAGCTCAGGCACGGCGACGACGTCCCCCGGACGGAGCCGGCGGTTCTTGATCGCCGGGTTGGCGTCACGGACCTTCCGGCAGTCGATGAAGCCGTGTGCGTGCGCAATGCTGCAGAAGCTATCGCCTTCTCGTGCGGTCACCTTCTTCAGCGCCGGTGGCGGCGGCGGCGGTGGGGGTGGCGGAGGCGGTGGCGGCGGTGGGGGTGGCGGAGAAAGATCCGGCAGGATCAGCTCGTCGCCCGGGTAGATGAGGTTCGGATCCGGACGCTTGGCACGAAAGGCCTCGTTGTCCGGGTGATAGTAGATTTCCTGCCAGGTCTCGTAGCCGTGCGCCTCGGCAATCTTGGAGAGCCAGTCGCCAGTTTTGACTACGTACCGAGTACCCACGCAAGGCGCCTACCGCCAGATGATCCAGAAGTATACACCGGCAGGTTTTCACGGCAGTTGCGGTCGGCTCAACGCCCGTGCCGGGTCGTTCGGGTTACCCCATCGGCAAAGGTCGGGGAGGTGTCTGCAGCGGGCCGCTACTGCTGCCCCTTGATCTGCGCCAGGTAGTCGCTGAGCCGCTTACCCTCTTCGTCCGGAAACGGGGTGCTCAGCGCGCGGGCGGTCAACATACGGTCGATCCGGAAGCTGCGGAAGTCCTGTCGCAGCTCACACCAGGCGCCGACGGTCCAGGTCAGCCCCCAGTACATGAGCGTGAGCGGCCAGATAATGCGTTCGCTCTGACTGTCGCTGGCGTCGCTGTACTCGAGGTAGAGCCGTGCCCGGTCGTTGATGGCCGTCCGCACGGCGCCAAGCATGGAGCCCGTGGCCTCGCTCATCTGAAAGGCCGGCACCAGCATCTGCGCCGAGTTGAGCGCTGGCCGCAGCTTCTCCGGCAACACCGCGTCTACCTTGTTGAGGATGCGGTCCGCGGCTTCCGCGAGGTGAGGGTCGCCCCAGGCTTTCGCTACTTCGGCGCCGAACAGCAGAGCCTGCAGCTCCTCCTGATCAAACATCAACGGCGGCACCTGGTAGCCGCGATTCAGGCGGTAGCCCACACCGGCTTCGCCGTCGATGGGCACGCCGGAGGTCATGAGATCCTGAATATCCCGATAGATGGTGCGCTCGGATACCTCGAAGCGCTCAGCGAGCGCACGCGCCGTGACCACCCGGCCGCGGCCGAGCTGGAGGACGATCTGGAACAGGCGGTCTGCGGGTCGCATGCTCGGATGCTAGCAGTTTCGGGGC
>JBCDGJ010000195.1:0-8579 GCA_038757945.1 Pseudomonadota bacterium
GGAAGATCAGCAGTTCTGCTAGATCCAGCGCCTGGCTGACGTAGGAGAGGGTCACACCCGGCTTGGTGCAGATGTAGGGGTTATCCATTTTTGCGTTCCTGCTCGTCCAGTTCGTTCATGACCTCCAAAAGGGCTGTTCTGACCCCGTCCAGGGTGCTGGCGACCCCGCAGCGTTCATTGAAGTCGAACTCGAGGGTTTCAGTGTCGTCGACCTGGAGGAGCCGCTTGAGCATGCACAGCGCCTGAGTGCAGTTGCATAGGGTCCGATCGATGGATTCGTCGATGTAGGGGTTCTCCTTCATTTCCGTGCCTCCAGCTCAGCGTTGGCGACTCTCTCGACGAGCTCAAAGGCTTCAGGAGGGAGGGCGGCGAGACGTTGCTCGATCTCGTCGACATCAAGCGGTTGGCCCGCGTCGTTGGGCTCGGGAGAGGGCGGTTCCGCTTCCTCTGGTCTCGAGCTTGCCCGGGCACTTCTGGTCTCATTCATGGACTTCATGAGGCGGTACAGGCTGGCCTGCTGATGCGGATTCAGCTTTCTTAGTTCAGCTCCCAGCGTTCTGCGGGTTTCTGGACTCATTTCGCAACCCCCTCGAACATCACTCGAACAGCTCGAGCTTGGTCTGGATCGAGTCTGGACAGGGCGTCGAGAAACTGTGCCTCCAGTTCCTCGTCAGAGCACTCTGAGACTGGTTGCTTCTTTCCGTCAGCCCAGGCATGGATGAGTTCTCTTGGGCAATTCTTGGCAAGGTTGCAGGGCCTTGGGTCGTGTTTTTGTCGTGGCATCTTCGTGCTCCCTAGTTGCATCGATTGGGGGCATCAAAGGGGGCATAGGGCGGTGAAAGATAAAAAAATATGTATATAAAACATATAGAGAGAGCGGGATATCAACTCCCGCCGCCTCCACCAGTTTCCAACGGTCTAACCCGGAGACACGGGTTACCTCCACTGTGCATCGCGGTGGCGCTCTTATTCCGATCGGTTTTGCGACCTGGCGCTGACACTGGCGTTGATCTGGTCCAGGCGCTGGTTGAGCTCACCGGAAATCTTTCGGGCGAGCGGATGCGCCTCGACCTTCTCGAGACTCTTGTCTTTCAGCGGCTCAATGAAGTCATCGGCCGTGCCGCTGCGGTGCTGATCCCCAAAAAGGTTGATCCATCGTTCTGTGCGTTGTCCAAAGCGCAGCAACCGCCGGAAGTACTGCTCGGGCTCGTTACCCCCGGCGATCAGCCCGAGCAGGGCAGCGACGAAGGACAAAGGGCTCAAGAGCAGGTCGCGGAGCCCATCGGCCATGAGCTTGAACTGAAACACGATGACGTTGCCGACGAGCCGCAGACGCGACTGCGCCGCCGGAGAGGGTGAGGTGTCGCCAGTCGGTGACGGGGCGGGTGAGGGCTGATCGTCAGTCATGACGTAGAGTTTACCCCTGCGCAGCGCGGGTCACGAACCTCAGTCCCGGACCACGAACTCACTGCCCTCTACATCCCCCGCCTCTACTCCTTCCAGCCAGGCCTGCAGATTTGCCATGGGTGCAGCCGGTCTTCTACTACAGCGTATGACTGAACTTCCGGCAGCGGGAGAACTTTTATTGCAGCCCAGCGAATAGCAGGGTAGCTTCACAGTACTCAGTAGTCACCCTGTGGGGAGGGTAGAACATGCAAAAGTACCAAGGATTTGGTTTCTGGACAGCGGGAGCCGCGGCGCTCTTGCTGTCCTCCGGGCTGGCCAGTGCCGCGCCAGACCGCATTGCTGATCGCGATCTGAGGAGCGCGTCAGTAGCGATCGAAGGCCGCCGCCTGGAAGTCCCGGCGGTAGCAACCGGGGTGCTTCAGTCGCACCTGGGCGCCATCGACCCGTCGCTGGTCGGGGCAACCGGACGGCAGCAGATAATCGTTCGGCTCCGCGACGACGCCACCGCTTCCCTCGACAGCCGGACCTTCGCGAACGACCGTATCAGCCGCAAGCTGGCGCTCGAATCTAGCCAGAACGATTTCATTGCCCGCTGCACGAGCGCTTCGCCAGAGGTACGGGTGCTCGGACAGGTTCAGCACGTGCTCAACGCCGTCTTTCTGGACGTGCCTGCCAGCGAGATACCGTCGATCGCTGCTGATGCGGACGTTCTGCGGATCGCGCCGGTCGGTCACTACAAGCTGGAACTCGATGAGACGGTGCCCTACATCGGCGCCGCGGCCGTTCAGGCAGCCGGCTTGACCGGTGCCGGGGTTAGCGTTGCCGTGCTCGACAGCGGTGTCGACTACACGCACGCTGATCTGGGCGGCTCCGGTGATCCTGCCGACTATGTGGCGAATGACGGCACCATCATCGAACCAGGCACCTTCCCGACCGAGAAGGTCGTGGGTGGTTTCGACTTTATCGGTAACGTCTGGCCGCTCGGTCCTGGCGGGTTTGCTGATCCGCCAATCCTCGACCCCGATCCCCTCGATGACCTGGCGCTGGAGCCTGGCGCATTTGCTGGCCACGGCACGCACGTCGCAGACATCATTGGCGGCGCGAAGGGTGTTGCGCCAGAGGCCGACATATACGCGGTGAAGGTTTGCGCCTCCCTGGCGTCCTCCTGCAACGGTATCTCACTGATTCTCGGGATGGACTTCGCGGTCGATCCCAACGGCGATGGCGACACCTCCGACCGGGTGGACATCATTAACATGTCGCTGGGCTCCGGCTACGGCCAACCTTTCGATGATGATCTGGTGGCAGCGGTCGAAGCCGCGACGGCCATTGGCACGATGACCGTCGCCTCGGCCGGCAACTGCGGTGATCAGCCTTACTGCACCGGGACACCGGCAGCGGCGCCTTCCGCGCTGTCTGTCGCGCAAACCAACGTGCCTTCCGCGACGCTGTTTCTCATGAACGTGGTCAACCCTGCCGTTGGCCCCGTTCCCACCGCCAAGTACGCCTGGACGCCTGATCCGACCAGCCTCATTCAGGGCGAAGTGCAGTACGGTGACCGCGATGCGTCCGGTACCCCGATCAACCTGGAAGGCTGTGCTCCGTTCGAGGACGACGTGACGGGTAAGATCGTCGCTGTCGATCGAGGTAGCTGTGCCTTCAGCGACAAAATTCGCAACATTGAAAACGCCGGCGGCATCATCGGAATCGTCATGCTCATCGACGGCAGCGCGCCGTTTGCGGGCTCCTTTGCCGGCGGTCCAGCGATCAATATTCCTGGCTTCAATATCAGCAATGCAGCGGGCGATCTGCTGCGAGCCGGCGGTGCAGTGGTTGAGTTCGGACCGAATCTTACCGAAGGCCTCGCCGGGGTGACCGTGAGCAGTACTGCCCGCGGCCCGGACATGTCGTTCAATTCAATCAAGCCGGAAATCGGTGCGCCGGGCGCTTCCGTATCTGCCCAGGTGGCGACCGGTACGGGAACCTCGCCTTTTGGTGGCACCTCTGGCGCAAGCCCGATGGTCGCAGGTGCGGCCGCCCAGTTGATACAGCAGTGCCGCGAGGGCTCCTTCCTCGAAGGCCAGGAAGCCAATGCTCGACGGAACTGGAACCTATCGACCGGTGTTTGCACGCCAGCCCGGATCAAATCGCTGCTGGTGAACAACGGCTACCGTGACGTGATCAGCGATACGAGTGGTGAACTGGCCGAAATCACCCGCATTGGCGGCGGTGAGGTTCGCGTCGATGACGCGGCAGAATCCGGGCTGCTGGCCTACGCGCCGGAAACTGGTGAACCCACTCTGAGCATTGGCTTTGAAGATGTTGCCCAGGTCACCACCTTCGGTCGTCAGCTGAAAATCGAAAACCGCAGCAAAGTGCGGCATGTGGTCACGATCACTCCGTCGTTCCGCTTCGGCAACGACGCAGCAACAGACGCAGTGCAGGTTACTTTGAACAAGGATCGCGTCTGGATTCCGCCAAACCGCTCTCGCTGGGTGAACATCCAGTTTACCGTCGACCCAAGCAAGCTTGGTGGCAACACGATGAACTCCGGGTCTGTAGGCAACGTTTCTGCTGCGCTCACGCTGTCGGAGTACGACGGCTACATCGAACTTGAGAGCGATCAGGGCGAAATGCTGGCGGTGCCGTGGCACATGATTCCGCGACAGGCGGCGCGTGTGGTTCCGGAGCGCGACACGTTGGTGTCCGGTGGGTTCCCGGTGCCTGACAGCATCAATCTCAACAACACCGGGGCAGGCGTTGCGCAGAACAGCCCGTTCGCCCTGTTGGCGGTGAGTGACAACCTGCCGCGCGGTGGCTTCGGTGAGCAATCGCCGACACCTGACCTCCGAGCTTTCGGCGTCAACACCTTTACGGTGCCGCCAGAGTTCTGTACCTCAGGGTTCATCTGGACTTTCGGTCTCAACAGCTGGGAACGTCAGACACACCTCATGCCGGTGAGCTATCAGATCTTCCTCGATACGAACCAGGATGGCGTAGACGACTACCTGTTGCTTAACCGCGATACGACGCTGAACAACATTACCGGCGGGCAGCAGCTCAGCTGGGTGGTTGATTTGGCAACCGGTGATGCGGGCGCATTCTTCTTCGCTGAGCATGCGACCAACACCGCCAATACGGTACTGACCGTTTGCGGTGAGCAACTTGGGCTCGGACCGGAAGACATTCTGGCGACGAACGTGAATATCACGGCTGTGTTGGCCACGGACTTCTACTTCGGTGGGCCGGGTGACGCCATCGCTGGCCCGATCACGATCACGCCCCTCGGGGAGCGGTTCGTCGGACTGGTCAACGATCTTCCTGGAGGCGTTCAGGGCCCGCTTGAGGTGCTGGACTTTGGCCAAATCGAAGGCAACTCACCTGAGCTTGGTGTGATGCTGTTCACGAACGGTGACCGCGGCGCGTCCGCACGCGGTGGCGCAACGGCTGAAACCGAAGCGCTACTGTTCATGGATGGTGGGTCTGAGTAGCTTCGTCTAGGGGCTATCGGCGACACTCCTGCCAAGCCCCATCGCGTTCGTCGTTGACGGTCGCGATGGCGCAGGGCAGGAGTACTCGCTAAATCGCCGATCTAAGGCGGATCTGCAATCTGCCAACGATCCTCAAGACTGCCCCTCCACCCTTGGAGGGGCTGATGCGTCTATTTTGAATGCATCGCCCGCACTCGCTTCCCAAGCTTCCTGTAGCGAGTTCACGCCACGAGCTCTCTGGCCTTCTCAAAGCAGCTTGGTCCGGCCAGCGAGACGACCGCGACCGGGCACGCAACCGTCATGTCTGCTGATTCTGGCGCCGGCACCGACGTGCCCGAGAGCCAGGATGCCTTTCGCAGCTGGAGCGCACTGGCCCTGTCGAAGGGGATTCACGAGCGCCAGGTGAGCCGCCGCGAGGTTTTCGATGCCGAGGACTCGACTCGAGTGAGGCAAGCGATCTGGCGGCCTATGCGCGAGCGTGCTTGTTCTTTGATCGGGGTATCACCACCCGGGGTGCATAGTGTCCTTTCATCGTCGCAGAGACCGTTCAGCACTTCTGCCCGGATACGGAATGGCGTACTGCTCTGAGAATGCGGCCCACAAGAACGAGATGGAGACTCCACGATGAGTACTGCTGCTCTGAACCTGTCGAACGCCGCGACGATTGACGCGCACCTCACGCCCGAAGCGATTATCGTCCGCGATGCGCTGATTGCCGGCGGTCTGGAAACCCCGATGCTGGACACGGGCCTCAGCCCCAAGCAGAAATATGAGCGCATTCGCGGGCTCATGAGTGAGGTGGTGAAGACCCTCGGTCTTGACCTGACTGACGATAGCCTGGCAGAAACGCCACACCGTATCGCCAAGATGTACGTCCACGAGATCTTCTCGGGGCTCGACTATCGCGCTTTTCCCAAGCTTTCGCTGATCGAAAACAAAATGGGTGCAGACGAGATGGTCAAGGTGCGCGACATCGACCTGACCAGCACCTGTGAACATCATTTTGTCACCATCGATGGCACAGCGAAGGTTGCTTACATCCCGGCAGATCGCATCATCGGACTCAGCAAAATCAATCGCGTTGTGCAGTTTTTCGCGCAGCGGCCGCAGGTCCAGGAGCGCTTGACGCGACAGATTCTGGTCGCACTGCAGGCATTGCTGGGTACGGAGAACGTCGGTGTGAGCATTGACGCAGTGCACTACTGCGTTAAATCGCGCGGCATCAAGGACAGCAACTCACAGACCAGCACCACGGCGCTGGGCGGGTGCTTCCGCGATAACATTCACACCCGGGCGGAGTTTCTGAACCCGTAACCCCGCAGTACGCGCTTCAGCAAGCGATGCCGCTGAGTGAGTCGGCATCGCTTCCCGGTGCTCGCTGGGCCCAGCGACGGCTGGTTGGGTTGCTAGTCCTTGCGGCGACGACGAAGGTGATCGTAGATCTCGCTCACTTCTTCTGCCATTTCTTCGAAGGCTTCTCGCGTTTCGTGTTCCAGGTTCCTCGCCATGGACTCAAGCACGTTCCACTTGTCCTCTACCTTCCGCCACTCGTCGCGCGCTTCCATCTTCCCAAGTTCGGCCTGGACGGCCAGATGCTCGCGTTCTTCCTTGAGGCGGCCCAGCAACGCTTTCAGATAATCGCGCTCTTGTCGGTCGCTCATGACGTGTTTCCTTCCGTTGTGTCGCAGACCACGATTAAGCCGCCGGACGACGCGAGAGGCTATCAAGGTATGCCGCGCGCGAGCTGCGGGTTTCCCCTATAGCCTTGTGCTTGCGACTCGACGTACGGTTCTCGGGACAAAAGGAAACGCGCCCAGAGGCGCTAACCGAGAGTCCACGCGGGAGGTGTGCGAT
Organism: Pseudomonadota bacterium; assembly: GCA_038757945.1. Lineage (GTDB taxonomy): Bacteria > Pseudomonadota > Gammaproteobacteria > Pseudomonadales > Azotimanducaceae > CALHVX01. The sequence continues at coordinate 6,753 of JBCDGJ010000195.1, forward strand.
GGCCAGCGCGGTTCAGCAGAAGACCGTGTTTCCGGTGACCACGGCCTGCGGGGCTCTGCCCCGATGGGTCCTTGCGCTCCTGTTTCCCGCCGCGCTCATACTCTTGCCGGCTTGCGAGAGCCAGGGTCCAGCCGTGACGAAGGAGGATCGCGGCGCGTACCTGGTCGGACTGCTGGGGTGTGGTCGGTGCCATACGGATGGCGCGCTGCTGGGCAGCCCTTCGGGAGTGCCACTGGCAGGGTCCACGATTGGGATCGCGGTGTCCGCTTATGTGGAGGGCGAGCCACCCGCGGTGGTGTTCCCGGGCAATCTGACGCCAGATGTCGAAACCGGGATCGGTGACTGGAGCGAGGACGCCCTGCTGGAGGCCCTGCGCCATGGCCGCAGCATTGACTGGACGCCTTTAAGCCCGGTGATGCCCTGGCGGGCCTACGCCAACCTCGAAACGGAAGATCTCCAGGCCATTGCCCGCTTTCTGCTCAGTCAAAAGCCGGTTCGCAATCGGGTTCCGCAGGCGACAGCACCGGGCGTTGGCACTTCATCACCCTATGTGCGCATCGGCATCTACCTGTACGACGGCGCTGATCAGCCGGAGAGTGTGTACTCGCCCTCGGAGGCGGGTTAGACAGGCGAGGATCGACCAACTGTCCTGCTTGCTGGCGGTTGGTTTATCTCGGATGCCGAACGCGACGTTGGACTCGTATCATCCGATCAACAGGGTCGCACACAATACAGCGGCAAGAAGCGTATCGATCAGCATGGCTGCATTCCAAACCGTCTCGGGCGTCAGCGGTATCAGCGGATTACCCGCCCATCTCGAATGTAGGGCATCCAGTCATTCACGGGGGATTTGCGCATTTTCCCATCGCCGTAGTCCACACCCATGTCGATCGTCCCGGCCGTGCAGCAATGCCAAACCATGGCCGCCCGGATTCCTGATGACGCATTGTCTGTGGATCGGTGCATCAGATGACTGTCGAACACCATCAGATCACCGGGGTTTAGCAGACACGGTTCGCTTTGACTCATGTTGTGATCAACGATTTCGACGTAGCCATAGTTCGCGCCTGGACGACGATCCGGAATGTGTTCGTGGATCGGTTCACTCTGGCTGCCGGGCAGGACATGGAGGCAGCCGTTTTCGAGCGTCGCCTCGGTGACCGCAAGCCACAGGCCGATAATGGGTTGCGCGGGTTCGAACGGGAAGTAATAGGAATCCTGGTGCCAAGGCTGCCCCCAGGCCCCAGGATTCTTGAAGATGAACTGAGAGAGGAAGCAGTCCACGTCTGGCCCCAGCGCCGCCACCACAACGTCGCGGACTGAGTCCATCTGCAGAAACTGCAGAAAGACCGGACGTCGATGGAGTTTGAAGATCTTGGAGACCAGATCCTCCGGGCGCGCTCCGGAGAAGCCTTCCTGGGACTCCGCGGCGACGTAGCAGGGCGCGACGTCCTCACCGGCGGCTGCCGCATGTGCAATGCTGATGACGTCAGCAAGCATGCCCTCGCAGATCGCCGGTTCGGCAAAACCTCGGAGTACCCGAAAGCCTGGCTGGCCTTCATCCCTCAGCGTGAGTGATAGCGATTCGAGTGCCCGCATCGGTCAGGCGCCTCCTCGGGCGCGTCGCATGTTTGCTCGCAACAGGTTGCGATCCCCGGAGGTAGCATCCCCAAAACCGCCTCCGGTGTCGAATCCCGGTGGCATGCTCCGATTCCGGCAGTCCTGCTCAGAGAATTCGGGAACGGGCAGATCGACCCCATGAAAGACTTCGAAGGTAAAACGGCCGTCATTACCGGTGGAGCTAGCGGCATTGGCTTTGCCCTGGCC
>JBCDGJ010000196.1:0-8566 GCA_038757945.1 Pseudomonadota bacterium
CTCAGAGCATCTGTTCTGCGCCTACAACGATTATCGCGGGGCCAATGATCCCGATGTCGGCGACGGCTGGCCGGGCATCTCGCAGTCCCGCAACGCCGGCTCAAGCTGGATCTCGCGACTGGCGCCCGGTTACCCGGGCTACGGCGATCAGGACGGTGATGGCGCCAGCGAATCCGTTGGCCGTGGCTTCGCTGCCGACCCGGTCGTTGCAGCGGCACCGGGTGTCATGCTGCATGGGTTCATCGCTAGTGACCGGGATCCGAAGGGGCCGGGTGGTCTGTATCTGCAGCGCTGGTTCGAGACGAACTCCGAAGATGAAAACGGCTTCACCTGGCAGCCCGAAGCAGACACCCTGCTGGTCGCCCCGGGCGAAGTGGGCTCCTTTATCGATAAGCCCGACATTGTGTTTGCGATGGAGGGTGGCAGCTTTTCCGACGGCGATCCGACCACCGCAGTAGATGCCACGCTCGAAGGTGGCACGCTGGTCTCCCGGGATTTGCCGCGTGGCACCATCATGATGGCGTACACCGTATTTAATGATCCTGAGGAAAGCAGCCGCATCCAGGACCTCGAGAGCCCCAACTATATCGACGAGGCAACGCTGGATGGGGTGGCGGACATGGGCGGCGTGTTTACGGCGATCGAGTCGCCGGAGCTGTTCACGTACAGCGATCCCGGCGACGGCGTGCCGCCGGACATGGCCTTCGAGAATCCGGGGTTTCTGCCCAGCGGTCCGCGCCCACGGCTGCTGTTTCCCGATGTGACCGCGGATGTGCAAAACCTGATTACGGAGATGAGTTTCAGCATCCGGCTCGACGGCGGGATCCCATCCCGCTACGAGTTCGATCTCGGCTTCGCAACGCTGATCGTTGGGGAAAACGAAGGCGGCGGCTTCTACACGGTGCGCTTCGGCGGCACGGTCATGGCTGACGGCAGCTTCAGCTCCTTCATCACCAACGATGAGGGCTTCGACCTGCCCACGGGCGAGTGGATTCCCATCTCCGTCCGGGCGCGCTTTCTGCCGGAGCCCTACAAGTCGTTAAGTGCACGGCAGGCGCCCGGCAGCTCGAGCCCGATCGTCGTCGAAACCACCACAGGACACTTTGTCAACCTGGGCGCTTTCGAAGATGACGAACTCGCCGGGTCCTTTGAACTCGTGATCAACGGCAATCCTGTCGGCGTGCTGTGGTACGACGAAGACGACAATCTCACCGACGTGTCGCTACCCATGTTCGAGGCTTTCCCCGGGAACCAGTTGGCCAATGCAACGATCCCTGTGCCCTTTCCCACGCTCGCGGTAGAAATTGTGCCGGACGGGTTCGGCTCCGTATTGCGTATGCGCGACCTTGAGATCGAGGGTCTGGCCCGGGAAAGTGAGGTTTTTGTCACCAAATCGCAGGACTATGGTGAGTCCTGGAGCCGTCCGCAGCGCCTGGATGGCGACTCACAGAACTCCTCAGGTGTGCGTCTGGCCCACTCCGCGCAGGCGGGCACCACCATGGCGATCTGGCGACGGTTCCGGGAAGAGCTGGGCGACACCGGCGGCGATGGGGTGCCCAACGCGGTTCCGTCTGGTATGCAGTCAGCATTGTCGACGGACCTGGGAGACACCTGGCGGTTTCAGGACGGCCTGATCGATCGCGACAGCGACGACGAGATCTGTCCTTTCGATCAGCTTGCGGCTGCCGATGCGTTCCGCACCAACGCCTTTCCGACCCTCGTCGCCGACGATACCGGGCGCTTCTATGCGTTTTGGAGCCAGCGCGGCTTTGCGCAGTCTGATCTCGGGGGGCCAGACTGCGCCCTCGGCCAGAGCCGGCTGGTGTACAGCCTGTTTGATGAAGGCTGGTCCTTTGAGGGGGTCCTTGACGATGCGCCGGAGCTGATCGGGCACCAGGTGATGCCGCACGCTGCGCGGTCCGGCGATCGCATCATGGTGGCCTACTGGGACAGCCGGAACTCCGAAGGGCTGTTCGATCCGTTCCTGATCGATTCCGAAGATCCGGCGAATCCCGGTCTGTTCTCTCGCCAGACCATGGAGCTGCGCGCCCTGCAGCTCGATACCAGCGGCCAGGTCAGTGATTCGGTGCCGGTCTCGCAGTTTCTGTTCGGTGATCTGGGTGATGGCGAACTGGTCCCGCTGGAGCAGAATTACGTCAACCTGCGCCTGTTTCAGCAGGGCCGCACGCCGTTCATGGGTGACTATGTCTCCGTCAGCGGTCAGGATTACACAGTCTCGGCGGAGGCCCTCCTGCAGGGCGCAGCGCCGGCAGGCGATCAACCGTTCTACTTTGCCTGGGCCGACAATCGTGATGTGCGCATTACCCAGCTCTCCCTCGACGATGAGGCCACGCCGCACGCGCCGGAGTTTGTGACCATCGGCGAATTTACGCCGAGCGTTCCGCCCATGGCGGATGAGCCCTCCGGGAAAAACGGAGCAGCCGGCGATGAAGGCGAGCCGGTGGTGCCCTTTGATCTGGATGAGTTGCGGGCCTGCAACTCGGGAGATCCGGACACCCCGGTTCTGGCGCGTGATCAGAACGTCTATGGGGCGATGTATTTTCCGGGACTGCAGATCAGCTCGCCGACACCGGTGAAACGCGAGGGCGACATACTGCGCGCCCAGATCGTCTATGTCCGCAACTTCTCGGACGTCGCCAAGACCTATCGATTGACCATCACCGAGGCCGGCGGTAACCGGGCCTCTTTCAGTCAGTTTCCGCTGCCACCGTACGACGTCGGTTCTGAGCCTCCGCAGCTCACGCTCGAGATCGGGGTTCAGCCCGGCAGCGTTGCCGCCCACTCGGTCTACATTTTCTCGGGAACTGCCACGCCGGAGCCGGTGTCGGTCGCCGTGCAGGAAACGGGCGCCTGTGAGTCGTTGCCCAGCGTGGACTGCGACGAGGGTGCGTTGGTGCTGAACGCCGATCCGTCCGCGCCCGGCTTTCGCAATGCAGGCATCGCCAACCCGGGATTCCGCAACCCCGGTTTCCAGAACGACCCGCTGCAGTCCGAGAGCCGCGAGCCTGAGTTCGGCGAGCCGATCATCACTGCGAATTTCGCGGCGCCCGGCTTCCAGAACCCGGGCTTTCGAAATCCGGGCTTTCGCAATCCCGGTTTCCAGAATCCGGGCTTTCGCAACGCGACTATTGAAAATGTCGGCATACAGAATCCGGGCTTTCAGAATCCGGGGTTCCGCAATTCAGCCCTGGCAAACCCCGGCTTCCAGAACCCGGGCTTTCAGAATCCTGGCTTCCGCAATCCCGGCTTTCAGAACCCTGGATTCCAGAATGTGGCTGTTCCCTTTAACGCGATTGCCAACCCTGGATTTCAGAACTCGGCCTTGAGCGGGGCGGATACCTCAAACATCACCGACATTACCTGGCCGGTGACGAACTCGGGCAACACGACATCGGTGTTTGATTTACGGCCCGTGGCACGCGTGCCCGCCGCGCCAGGGACCACCCAGCTGCTCGTCACTCGCGCGCAGGTCAAGCCCACCATTCGTGACTGTATCTACGTGGGCGAGTTGCGCAGTCAGGTCATCGCCAACATCGCGAACCCGGATCTGAGCGGCCAGTACGATCCAGCGAGCCAGACCGGTGACCGCTTTGGCTCGGTGGCGGTCGGGCCCTATGAAACCGTGTTCGTTACTTTGCGCATCTTCGGGCCCAGTGATACGCAGAATTTCGGCCTGGCGGCCATCAACCAGGCATGCGATACCAACGATCCCGGATGCACCGCCGATGTTTCCACCCGTGTACGCGCCTTCGATGCGATTGGCGGGCAGGTGTCTGGTGTGCTCTGGGATGACACCGATGCCGATGGCGTGCGCCAGGATGCCGAGCCGTTTGTTTCCGGCGCGGAGGTGCGGTTGCTTGATGCGTCCGGTGCGATCCTGCAAAGCGTCACCAGCGATGCGCTTGGCAGCTATCGGTTTGCGCCGCTGCCCCTCGACGTTGAGTATCGCGTCGTGGTGCCGCTGCCAAGCGGCTTTGGTGGTTTTAGCCCGCTCGGGCAGGGTGTGGATCAGGAACGCGACAGCGATTTCGAGGGCGATGGCAGCTCGCCGCTCTTCAGTCTCACCGAGGATTCGCCGGATGTCCGGGCAGATGCTGGCCTGGTGCTGACGCCGGTGGGACCGGCGCTCGAGTTCTGTGACGATCCGGTACCGAACCGCTTCACGGACCGCGGTCTGTTCATCTGGCGCGATTGCCTTGGCAGCGGTGAGCTGGTCGTCGAGATGACCGGCGGTGGCACGCGCTCGCTGATCCGCTATCAGGGCCGGTTTGAATCGATGAATCCCTTTGAGCAGATCACCCGTGTGTCCCTGGAGAGCGATGACATCATCGACAGCACGGTGCCCGGCGAGCTTTCCTATGAGTTCAAGGTCTATAACGTTGGGCTCGATGCAATGCGCTTTCGTGCCGCAGATCCGGTGTGCTTCCGGCCGATTACTCCTGGGGGATTGCCGGTGTTCATCGGAGGCGCTCGTGCGCCGCTCACGGCGGACTCTGTGCAGAGCGATACGGGACTGCCTTGCGCGCTGGCCATGGATCGGGATGGCGATGGCCTGACGGATGAAGACGAGCTCTCTATCTACGGGACCGACCCGGACAACGCGGACAGCGATGGTGGCGGTGTGAACGATGGTACAGAGGTAGACAACGGCACCGATCCAAACGATCCGAATGATGATCTGGACCGTGGCTGCGGAATGCCGTCATACGCGCCGGCAACAGATACGGGATATTTCTTCGGCAAACGCTGCAATGATCCTGCCAGCCCCAACCGCTGGGAACTTGCGGTGACCGGCGGCGGCCGACGCTTCGTGCGCTACCAGGGTGATATCACGACGACGAGTGGCTCGGCGGTGGTCGGCCCGGTCTCGGTCGAGGCGTCGGACGTGTTGGACTCGATTCCTGGAGATTCGGTGGTCGACTTTAATTTCGGGGTGTCGCGTTCGGGTAGCGATGGCTTCATCGTTGATCTACCGGTGGACGGTGAGCAGTGCTTTACACCGACCAGCGCGTTTCCGGTGTTTGTCGGTGCTGCCGGTGTGGCGCGCACAGGGCCCTTCAATCTGGTCGATCTGGGCCCCTGCGAGGGCGCACCGCCCACCCCGGCGGACGATCTCGCGTGTGATGCGCCGGTGATCGACCGAAGCAGCGAACCCGGCCTCTATGCCTGGCGCTCGAACTGCTCCGCTCCGGCGGGTACAGCGCCGGTGTGGGAGGTGCTGGCGGCGGGTGGTGGCGGCCCCTTCCGGGCCTACAGCGGACAGATTGTGGCCGCCACGCCGCTGGTCGCAGTGCCGCGCAGCATCGAAAGCAGCGATACGCTCGATACGGTGCCCGGTGATGGTGTGATCGACCACGTGCTCAAGGTGGTCGGCGCTGGGATCGATGGCTATGCCGTCGAGTTGCCGGCGACCGGAGCCTGCTTTGACGCGGGCCCGGTGTTTCTTGGCGCGTCAAAGACGCTGATCGCGGGGGCCTTCAATACCGCCGATCTGGGCAGCTGCAACTAAGCGCGCTAGGCCTGGGCTCGGGGGATGGGGACGCTGTCGAGGACGGGCGTGATTGGTCTGCTGTGGTTCCCGGTGGTGGCTGTCGCGGAACAGAATGACCGGGTGACCGAGGAAATCGTCGTGCGTAGCGCGCGCCCGGTCGCGATCGATGAGGTCGGCGTCGTGCTATCCGAAGAAGCGGGTCTGTCTCCGGCCACGATTGAGCGTGGTTTGGCGGTTCGTCCAAATGTTTCAGCCGCGGGGCAGGGCGGCCGTCTGCAGACCTTCGCCTTGCGCGGCTTCCGCGCTTCTCGGCTGCGCGTACAGCTCGACGGGGCCGTGCTCAGAGGACTGCGCCGGGCCGGTGTTGCCGCTGAATTGGCAGATCCAACCTGGACCCGCAGCACGGTGACACACGCGTTGCAGGGGAGCCGTCATGGCCTTGCGACGGGTGCGGGCACGGTTCTGCTCGAGACGCGGCTGCCGCGGGAGATCGATTTGCGGGCGGGCTATGAAAGCAATGGCGAGCGCTTTCAGATTGCAGCGGCCGGCGCGCTCGGAAGCGCCAGGCGGCGGCTGCCGTTGCAGTACGCGATTCGTTACGGGCGCGGTGATCGGAGCCAGTCCGGCAGCGGCGAGCGGCTGAACGACGGCTTCGCCGAGCGTGCGCTGACCCTGCGGCAACCCTGGCTGCTGGGAGAGGGAGCCCAGCGAACCACGCTGCATGCATTCTCCGGTCTGGACTGGGGGAAGTCCGCCGTCGATTTTCCCGGTCGTCGCACGCGCTACCCGCAGCTGCGTCATTTGCTGCTGACCCATCAGGGAGAGTGGTCCACGGGTATCGCCTTGAGCGCCTGGGCGCATCGGCAGTCCCTGCGAACAGAAGTGGTTGAAGAGACCGTCCTCCGCGAGACCGCTGCACAGTCGCTCGACTACGGCGTGCGCGTACGCAAGGACTGGCGCCTGCGGCGATGGGAAGGGGCGGTGGGCGTGGCGCATCTGGCACGCGACAACTATAGAGTCATCGAGCGGGAGGGCGTCCTTCCCGGTGGGACGCTACGGGGGGGCTTGCACCACGAGAGTGCGATCTTCGCGAATCTGGCGCGCGCGTTCGGACCCTGGTCTCCGGAGCTCGGAATCCGGCTCACGCGCAATGACGCCAGTGCGAACGGTGCGAGTGCGCCCGAGCGCTGGCTGTGGGCGGGTGATCTGGGGCTGCGCTGGGCACCCGCGGCCACCTTCGAAGGCTATCTGCGTGTCGGCAGCAGCTGGACCGTCCCGACGCTCAATCAGCTCTTTTTCACGGGTTTGACCGGCCGCGGTGAAGTTTTGGCGAACCCCGAGCTGAAGCCGGAACAGGTGGTCGGATTTGACTCCGGCTTACGTTGGCAGCCGGGGCCGGTAAGCCTGTCCCTGTCCATGTACCGGCTTGGTATCGATGATGCGATCGATCGATTCGGTGCCGCGGACGACTTGGAGCAGTTTCGCAATGCTGGTGATCGAATGCTGTCCGGGGGACATGTGCAGCTGAGCTGGGTGCCGCGAGCGGGCTCGCGCTTTGGGCTCCTTGCGCAGTGGCAGCGTGATCCCGATCGTGCTCGGACGGCGCTACCTGATGTGCCTCCGGTCTTCGCTGAGCTGCGCTGGAGACAGCGCATCGGTGTGCACTGGTATGTGGATCTGCAGGCCAGATTTGCCGGTCGCTCGCGCAGCACTCTGGGGAACCGGTCAATCGCTGGTTGGGAAACGTTCGATGCGCTGATTGGCTATCGTTCCGGCGCCTGGTCGATGTCCTTGTATGGGCGCAATCTTGCGGACCGGTCCTATGCCGCGACCACGGACCCTAAGGCAGCAATGGCGACGGGCCGTAGCTTCGGGCTGGAAATCCGACGTCGCGGCGATTGAGAATCTGGTACTCGCGTCAATAGCAAAGGATGGATCCTGTATGATCCGGCAAGTTCCGCGGTAGGCCGGGCATGGGCGCGTCTTCTTTTTTTGCTGAGATCAAACGGCGCAAGGTGCTGCGAAGCTGCGGCATCTATCTGCCGATCGCCTGGATGGTCATCGAGGCCTCCAGCGTTATCCTGCCGCTGTTCGAACTGCCGGAGTCTCTGCTGCCGATCATCGTGATCGCTGCGATTGCCGGCTTGCCCGTCGTCGGCCTGGTCTCCTGGTTCTACGAGTTTTCAGACGGCGCGCTGATTCCGGATGCGCAGGCGGCAACGGCACCACGTCCGCAGTCCTCGCGGGCAACGCTGGTCATCTCCGGTTTGCTGGCGGTCGCGCTGGCGGTTTCTCTGTACGTCAATCTTTCCATGGCGCCCGATGGCGCCAGCACCGGTAAGGCCGCGGCACCGTTGGCTCCGGTGCCGGTACTGATCGCCAACTTCGAGAACCGCACCAGCGAGCCGCTGTTCGAAGGCACGCTGGAGGATGCCTTCCATATCGGTATCGAGAGCGCATCTTTCATCTCATCCTACCCCCGGAACGATGCGCTGCAGCAGCTCAAGCGACTCAACGGCGAGGCCGCGGAGCTGGATCTTGCCGCGGCAAAACTGCTCGCGCTGCGGCAGGGGTTGCACATGGTGTTCCACGGCGACATCGAGGCCGATGGCAGTGGCTTCCGGCTGCGCGTCGAGGCGGTCGATCCGCGGGATGCATCGGTGGTGCTCGATGCGTCCGCGCGTGCCGACAGCAAGCTCGAGGTGCTCACCGCCGTCGCTGCCGTGGCGGATGACATTCGCCGTGGCATGGGGGATACGCAGGTCGAGGACTCTGGCGAGACCTTTACCGCCAGCTCCTTAGAAGCGGCGAATGCCTACATGCAGGCACAGACCCTGGCGAGCAACTGGAAACATGCGGAAGCGATCGCGCGCTACCAGGAAGCTGTCGAGCTCGACCCGCAGTTCGGGCGCGCTTACTCGGGCTGGGCCTACAGCTTGCAGGTGCTGGGGGAGTCCGAGCAGGCCGAGGCGCGCTGGCAGGACATGATCCAGCGCCTGAGCACCATGACCGAGCGCGAGCAGTTGCGATCGCTGGGGCTCTACTACGCAAGCA
>JBCDGJ010000197.1:0-8522 GCA_038757945.1 Pseudomonadota bacterium
GGCGCCTGCTACAGGATCTCCCGATCCGCCCTGCGCCGGCGCGGTCCCAGATCCGGTTTCAGCGTCGGTCTCGGCGAGCACTACGCTCGCCAGCCGTTGCTCAACGCTGAAACCGGATCTGGGACCGCGCCGGCGCAGGGCGGATCGGGAGATCCTGTAGCAGGCGCCAGCGCAAGCGGCGATACCAGCCTCGAGGCGCGGCGGACGACTTACCTCAGCGCGCTTACGGCGCGTCTCGCCAACCGCATGCACCTGCCCGAAGACATGCAGATCCACCTGCACTACGTGGACGAGCCGCTGGTCAACGCCTTCGCAACCCTCGGCGGTCACATCTTCGTGTATCAGGGGCTGATCGATGCGATTCACAGCGAAAACGCGCTGGCCCTCGTCATCGGTCATGAGATCGGTCACGTCAGGGCGCGGCATCCGATCGTTGCGGCCGGCCGCGGGTTGACCGTTTCGCTGGCGCTCGGGTCGCTGTTCGGCCTGACCGACAACGGGGCAGTCCAGGGCCTGGTGAACTGGCTCGGCGTGACGTCGACGCTCAGCTTCAGCCGCGCGCAGGAGCTTGAGGCCGACGAGCTCGCCGCCGCCGCGGTGGTCGACGTCTACGGCCATCTCGAGGGCGCTGGCGAGGTGTTCGAGGCTTTTGCCCGGGAGAGCGAGGGGCTGCGGCCGCCGGAGCTGCTGTCAACGCATCCGCACCCCGCTGACCGCGCCCTGCGCCTGCGCGACCGGGCCTCGGAGCTGGGAATCTCCGGCAGCCTGACGCCGCTCCCGCTGGGCCTCTTCAGTGCGGCTTCCGAGACGGAGTAAACTGCGCGCCCCGGTCGCAGTGCGGCCTCAGAACGAGCGCGAGGACGGTTGGTGTCCAATAGTCTGAGAGATCAGCTGGTCAAAGCAGGTGTTGTCACCCAGGAGCAGGCGGATAAAGCGGCAGCCGAGGACCGCAAAACGCGACGTTCCGGTGGCGGCGGTGGTCGCAGCGACGGCTCGAAGGGTCGTAAGCAGCGCGGTACGGCCGGCTCAGGTGCGGCCGCGCCAGGTGCAGATGGCACAGGCGGCGGCAGAGGCGCAGCGGCCAAAGGTCGCTCCGGCAACCGGCGCGGTCGCGGACGGCAGGGCCAGCAGGGTTCGGCCAGGCAAGCACAGGACAATTCTCCGGCCGCGGTCCTGGCGCGGGCCGTAGAGCAGCAGCGTGGCCGCGACCGGCGAGCGGTCAAAGCCCTGCGCGCGGCGGTGGGCGGGAGCGAAAAGGCCCTGCGCGATGAGCTGCGGCGATTCATCGCCCAGTATGACCAGCGCAGCAAGGAAGCCGCGGACAGCGACGAGCCCTACAACTTCGTCCACAACCGCAAGATTAAACGGATCCACATTCCAGTAGCGCAGATCGAAGCGCTCAGCACCGGGCAACTGGTCATCGTGAACAACGACGGGCGCTACGCGCTACTGCCCCTTGGCCCGGCTTTTACAATTGCCGAGGTCGACCGGCGTCGGATTGTCGCGGCGCACGTGACTGCGGCAGAGGATCCGGGATCCGACCAGGACGATCCGACCCCTCCGGCCGCTGCAACAACCGAATCCAGTGAAACCGGTGACAGCACGGCAGCCGGTCAATCCGCTGACGGCGGTGAGCGCGGCGCCAGCGGGTCCGGCGATCCCGACTCCGGTTCGGCTGCAACCAACGACCCGGCCGCGAGCTGAGCGGCACGGCGTGGCATCGAGCGTGTCGCCACGGTTGCTTTACCTGTTTGCCACCGGCAGCTGGTTTCTTGCGCACGGCATGCATGCGGTGGCCTACGCCTGGCTGGTGACCATGCAGCTCGAAGCGTCACCGACGCAGGTGGGCCTGTCGCAGATGCTGTTTCTGTTGCCCGGGACGATCTTTATTCTCATTGGGGGCAGCCTGGCTGATCGCTTCGGTGGCCGGCGCCCGGCCATGATTGCGCAGACCGTAGCTGCGGTGGCGCCGCTGCTCCTGGCACTAGCGATCGATCTGGGGCAGCTGTCCCTGGAGCTGATGTTCGGCTATGCGGTGCTGCTGGGTACCGCGTTGGCCTTTCTGACGCCGTCCCGCGACGGCCTGCTGAATCAGGTAGCGGCGGGGCGCGTGCAGCGCACCGTGATGCTGACCAGCATTGTGCAGTTCGGCATGCAGATCGTTGGCGCGCTGCTGGCAGCGTCCATCGACTGGTCCGGGCCGCAACCGATACTGTACGGACAGGTGGCCATCCTGCTGGCCGGGGCGGTCGCCTTCTTCCTGCTGCCGCGGGCGCCGGTGGGGGACAGCAGCGGCGCACGACAGCACCTGCTGCAGCTGATCGCCGACGGCGCGCGCGCCGTCTGGGATGCGCCGGCGTTGCGCGTCATCGTGGTGCAGAACGTCGCCATGGGCGTGCTATTCATGGGCTCCTTCATCGTGCTGTTTCCGCTGCTCGTGCGTGAGGTCTACGGTGGCCAGGCGAGCGACCTGTCCATGGTCAATGCCATCAATGCGCTGGGCCTCGTAACGACCATCTTTCTGCTGCTGCGGTTCGGCGATGTGCACCGGCAGGGGCGCGCGCTGATCCTGGCGCAGACGATCGGATCGGTGGTCCTCTTCGGCGCAGCCTGTATGCCGACCTTCAGCGGTTTCGTGACCCTGATCTTTCTCTGGGGTATCTGCGGCGGCGTGGCCATGACCATGGCGCGCACGATCATGCAGGAGCAGGCGCCGCCGGCCATGCGCGGTCGGGTGATGAGCTTCTATGCGATGTCGTTCATGGGGGCAGGCCCGCTCGGCGCGCTGTTCTGTGGTCTGCTGGCCCGCTACCTGGGGCCGGCATCCGCGGTGCTGGTTGCCGCGTCGTCCATGTTTCTGATCATGCTGCTGGTGGCGGTCAGCTCGGTGTTGCCGCGCATTGACAGCACCGAGATTGTGCTGGCCGCCGATGCGACATGAGTGACGTTCGGCTGGCTGTGGACATCGGTGGCACCTTCACCGATCTGGTGCTCGAGGCTAACGGGGAGCGCCACGCTGCGAAGACCCTCACCACCCACGACGCGCCGGCGCGGGGCGTGATGGGCGGCGTTGATGAGCTCCTGTCGCGCTCCGGGATAGCTGCGTCTGCCGTCGGTCTCGTGCTGCATGGCACGACGCTCGCAACCAATGCGCTGATCGAACGCCGCGGAGCACGCACGGCGCTGCTGACGACCGCGGGACATCGCGACGTGCTCGAGATGGCGCTGGAAAACCGGTTCGAGCAGTACGATCTGTCGATCGACCGGCCGCAGCCGCTGGTGCCGCGGCACTGGCGCCGGCCGGTGCCGGAACGGATCGCTGCCGACGGGACTGTGCTGTTGAAGCTGGACGCAGCGGCGCTCGACCAGGAACTCGAGTTTCTCGCTGCCGAAGGCATCACCAGCCTCGCGGTGGGCTTTCTGCACGCCTACCGCAATCCCGCCCACGAGCAGGCGGTCGCTGAACGGTTGGCACGGGTCTGGCCGTCGCTGGCGGTGACCCTGTCCAGCGAGGTGTGTCCCGAGATCCGCGAGTACGAGCGCTTCTCCACCACCTGCGCCAACGCGTACGTGCTGCCGCTGATGGCCGACTACCTCGAGGCGCTTGAAGCGGCGCTCAGGCAGCGGGGATTCCAGTGTCCGCTGCTGCTGATGACGAGCGGTGGCGGGCTGACGGACCTGGCCACGGCACAGCGGTATCCGATCCGTCTAGTCGAGTCTGGACCTGCCGGCGGTGCCATGCTGGCGGCGGATCTCTCGCGCCGGGCGCAAGGGCAGCGGCTACTGTCCTTCGATATGGGGGGCACCACCGCAAAGCTGTGTCTGATCAACGACGGTGAGCCGGTAACTTCGAGGTCCTTTGAGGTCGATCGGGTCTACCGTTTCAAGAAAGGCAGCGGCCTGCCGGTGCGCATTCCCGTGGTGGAGATGGTGGAGATTGGAGCAGGCGGCGGTTCCCTGGCGACGGTGGACGCCCTGCAGCGGATTCAGGTTGGTCCGGCCAGCGCGGGCTCAGAACCGGGTCCTGCGCTCTACGGACGTGGCGGCACCGGCGCGACCGTAACCGACGCGGACCACCGGCTCGGACGGTTGCCGACCGCTGGCTTCGTCGCTGCCGGCCTGTCCGTCGATCCTGCAGCGTCGCTCGCTGCACTGCGTGCGGCGGTTGCGGAACCCCTGGACCTCGACGATGCGGAAGGTGCCTGCGCGATCACCGAAGTTGTGGATGAGAACATGGCCGCCGCCAGCCGCGCTCACGCCTCGGAGTGGGGCCAGGCGCTGTTCGATCGCTGGCTGGTTGCTTTTGGCGGCGCAGCGCCGCTGCATGCCGCGCGGCTCGCCGAGAAGACGGGCATCCGTCGCGTGCTGGTGCCGGCGTTGGCCGGGGTCGGGTCCGCGCTGGGCTTTCTGCTGGCGCCCGTGCGCTACGAAGTGGCGCGCAGCGATTACCGTCTGCTGACCGACGCTGATCCGGCGGTGCTGCGTTCCGTGGTCGAATCGCTGACTTTGGAGGCTCAAGCGGTGGTCGAACAGGCCGCGCCGCAACAGGCAGTGACCCGCCGGGTGCAGGCCTACATGCGCTACGCGGGACAGGGTTACGAGATCGCCGTGACGGTACCCGATGCGCTGCTGGAGCCCGGGTCGGAGCTCCTCGCAGGTCTGCGTGAGGCCTTCGATCAGGCCTATACGCAGCTGTATACGCGGGGCGTGCCCGGCGTCGACCTCGAGCTGTTGAGCTGGGCCGTCAGCGTCAGCGCCGCGATCGGTCCGGTTACCGCTGGCGCCACCGCAGCCGCTGACTCCGCGGGCAGCACAGGGGCGACCGGCCATGGACAGCTTTACGACCCCACACTGAAGGCGTACGTCGATGTGGTGCGGATACCCCGGACCGCGCTGGCCGGCGACGGCACGGCCGTATCGGGCCCGCTGCTGGTGACCGAAGCTCACACCACCACCGTGGTGCCGGACGGCTGGTGTGTGCGCGCGCTCGCTGACGGGACGCTTGCGCTGGAACGTCGGGAGGCTGCGTCGTGACGCTTGATCCGCTGACCCGGCAGCTGGTCTGGGACCGGCTTCTGGCGCTGGTTGAGGAGCAGGCACAGACGCTGATGCGGACAGCGTTCTCGACTGTGGTTCGCGAAGCGGGCGACCTGTCTGCGGGCGTGTTCGATCCCCGGGGCCGGATGCTGGCGCAGGCGGTCACCGGCACCCCCGGGCACGTCAACGCCATGGCGGCCAGCGTGGGCAAGTTCCTGCGCCGCTTTCCGGTGCTCGAGCCGGGCGACGTGCTGCTGACCAACGACCCCTGGGACGGCACCGGCCACCTCAATGACTTCACCGTCGTCACCCCGGTGTTCCACCGTGACCAGTGTGTCGCGCTGTTTGCCGCGACCAGCCATATTGCCGATGTTGGCGGCCGGGGTTTCGGTCCGGAGGCCAACGAGCTGTACGAGGAGGGGCTGCGGATTCCGATTACCCCGCTGTTCCGCCGCGGCGAGCTCGATGAAACGCTACTCACGCTGATCCGGGCCAACGTGCGCGACCCGCAGGTTGCGGAAGGTGACCTGCTTTCGCTGACGGCCTGCAACGAAACGGGTGCTGCACGGCTCCTCGAAACGCTCGAAGAATTCGATCTCGCCGATCTCACGGAGATTGGCGAGCACATTGTCACAACCTCACAACGCGCGATGCAGGCGGCGATCGCAGCCTTACCCGATGGCTGCGTGACCAACCACCTGACCATCGATGGCTACGATGAGCCGCTGACGCTCCGGTGTCAGCTGCAGGTGCAGGGCGAGGCGCTGCACATCGATTTTGCCGGTGCTCCACCGGCATCGCGCTACGGCATCAACGTTCCCCTGCCGTACACGGAGGCTTACGCCAGCTTTGGCGTGCGTTGTCTTGTTGGTGGCTCGATACCGAACAACGCCGGTTCACTCGCCCCGATCAGCGTCACCGCACCGGCCGGCAGCCTGCTCGCTGCCGAGGCACCGAGCGCCGTCTCAGCCCGCCATGCGGTGGGGCAGATGCTGCCGGATCTGGTGCTTGGCGCGCTGGCGAACATCCTGCCGGACCGGGCCCCTACGGAAGGTGCATCGTGCATCTGGAATCCAGTGCTGCGCGGCCGCGGCTTCGTGATCAATCCGATCTTCAACGGCGGGACCGGTGCGCGGCCGCAGCCCGAGGCGCTTGGTGGTGGTAAAGACGGGCTGTCGACCACGGCCTTTCCGTCCGGCGTCCGCACCACCTCGACGGAGGTGAACGAAGCGACGGCCCCGCTGGTGTTCTGGCACCGTCAGCTTGCCGTCGGCAGCGGCGGCACCGGGTTGCTGCGGGGCGGTGATGGACAG
The DNA here is from genome assembly GCA_038757945.1 of Pseudomonadota bacterium. Taxonomy (GTDB): domain Bacteria; phylum Pseudomonadota; class Gammaproteobacteria; order Pseudomonadales; family Azotimanducaceae; genus CALHVX01. Next base: position 6,351 of record JBCDGJ010000197.1, read on the forward strand.
CGCATCGTGATCGCCCACCGGGAACAGGAGCCTTTCTACGTGTCGCACATGTTTGACCGGGTGCACCACCCGGCGGCGGGTCGCGCCGGTGGCGGCGCTGGTGCGCCCGGGCGGGTCGAGCTCCAGTCGCCCGGCCAGTACAGGGCGCTCGGCCCCAAGGGATTTGACGAGGTGCCCGCCGGCGTTCAGCTGGTGCTGCAGACCCCTGGCGGGGGCGGCTTCGGCCGGGCGCCGAATTTCGAGCCGCAGCCGGCGGAACCGGAGCGGCACGATGACTGAGCGCCTGACGAACGACGACGGGCGTCTGCTGGCCCCGGAGCGGCGCTGTGCGGTCTGTGGCGGCGACAACGCCTGCGCCGTCAGCACCGGGGCCGAGCGCTGCTGGTGTGCGGGCGTCACGATCAGCCCCGTGCTTAAAGACTGGCTCGCGGCCCGGGGTATCGCGGATCGCTGCCTGTGCCCGCAGTGTGCGACGGGTGCCGTGCCGTCGCCCTGCATCAACGTCTGTGAGCTCGATAGCAGCGGAGAGCGCTGTGTCGCCTGCCGGCGAACGCTCGATGAGATCGGCGGCTGGTCGTCCTATGACGCCGTGCAGAAAGCAGAGGCACTGCTGCGGCTTCGGCAGGAGCCTGCGGACGGTCAGTAGGGCAGCGCGGTCCCGTCCCAGTGGAAGAAGCCGCCCTGATGCTCGGGCGTGAGCTCGATGGCCAGATCGAGCAGCCGCCGTGCGGTCACTTCGGCCTCGACCACGGGCAGCCCACGGGTGGAGAACGGTGCGGACAACGCTGATTCGGTGGTGCCGGGATGAACGGCAGCAATAATTGGCTTGCGCACGTTGCGCGCATACTCGAGCCCGAGGTTGCGTACCCCCATGTTGAGGGCGGCTTTTGCCATGCGGTAGGCGTGCCAGCCGCCGAGGCTGTTGTCGCTGATGCTGCCGACCTTGGCGGACAACACCAGCACCCGGCAGCGGGCCGGGCTGTCCGCTACTGCTGTGCGGGATCGGGTCAGCGCCTGGTCGAGCGCCTTGAGGAGCAGCAGCGGGCCGCTGCTGTTGACGGCAAACGCACGGGCAAAGGCGTCCGCGGACAGGTGACGCAACGATTTCTCCGGTTTGTGCTGGTCGTCGTGCAGCCAGCCGCTGGCAATCAGAACCAGATCCAGCGCTCCGATCGCAGTGACGGCTGCTGCGCAGCGGTCGATGGCTGCGGGGTCTTCGAGGTCCAGCGGGAACCAGTGCTCGGCCCCCGTGCCGGGCGGGCGTTCAGGTCGATGCGTCGCGAGGCGCTCGGCATCCGGCCAGCGCTGCGCTGCAGCGGCGAGCAGTGCCGCACCGATCCCGCCGGTGCCGCCGATTACCAGGATGCGGCGTGGCTGCTCGACGGTGCTCATGAGGCGGCCTCCGTGTGCTGTTCGAGAAACCGGTCGGCGGCGGCGAAGATCGTGCTGCGACGTTCGGCTTTCAACCGATCCAGGTTGCGTGGCATCACGGCGGTGCGGGGATTGCGGGCTAGCGCCTCCCGATGCTCGCGGACGAAACGCCAGTAGAGGCCATCGACCACATTGCACCAGTCACCTTTCCGGTAGTCGCTCATCTTCAGCCAGTAGTTTGAGCCGCAGATGTAGGGCTTGGTGGCGAAGGTATTGGCGTCAGAGTTGAGCCCCATGCCGTAGACGTTGGGCACCATCACCCAGTCGTAGGCATCGAGGTAGTGATCGAGGAAGAAGTCGTACACCTGCCCCGGCTCGATCTCCGCCAGGTTCATCAGGTTGGCGATGACCATCAGACGCTCGATGTGATGGTTCCAGCCGTAAGACCTGAGGGTGCGGATCGCGTCGTCGTAGGGCGGGAGTCCCAGGGTGCCGTCGAACCAGCCCTGCTTCATGCGCCGCTGCTGATTACGCGCGTTATGCGATCGCATCGCCTGGCCGTCGGTCACGTAGATTCCGCGGATGAACTCGCGCCAGCCAATCAGCTGTCGTACGAATCCTTCCACATCATTCACCGCCACCTGCTGCTCCCGCGCCGCTGCAATGGCTTTCTCGAGCACCTCGTCGGGGGTGAGCAGCCCAAGATTCAGCAGCGGAGACAGTGCAGAATGAAACAGTGTCGGGCTGCGCGTGCTGATGGCGTCCTCGTAGGTACCGAAGCCGTGAAAGCGCTCCTTCAGA
>JBCDGJ010000198.1:0-8472 GCA_038757945.1 Pseudomonadota bacterium
AGCTGCGCTCTGGTCTCGTTTCAGCTGCGCTCTGTTCTCGTTTCAGCTGCGCTCTGTTGACGCTCTTGCTTTGCACGCTGTGCTTTCTTGGGGCGGTCACTGATTTCAGATACATATCCTATATTCAGCTGCGTACGCCCACTTCACCTGCGTATGCTCGCTTCAGATGCGTACACTCATCACAGATGTTAAGCGCCTGACAACGCGCTGCCGCGGCTGCAGACCGATCAATCAGCCGTACTGTATATCCATTCAGTACTATCAGCAAGCCTGCACATCAGCGCGCCTTGAATCAGCACCACAGCGGACCTGCGGTGCCCGCCTTTTCTCTTCGAACCATTGACCGTCAATGGCGGCGCTGTTTGACTCTTGCGATCACCCTCAGCAGCCCCCGATTTGACGCAAGGATCCACTACCCCCGACCGTGCAGGCAAGCGTAACCCGACGTCCGCGCCGGCAGCGTCGCGCCCGGATGGCACGGGGTTCGATGCGTCGCAGGACGTGAGCCTGCCGAGCGATATCGCCGCAGCGCATACGCCAATGATGCGTCAGTACCTGACCATCAAAGCCACTCACCGTGCACACCTGCTGTTTTATCGCATGGGCGACTTCTACGAGCTGTTTTACGAGGATGCGGTGCGGGCCGCAGAACTGCTCGAAATCACGCTGACGCAGCGTGGGCAATCGGCCGGCGCGCCGATTCCCATGTGCGGGGTGCCCTATCATTCGGCGGACGGCTACCTGCGGCGGCTGCTGGCACTCGGGGAATCTGTCGCGATCTGCGAGCAGGTCGGTGATCCGGCGCTGGCCAAAGGACCCGTGGAACGGGCCGTGCAGCGCATCCTGACCCCGGGCACGCTGACCGACGATGCGCTGCTTGAGGGTCAACAACGCAGCGCGCTCATGGCCGTCCACCGGGAGGCCGGCGAATTCGGCTTTGCGGTGCTGCACCTTGCCGAAGGCCGCTTCGAAGCCGGCAGCGTCCGGGACTGGAACGATCTCCTCGCTGAGCTCGCCCGCTATCAGCCGGCCGAACTGCTGCTGCTCGAACCGCTGCTGGCGGACCACCAGCAGAGCCTCGAGGAATGGCGACAGCGCACGGGCGCTGCGCTGAAGCTCCAGGAACCGCTTGCCTTCGACGCCACCCTGGCTGCCGACCAGCTGGAGCGCCACTTCAAGGTTGCCGACCTCGCAGCGCTCGGCCTGCGTGCCGGCACCGCAGCAACCGCAGCGAGCGCCGCCGTGCTCGCCTACGCGCAGCGTTCACAGTGCCAGACGCTCGATGCGATCGACGCCATCAGCCTCCGCGGTGCCGAGGAACTGCTGGTGATCGACGCCAACACCCGACGCCATCTGGAGCTCAGCGAGCGCCCGGACGGCACGACGGAACACACGCTCTTCGGCCTGCTCAACCGCTGCGCTACCCCAATGGGGCAGCGTCGCCTGCGGCAGTGGCTGCATGCACCGCTGCGCAGCGTGCGCAAGGTCCTGGCCCGGCAGAGCACCGTGATCGAGCTGGACGAACGCTGGCTGGCGGAGCCGCTGCTGACCCTGCTCAAACCGCTCGGGGATCTGGAGCGGACGACCACCAGGGTGGCCCTGCATCAGGCAAATCCACGGGATCTGGTGCGCCTGCGCGCAGCGCTTCAGGCCCGGCCGGAACTCCTTACGACCCTTGGTGACGGCTCCAGCGAGAAGCTCAGGCAGATCGCTGCAAGCCTGGCACCGCAGCCGGAACTGACCGAACTGCTGTCGCGGGCCCTGGTGGAGGCACCGCCGGCCACGATCCGCGATGGCGGTGTGCTTGCCGACGGCTACAGCGCCGAGCTGGATAGCCTGCGCGCCCGCGCCAGCAACTCCGACGAGTGGCTGCGTGAGCTCGAAGAGCGGGAACGCGCACGCACCGGCATCACGACCCTGAAGGTCGGCTACAACCGCGTACACGGCTACTACCTGGAGGCGAGCAAAGCCGCTGCGCAAAACATGCCCGCCGATTATCAGCGACGGCAGACGCTGAAGAACGCAGAGCGCTTCATTACCCCGGAGCTGAAGCAGTTCGAGGAAGAGGCGCTGACGGCCAGCAGCCGCGCGCTGCGGCTCGAAAAGCAGCTCTTCGAGGCTTTGCTGGATCGCCTGCAGGCGGCAGTCGATCCGCTCCGTCGCATGGCACGCGCCCTTGCTGAGCTGGACGTCCTGTGCTGCCTCGCTGAGCGGGCGCGTACGCTTTCGTTCAACAAGCCGCATTTTACCGACGCCCCGGGACTCGACATCACCGGCGGCTGGCACCCGGTGGTAAAAGCCGCAAGCAGTGCGCCGTTCATCGACAACGACCTGCTCCTCAGCGACGAACGCCGGCTCCTGGTGATCACCGGGCCGAACATGGGTGGCAAGTCGACGTTCATGCGCCAGACGGCGCTCATCGTGCTGCTGGCCTACACCGGCAGCCTGGTGCCTGCGGCCGCCGCCTGCATCGGACCCATCGATCGCATCTTCACCCGCATCGGGGCTGGCGACGACCTTGCTGGCGGCAAGTCGACGTTCATGGTCGAGATGACCGAAACCGCGAGCATTCTGCGCCAGGCCAGCGGCAGCAGCCTGGTGCTGCTCGATGAGATCGGACGCGGTACCAGCACCTTCGACGGCCTTGCCCTCGCCTGGGCAACGGCGGACTGGCTGGCACGCAGGTCCCGCGCCTACACGCTGTTCGCGACCCACTACTTTGAAATGACCCAGCTTGCCGAACAACTGCCGACCGTTGCCAACGTACATCTGGCGGCAGTGCTGCATGAAGGCGAGATCGTGTTTCTGCACAGTGTCCGCGATGGCCCCGCCAACCAGAGCTACGGCCTTCAGGTAGCGCGGCTGGCTGGCATCCCGGACGGCGTACTTGAGGTTGCAGAGCGCAAGCTCGAGACCCTCGAAGCAGAGACTCTGCGGGCCGGCACCCCGCCGCCACCGCAGGGCGATCTGTTTGCGGACCCTGAGCCTCGCTCGGCGGTGGAATCGCTGGTCGCAGCCCTCGACCCGGATGCACTGACGCCGCGCCAGGCCCTCGAGCTGCTGTACGAGTTGCGTGCCGCCCTGCCGCGGGAGCGGAGCTGAGTAGCAGCTCGCTCAGGCTTTGATCAGCAAAGCCGTGCTTCCGCTGACCAACTGGCTACGCAGCGTGGGCTAACTCGACACTCACCCAGCAACGGGTAGAATGGCGGCCTTTTTTTCTGACCCGGATCTGCAAATGACGTTTGTCGTCGGCGAAAACTGCATCAAGTGCAAGCATACGGACTGCGTTGAGGTCTGCCCCGTAGACTGCTTCTACGAGGGCCCGAACATGCTGGTCATCCATCCCGATGAGTGCATCGATTGTGCACTGTGCGAACCCGAGTGCCCGGTTGATGCCATCTTCTCGGAGGACGAGCTGCCGGAAGGCCAGGAGAACTTCCTGCCGCTGAACCTGGAGCTGTCTGAAGCCTGGCCGAATATCACCGAGAAGAAAGACGCCCCACCCGATGCAGAGGAATGGGACGGTAAGCCCAACAAGATCGAACTACTGGAGCGTTGACCATCGCGCCAGCCTCTGGCAGCTGACTCACCCGCGATGACCCGTATCGAACTGCTCTGCGACGGTGAAGAGCACTCTTTCAGCATGGCTGAAGGCGACCTCAGCATCCTCGACGCCGGTCTTGCCGACGGACTCGACCTACCCCATTCCTGCCGCGCCGGCGCCTGCGCGAGCTGCGTTGCTCGTATGCTGAGTGGCAGCGTCACCCTGCCACAGAACGAAATCCTGACACCGGAAGAGATCGAAAGCGGTCTAATCCTGACCTGCCAGGCCATTCCGCGCTCTGCGCTGGTCATGCTCAGCTACGACGGGCTCGAAGACCGCTGACGGGGCGCCTGCTCTACAGCACCCGGGCCCGACTGTCCTTTTTTGATTACGCCGGCACTGTTAGACTGAGTGGACACCGTCGACGCCGGAGGAGAGCCGACGTCGACCTGAGGAGACCGCCCATGGCCGAACCCGACTCGAAAGAAGTAAATCCGGCTACGCCGAGAGCGGCCGAGCGCGCAGAGGCATCACGAACGCCCGTCGCAGACCGCATCCGCGGCCGCCTGGAAGCAGCAGGCCAACGATACTTCGCCAACGACAACATCAGCGCATTCATCGAAGACGGTGAGGTCGAAGCCCTCAAGCAAGAGGTCGAAGCCCGCATGCGCGAGGTGCTGCAGGCACTGGTCATCGACACCGAAAGCGACCACAACACGCAGGATACGGCGAAACGAGTCGCCAAGATGTTTTTACACGAGGTGTTCGGTGGCCGCTATGAGCCAGCGCCCCCAGTTACTGAGTTTCCGAACGTTTCGCGTTTGAACGAGCTGATGATCGTCGGCCCTGTCACCGTTCGCAGCGCCTGCTCGCATCATCTGTGTCCAATCATGGGGCGCATCTGGGTCGGGGTCATGCCGAACGAGCACTCGGCTCTGATCGGGCTGTCGAAATACGCGCGTCTCACCGAGTGGGTCATGAACCGGCCCCAGATTCAGGAAGAAGCCATCGAACAGCTGGCTACACTGCTGCAGGAGAAGATGCAGCCGGATGGCCTTGCCATCGTCATGGAAGCCGATCACTACTGCATGAAGTGGCGCGGCGTGAAAGACATCGACTCAAAGATGACGAACAGCATCATGCGCGGTTCATTTCTGAAGGACTCAAGCCTCCGGCGTGAGTTTCTCGCGCTCATGAACGGCCGCGCCAACTAAACAAGCCTCAGGTCAGGAACTCGCCATGCTGGTCCGTCTGCTGTACGCAAGCCGTTCGAAACAGGTTATATCCGATGAAATCGTGCAGACGATCCTGAAATCGTCGCGCACCTACAATCCGGAGGTCGGCATTACCGGTGTACTGTGCGTTTACGAAAGCGGTGACACCTTCATGCAGGTGCTCGAAGGCGGCCGCGCTCAGGTGAACGAGCTGTACCAGACCATCTGCCGGGATGAGCGGCATACGGATGTCACCGTGCTGCACTATGCCGATATCGTCGAGCGTCGCTTCAGCGGCTGGCGCATGGGGCGGGTCAACCTCAGCAAGGTCAATCGATCCACGGTGATCCGCTTCTCTGAGAGCACGACACTGGATCCCTTCGAGCTGCAGGGTGAGACAGCGCTGAAGCTTCTGGAGGAGCTGGTCGCTACCGCTGCCATTGCTTCAGAATCCGCCACTGGTTGACCGCTGCATGCCGGCTACGACCCTGCTGGCAGCTGAAAAGTAACGCCCACTCCCGGGCCCAGCGGCAACCCGAGCAGCACCCAGGCGATCGTCACCCCCACACCACCAAGCAACAGATAAGCAGAGAACGGCAGCATCGTTGCGGTGAGGCTGCCGATCCCGAAGTCTTTCTGCCAGCGCTGGCAGAAAGTCAGGATCAGCGGAAAGTAGACCATGAGCGGGGTAATGATGTTGGTGGCACTGTCGCCGACCCGGTAAGCCGCCGTTGTCATCTCGGGGGAAACGCCGAGCAACATCAGCATGGGAACCAGCACGGGTGCCAGCAGCGCCCACTTTGCGCTCGCCGAGCCAACGAACAGATTGACCAGCCCGGCAAACAGGATCAGCAAGACCAGGATGATGCTGAGCGGCAGGTTTGCAGCTTCAATCGCTGCCGCACCCTGAATCGCGAAGATCAGGCCAAGGTTGGACCAGTTGAACATGGCCACGAAGTGCGCGGCAGCGAACGAGAGCACCAGGTAGTAGGCCAGATCGGCCATCGCGGCCGTCATCATGGCGACGACGTCTCGATGGTTGCTGATCTTGCCGACCGCACGTCCGTAGGCCCAGCCGGTTGCCAGAAACAGCACGAAAAACGCCGCCACCAGAGACCGGTAGAACGGTGACAGCCGTGCTTCAGGCCTGGCCCCCTCGTCAACGAGCGGCGTGCCGGGACCGAAGACGAACAGGGTCCAGACCGCAATGACCGCAAGCGCGGCAAGCCCCGCGTGCCGCAGACCACGCAGTTCCTGGTCAGTGGCTGCCGCATTGGCATCCACGGTCCCGGCGGTTTCGCTGGTGTATGGGCCCGGACCGGAAGCGAGCGTAAGCCGAGGCTCCACAATGCGGTCGGTTACAAACCAGACCACCGGCGTGTAGAGCAAGGTGAGCAGCGCCATGAAGTACCAGTTACCGGCAATGTTGGCATCCCAGGATGGATCAAGCGTTTCCGCCGCAGCTTCCGTGATTCCGAACAGCAGCGCATCCAGCTGCCCCGGCAGCAGGTTCGCCGAGAAACCGCCGGAGACTCCGGCAAACGCCGCCGTAATGCCTGCGATCGGGTGCCTGCCGGCGGCGGCAAACAGCACCCCGGCAAGGGGAATCAGCACGACGTACGCGGCGTCCGCCGCCAGGTTGGACAGCATTGCCACGAGCGCCACGGCGGGCGTCAGCAGCGCCAGCGGCGCGCGGCGCACCCCCAGTCGCATGGCCGTCGCAAAGAGTCCGGAACGCTCTGCCACGCCAGCACCCAGCATGACGACCAGCACGTAGCCGAGCGGATAAAAGTGGGTAAAGGTTTGCGGCATTTCGACCAGCAGCCGCGTGATATTGTCCGCGCTGAGCAGGCTGGCGGCGGCGATTCGCAGCGGTTCACCGTCGGCTCCGACGCGCGTCGGGTGCAGGGCCGACAGGTTCATCCACACCAGCACCTGGCTGATCAGGACCAGACCGACGATAAGGTAAAGGAAGATGAACACCGGATCCGGCAGGCGGTTCCCTACCCGTTCGATGCGTCCCAGAATTCCTGAACCGGCAAATCCCTGCGCGGTCACTGAGCGCTCTCTGCCACGGAAGCCTTCATGAAGCGCAGCATCATGCGAAAGCGCACGGCCACCCGCTGCTGCGCATCCGTTGCTGTGGACTCGAACCAGAGCAGCTCGGTTTTCGGGCTGGCACCAAGACCAAGCACGCGCGCTTCTACCGTGTACGGTTGATTGAGCCACAGCGGTCCCTGCTCGTGGGCCAGATCAATGGCGCCGAACAGGCCGACAGCGCGTTCATCGACGAACGGACGGAGCCCTTCCATGGGCGGACCCCAGAGAAACTCCACCACCGTCGACGGACAGGCCGGAATGCGCGCCGCATCACCGTCGAAACCCTGACGGTACTCGGGCAGAGCATCGCTGATCAGACCAGCATCGTAGCGCTGGAACTGCTTGTCCGGTGCCGCTACCACGGCATAGCTACCGAGATCCTGCCCGGCAGACACGCGCTCGAGGATGCTGAGCTCGACAGCGGGATCGATGCGGGAACGCGCCGAATCAAGCTCCGGCAGCGGACCCAGCCCCGCAACACCGCGGGAGACCAGCAGCTCGTCATCGCGCTGCATCTCGACCCGAGCGGGCTGCGCATCCGCTGTTGTGACGTCTGTTGCCACGCCCTGCATCGGTGTATCCGCCAACGTGGTGCCGTCGGACGCAAGCACCACGCGCACCCGTTCCCGATCGACCGTTGCCGACCGGAAACTCAATGCCAGAAACCCTCGCTCCCACCAGGCTGGGCCAAAGGCTTCCAACAGAACGGGTACGAACTGATTCATATGCACATCACCAGCCACGGTGCCGCCGCGGAAACCCAGACCGGTAGCAGTTGTGTCATCGTGAATACTGCCGCTGCCCGCGTCAGCAGACCAGTTGCGGCCGGCGATGAAGGGCCCTTCTACGCGCATTTTTGCTCCACTCCTGAGCGCGTTGCCGCCCTCTTCCGGTGCTCTTCACTGTGCTTCAACTGACCCGCTCGTGTCGGCACTGCCGTCTCTTGAACGCAGCACCGCGGAGCGACGGGTTTAGCCCTGCGCCCGAACCAGTGTTCAGCGCAAGCCACGACCGCAGACTCACAGCTTCAAGACGTGTTTCGCGATGACGCCATACTGAATTTCATCGCTGCCGCCGGCAATGCTCGCCGAGCGGGCAATCAGATACTGGGCCATCTCGGCCTGGGCGTACTTCGGCTCCGGCCGCTCCCGCGGCGGCAGGCCATCTTCGCTTAGCGGATACGGCAACGCAGCGTAGGCCGCGCACTCGATCAGAACCTCGGTAATCGCCTGCAGCAGCTGAGTGCCTTTCAGCTTCAGAATCGAAGCGGAATCTGCCGGCGGCTGACCGCCCGCCGTCTCCGCGAGGACCTTCAGTTCTGTGGTCGCCAGCGCATCAATCTCGATCTGCAGGCGCGCGAGGCGCCTCCGCAACGCCATTGTTTCTGCGGCGTGCTGCGGCTGCTCAGCCAGCGCGGAACGGGCGATGCGCAGTTTGCGCTGCGACAGCGACAGGAACGCAAGACCGGTCCGCTCGTGATTGAGGAGACCTTTGGCAACCGTCCAGCCTTCGCCCTCGGCCCCGATGCGCTGCGTCACCGGCACGCGCACCTGCTCGAAGCGCACGCGGTTGAGCGTGTGGTGGCCATCGATGGAGTTGATCGGCTCGATCTCA
>JBCDGJ010000199.1:0-8471 GCA_038757945.1 Pseudomonadota bacterium
CGGTGCGCCAGGAGGCGGTGCGCCAAGAGGCGCGGGAAGGACCTGCGGCCGGCGACGGGAATCCGACGCCGACGCGCCCCGGCAAGCGGGGAAATTTGACGCGCTGAGCGTGACTCGAATCACAAAACGACCTGCTCGCGGGTCAAGCCCTGGGGCGGCCGCCCTACACTCCCAGCCCTGAGCAAGCAGAAGCCTGGGTAACCGGTGTTACCAGAGACCACCGGCAATGGATTCCCGAGATTCCGGTAACCGACCTCGGATCACCCGGCGAAAAGGAGTCGCACTGTTCCGGACCGGCCAGGTCCGGCAGCCAGAATCGTCATGACCATGATCGCTAGTGGACAACGGCAGGTGCCCGCGCAGGCCATCGGCCGGCCTGATGGTGTCGATCCACAGGCGCTGGGGCCGATGCGGGTCCTCGCGCTGGGTCAGGACCCGCGTCTGATCGGCCCGGTGCACGGCGTGCAGTGGCGGACCGATCCCGGTGAGCTGCATGACGTCGTGCTGCTGCGCGGTCCGATCGAGGCTGGCCATCTCGCGAGCTATCGATTAACCAGCGCTTCGCCCGCGGCCCTGGTTGCGGTGACCGAGCCGCGCGACGACGTACGCCACGATCTCGTGATCGGCCCCGATCTGGCCACGCTGGTGGACCGCCTTCAGCCGCTGGCTGCCACCATTGCCCGGTTGCGCATGCTGCCGCCGGTCACGACCGGCCCGGATCGGGATGCAACGCTGGCACTGGTGCTCGCTGCCACCCGCGACCTCGACTTCAAGGCCGGCTGGCTGCCGGGTGACGATGGGCCGATCGGCTACGCGAACCTTGCGGGGATGCGAGCCCAGCGAGCGCTGCTCGAACGGCTGGCGGATGCCCGCCTGCTGGAGCGGGAGTTCTTCGAGCGGCTGCACCTGTGTGGCCATTGCCACTCGCCCTCCGTTCATGCGCGCGAGGTGTGCATTACCTGCGGGCACAGCGACCTCACCGAAGAGGACCTCATGCATCACTATCCGTGCGCGCACCAGGCCCCGGCTTCGTTGTTCGAAACCGAGGACGGCCTGGTTTGTCCGAAGTGCCGCAAGGCGTTGCGGCACTACGGTGTCGACTACGACAAGCCCGGCCACATCGTGACCTGTGGCAGCTGTGGTCAGAGCATGTCCGAGCCAGACGTTGCTTTTGTCTGCGCCAGCTGCGGCCAGAGCACTGCGGGTGACGAAGCCCCGACCCGTACCTGGCACCACTACCGGCTGACCGAGGAAGGCCGTCGCGCCGGCTTTGCTGCGTCGCTGCCGAATCGCGGGGAGCGGCGCTTGCGTACCGCTGAGGTAAGCAGCGCCGACTGGCTGGCAATTACCGCCAACCATCTGCAGATCGCCGAGCGCAGCGATCGGCCGCTGACGGTGCTTGGCCTGTCCGTCGATACGGCGGAGGGCGTCGATCCGCTGCCCCAGCGCCGGCAGCGGCTGACCGACTTTCTGACCAAGCTGGTCTGCGAGGCCGTGCGCCGCGGCGACCTGGTGTGTCGACATGGTGAGCTGGTGTTCGCCTGTCTGCCGGAAACCGATCGCGGTGATGCGCTGGTGCTGGTCGATCGCCTGGAAGCTGCCTTCGCAGCCAATATTGCCAACGAGTTTCACATCGACCTCAGCTACATCGAACGGGACGACATTGCCGACCTGTTGGAGCGGATGAGCTGATGGCTGCCGTTCTCGCCTACCTGCCGACAAATCTCGGCGATTTTCTGCTGATGTTCTGGTTTGCCGTGATCTTCGAGGTGCCGCGCTTCGTCTTCGCAACCCTCGCCGTTGGGCTTGCCGAGTTCTTTCGCCCCGGCAGCGTGACGCAGCCCGAGCGCAGGCGCAGCCCCTGGGACAAACCGCCGCTGGTCAGCCTGCTGCTGGCCGGTCATAACGAGGGTGCGTGCCTCGAGACCGCGGTGCGTGGCCTGAAAGAGCAGACTTACCGGAACATCGAGATCATTGTGATCGACGATGGCTCGATCGATGACATGGCCGACGTCGGCCAGCGCCTGTTTGCGGAGGGTCAGATTGATCGTTTCCTGTCGACCGGCCTACGCGGTGGCAAGAGTGCGGCTGCCAATCTGGGGCTCGGGTACTGCCGCGGCGACATCGTGATGATTGCCGATATCGATACGAGCTTCGATGTCGATGCGATCGAGCAGGTGATTGAACCGCTGGCGGATCCGGAGGTTGGCGCGGTATCTGGCAACCTCGCCGTGCGCAACGCCCGCGATTCCGTGGTCACGCGTTATCAGTCGTTGCAATACCTGCTCAGCATCTCGCTTGGTCGTCGCTTCTCATCGATGGTCGGCATGCTGTTCATTGCGTCTGGTGCCTTTGCCGCCTTTCGCCGTCACGCGCTGCTCGGCATTGGCGGCTGGGAGGTCGGGCCGGGCGAGGATGCCGACATCACGGCCAAGCTCCGACAGGCGGGATGGAAGGTTCGCTTTGCGCCCGATGCCTGGGCGCTGACGGATGTGCCCGTCGATGCGTTGTCCCTGGCGCGTCAGCGGCTGCGCTGGAACCGTTCGCTGGTCCGGGTGCGGGCGCGCAAGTTTGCCCCGATGTTTAATCCCCTAAGGCCGAACTTCTCGCTCATCAACGCGGCCGGGCACGCCGATATCCTGTTCTTTCAGGGTCTGCTGCCGCTGTCGTTTTACTTCTATCTGCTCACGCTCTTTGCCCAGTACGGTGCCGATGCCCTCGCGGTGCTGGCAATCGTTTCCGGGGCCTACGTCATCACCACGTTCTTTGCCGCGCTGATTGCCCTGGCCCTCAATCCCGCATACGCCGACTGGCGGCTGCTGGTTTACGTGCCGGGCTACTCGTTGTTCAACGCCTACTTCCTGCGCGCAGTCAGCGTGTACGCCTACCTCGATGAGTGGTTTCTCCGCAAGTCCTACCAGGACAGCTACGTGCCGACCCGCGTCCTGGATGCGGCGGAGAAGTTCTGATGCGGTTGAAGAAACGGCCGCGCGTCGATGCGCTGGCGAACGAAGTCCGGGCCCGCAGGGGCTCGCTCGGGCGCTGGCTGTATCTCGGCGCAATTGCAACCTTCGTCGTCTGGCTCGGCAACCTGTTCGCCGGTGAGCTCCTGTACTTCAGAGCAGATGGTCTGGTGCTGCTGGACCGGGTCGTCATTGCCACGCAGTACCCGGCCTCGATCGAGGGGGTCAGTATCGAGGAAGGGGATCAACTGACGCCGGGGCAGCCGCTGCTGACCGTGAGGTCGCAATCCGTCGAAGAGACCCTTGCGGCGCTGTCGTCGGAGCTTGCCGTGCTGCTGACCCGCGCGGCGGAGATGCGCGTTCGCGCTGAAGTCATCGAAGCGATCACCCCGGTCGTGCATAACAATCTGAGTGCGGCTCGAGCAGCCCGCGCCAGCGCCGAGGACCGGTCCTCCCGTGGGCTGTTTACCGATCTGCAGCGCGCCCAACTGTCTGAGCAGGTGCTGAGCAGCGTCCGCGCCGATGCGGAGATCCGCGCCGAGCGTGCGGCCATCGCTGCTGATCTGCCGACCATCGAGGCGGCCGTCGCGCGGGCGGAAAATGCGCTGGCCGCGCTCGCCGACAACTATGCTGGTGGCGCTCTGAATGCGCCAACGGCGGGAGTGGTGGGTTACCTGCACGTTGCGCCCGGCAGCGTGGTGCGTGCGGGCGAGCCGATCATGGAGATCTTTCATGGGGAACCCTTCGTGCTGGCCTTGGTACCGGAAGGCGCGCTCTATGCGGTTGAACCCGGTGATGAGGTACACGTTCAGCTCGGCTTTGATCGCCACGATGGGGTGATCGATCGCATCTATCCGGTCACGGCCGAGCTGCCGCCAGAGTTTGCGGATCGCTTCAATCAGCAGCGGCGGGCGCCGTTGGCAAAGATACGGCTGGCGCCCAGCGATACGCCGCCGACGTTGTTTGCACGAACCCGGGTCAGTGCCAAAGGCTGGCCGCCGGCCTGGTTCAAACGCCTGATCGGGCTGGATGGCGAGCAGATTGCCAGCGATAGCGAACGGGCAGCCGCCCCAGTTCCGGAGGCTCTGGCGGCTGCGATCGATCCGGTACCTGCGGTCGAGCAGCTGGCGCCGGAGGTGCTGTCGACAAGTGACCGGGCGGAGCTTGAGGAACCGGCTGTTCGCACGCCAACGGCGGTGCCAATGGATGAGGATGCTGTTGCTGTCGCCCCGGATTCGGCCGCTCCCCGGCCCACTTCGTTGTCTGCCAGGGCAGACGATGCAGATGCAGATGACGCAGGGGCGGGCGAGCCGGCTGCCGTGACGATCACGGCTGACAGTGATTCGGAACTGGTGGAGACGCCAGCTGCGTGTGCGGACAGCAAGCTGCTGTACTGGCTTGATCGGGGCGGGCTCCGGGCAACCCGGCTCGAAGATGGAACACCTTGCGAACGCCGGAGCCGCTACCAGCAAACGGCGCTGAAAACGTGACGGTGATCGCAGTCTGGCGTCTGGCCGATGGCGGCTCGAGCGTGAGTTGATACCGTAGCGAGTGTCAGATTTCAGGCGAGAAGAGGCACGATCGGCGCCAGAGAACCGGCGTCGCTGCCCGCAACAGATCCCATGAGATACCGAACGATCCTACGACTTCTGCAGACCGTCCGCGCCGGGCTCGTAATGACGGTGCTGGCCGCTGCGCCTGCAAGCGCTGGGCTGATCATCGAGCTCAGCGGTACCGAAACCGGTGGCACCCTGGCGACGTTTACCGGTTCTGGAACAACGGATGGTGCCTTCGAATTCAACATCGATGCGCATGAGATTGGCGACTTCGTGCTGGCGACCGGCCCGGACAACCAGTGGTTCGACCTCGCTGACCCGGTTGCCTTTGCTTCCGGTCTGACTATCGAGCGTTTTCACGTCGACCACAACCCCGTGCCGATGCTGGACGATCTGCGCATCGGCATGTCCGACTTCGTGGTCAGCGGAATCGACTTCGACGTCAGCGGCGCATCGCTGATCGAGGGTCTGGATTTTGCCACGCTCATTCCCGGCAGCTACTCAGACAGCACCCGTCCGGATGTCGGTATCGTTGGCGGAGTCAGCGTGATCGTGCATCCGCAGCGGGTCGATGAGCCTGCCGCTCTCGGGCTGATGAGCCTTGGCCTGTTCGCGCTGGTGTTGAGCCGACGCCGCAGCAGACGGTGCGCAGCAGCGCTCGCCTGATGTTCGCCAGGCGCATCGCCAGCCCCCTTGTGCTTGCGTTGGCACTGGCGGCGTCGACGCTGCCGGAGCGCGGGGCCGCAGAACCCTCGGAGCTCTCCCTGTATCCGGACGGCTATACCGTTCAGCTGATCGCGCTACCGACTGCAGAGCGGCTGACAACCTTCGTTCGCGAGCGTGGGGTGCCCAACCTGATTGCGGCTGAAGTGCGCCGCGACGGTGAGCCCCATTACGTACTCTTGTTTGGTGCCTTTGCCGATCGAGCCAGCGCAGTGCGGGCTGCTGAGCAGCTGCCGGAGGCGCTGTCGGATCTCACGCCCTGGATTCGGCCCATGTCGAGCCTGCTGGCAGCCGTTCGCGCTCCCTGATCCCTGTTTCCATCGCACTTGCAGTGTTGGACCGTGGTCCGCAGGTCCGGCCTGTGCGCACCGCTCGTCGGGCTAGCGGCGGCGCTTCTTACGTGAGCCGCGCTTGCCGCCGCGGTCGTAGTCGGCACCGTGCTCACGGGAGTGCTGTGTTCGAAACGCCTTGATCCGACCGTTGCCGCGACCGCTGCCGAGGCGCGCGCCTTCGCCCTTGCCGCCAGTCCCACGGGGTTGGAAGCTCGGAATGAGATGGCGCTTGCCGTTGCCGATCAGATCCGCGCGGCCCATCGCTCTTAGCGTGTCACGCAGCAATGGCCAGTTTTCTGGGTCGTGATAACGCAGGAAGGCTTTATGCAGGCGTCGCTGTTTGAGCCCCTTTGGGATGACGACGGCTTCGGAGTCCTCGGTGACCTTACGCAGCGGGTTTTTGCCGCTGTGGTACATGGCGGTGGCCGTGGCCATGGGCGACGGCAGAAACGCCTGAACCTGATCGGCGCGAAAGCCGTTGTTCTTCAGCCACAGGGCCAGTTCGAGCATGTCTTCATCGGTCGTGCCCGGATGCGCAGCAATGAAGTAGGGGATCAGGTACTGCTCTTTGCCGGCTTCTTTCGAGTAGCGATCGAACAGCGCTTTGAAGCGGTAGTAGGTGTCCATGCCCGGCTTCATCATCTTTGACAGCGGGCCGTCGGAGAGCGCTTCGGGGGCAATCTTCAGATAGCCGCCGGTATGATGCTGTGCCAGCTCGCGAACGTACTCGGGTGATTCGATGGCCAGGTCGTAACGCACGCCCGAGGCAATCAGTACCTTCTTGATCCCCGGCAGCTCGCGTGCTTCCCGATACAGATCGATCAGCGGCTTATGGTCGGTGTTGAGATTGGGACACACGCTGGGAAACACGCAGCTCGGCCGGCGACAGGCGGCTTCGATCTCTGGGCTCTTGCACGCCAGCCGGTACATGTTCGCCGTTGGACCGCCGAGATCCGAGATGACGCCGGTAAAGCCTGGCACCGTATCGCGGATGGTTTCGATCTCGCGGATCACGGACTCGTGCGATCGGTTCTGAATGATCCGACCCTCGTGTTCGGTGATCGAGCAGAAGGTGCAGCCGCCGAAGCAGCCGCGCTGGATAGCGATCGAGAAGCGGATCATCTCGTAGGCAGGAATCTTCGCATCGCCGTAGCTGGGATGCGGCTGCCGCGTGTAGGGCAGCTCGTAAATGCCATCGAGCTCAGCGGTCTCCAGGGGGATCGGCGGCGGGTTCAACCAGATGTCCTGGTTGCCGTGCCGCTGTACCAGGGGCCGTGCGTTGTGCGGGTTGGATTCGATGTGCAGGATGCGTGAGGCGTGCGCGTAGAGCACCGGGTCGGCTTTAACCTGCTCATAGCTCGGCAGCCGCAGGTAGCTGCGGTGGCGTTCGCTGCTCGGCACGTCGCGCACGAAGCGTACGATCTGCACGTCGTCCTCGGGTTCGAACACGTCTTCGCCGGTCTTCGGATCGTGGTTGATGGCCGGCTGCATGGCGTACGGGTCTGGATGCGGATCGACCGGACCGGGCGTATCCAGGTGCGTGGAGTCGACCTCGATCAGCCCGACCTGCGGTGCGGCCAGGCGGCGAGCAGTGCCCCGAATGTCCGTCAGCGCACCGATGGGTTCGCCGCGAGCAAGGCGGTGGGCAATCTCGGCGATCTGCCGTTCGCCGTTGCCGAAGACCAGCAGATCGGCTTTGGAATCGAGCAATATCGAGCGGCGGACTTTCTCTGACCAGTAATCGAAGTGGGCGATCCGTCGGAGGCTCGCTTCGATGCCACCGATCACGATGGTGCACCCTTTATACGCTTCGCGCAGACGCTGGCTGTAGACGATGACGCTTCGATCTGGCCGCCTCCCCCCTTCGCCACCAGGGGTGTAGGCGTCGTCGCGCCGTACCTTTCGGTCCGAGGTGTAGCGATTCACCATGGAGTCCATGTTGCCGGCCGTCACGCCGAAGAACAGGTTCGGGGCACCCAGGGCCTTGAACGGGTCTGCGCTCTGCCAGTCCGGCTGGCTGATGATGCCGACCCGGAAACCCTGTGCTTCCAGGAACCGACCGACCACGGCCATGCCGAAGCTGGGATGGTCGACGTATGCGTCGCCGGTGACCAGGATGATGTCGCAGCTGTCCCAGCCGAGCGCCTCCATCTCCGCCCGGGACATGGGCAGTACCGGTGCCGGCAGCAGTCGCTCAGCCCAGTAGCGGCGGTAGCTGAAGATGCTGGCGGGTTGTTCGCGAACGACCTGGGACACGATCTCTGACCCCTGATTAGTTGCAGCCGGTCGGTGCCCGGCGGTCTGCTTGCGGAAACGGGCGCGCATTGTCGCGGTTTGCCGGGCGACCTGCCAGCGGGTGCCCGGGCGGGTCAGCGTTGCCAGTCTGCAGCGCGCCCTCGAGCATCCATGTGAAGAAAGGCGCCGGCCGGGCCCGTTGACTCATAGCTGCCGACGCCACCGATCGCTACCGGCACGCCGGCTCGCTGCAGGCGCGCGATCAACCATTCGACGTCGGCACGGGAGGTCAGCCCATCGCCGTTCAGATCATCCATGCGGCCGTCGGCGTTGCTGTCGACAATGAGATCTGCCGCATCCCCATAGATGTGGCGGCTGCGAGCAGCGCCACCAACGGCGCGATTGTGGGTGGGGGTCCGGTAAGCACTCAGAATGCTGATCCGCGCGTCGGGAAAGCCTGCTTGCGCCAGCACCTGCGGCACCAGCTCGAGCTGTTCCAGCAGCGCGGTGCTGAACAGCAGGTAGCGGGGCCACTGTTGCGGTTGCCTGCTGACCAGATCGCCAAGGCGCAAGTGAGGGCTTACTAACTCGCCGCTATGCTGTTCCTCAACTTTGAGGAGCCCGGGCGGCCGTCCAGCTCCGGTCGGATAGGCACCTAGCAG
>JBCDGJ010000200.1:0-8445 GCA_038757945.1 Pseudomonadota bacterium
CACCTCGAGGCCGGGCACGGACTCAGAAACTGCCATGACCGCGGACCGGTCGGAGGTCAGAAATCGTAGGAGAAACGCAATCCAATGGTCTGCGGACGAGCATAGGTGATGCGCTCCCGGTCGAACACGAAGTTGCGCGCCAGCTCAGCCTCTTCATCGAAGAGGTTGTCAACGAACAGCTCCGCTGACCACGCATCCTTGGCGACGCCCAGGGTCAGGCCAGCCAGCATCCAGCTGTCCATTTCCGAGTTGTTGATCACCACCACGTCACTCTGCGCCGACGATGAGAACGAGAGATGCGGCATCACGTGCACCTGCATGCCGCCATTCAGGAACCATTCGTAGCGGGCCCGCAGGTTGCCCTGAAAGGATGGAGCAAAGGCCAGCTCGTCACCTTCGCGAACATCGTTCGTAGGGGTCAGAACATTCGTGATTTCTGTGTCCAGGATCGAGAAAGCACCGCTTACGGTCAGGTTGTCCGTCGCCGCCCAGATGAAGTCTCCTTCGACTCCCAGCACCTCCGCGTCGGCTGCGTTGTCGGAGAAAAACAGGTTCACGATGCTTGGATCGAAGATGGTGGTCTGCAGGTTCTCGATCTCGACGAAGAACAGGCTACCGTTGAACCGCAGAGAGCCGCCCAGCAGGTCCAGTTTCCAGCCCGCCTCGTAGTTGATCACGTCGTCAGTCTCGAGCGCGAAGGGGACGGTATAGCCGTCCGGTCCCGAGGCGCCACCTGGCCGGTTCAGCAGCCCGGGACGAAAACCTTCGGACCAGGTGGCATAGAACATGGCGGCGTCGGTGGGAAACCAGCTCACCGTGAACTTGCCGATCACCCCGTCAGTCTGTGCGGAACCTGGAGCACGCAGCGCGCCGGCGACCGCCGCCGGTGTAGCGGGATCGTCGATGTCGGCAGTGGTATAGGTGATCTGATTGGCCGGATCACAGCTGCCACGGAAGGTGAACTGGCCATCACCGTTGTACAGATCGCTGATGTCGGTGCCAAAGGCGTTGATGTCTGCCGCGGCACCTGAGTTACAGAACGAAGCGTTCGCGCTGCCATCGAAGTCAACCTCGATGTCGTACCAGCGCAAGCCGGCGGTCACCGACCAGGACTCGCTCAGATCCCAGGAGACCTCACCGAACACTGCCTGCTGCTCATCCGTCCGGCGCACGTCGTTGCGAAAAATGACCCCTTCCGGGAAGGGCTCATCACTGGATCGGTAGCCCGTATCGAACGCGAAGTTCGGCGCAAAGGGCCCAAAGGGCGCAGCCGCCACGGACCCCGGATAAGTAAAGTCGTTCAGCTCCGTCAGCTCGAGATCGCTGTAGAACACGCCACCGGTAAAGCGCACCGCATACTCATCGGGCGTGGTCACCCGGAACTCGTGCGACCACACCTCGGTCTCGGTTCTCGAGTTCACAAACAGCTCCGGTGCCTGGCAGGTTCCGCTCGGGGCGGCTGCCCCAGGGTAGGACACAGACCCGTCGCAGATGTAGTACGGCAGATACTGACCGACGAACAGGTAGTCGGTGTAGTCGACGCGCTGGTCCGTATCGCGGTCCGTGAAGGCGCCGGTGTAGAGCACGTTAAGCGCCGCGATCCGGCCTTCGATTGTCCAGTTGGTGTTGGTGAACTCGTCTTCGATCTGATCGTCGCTGAAGCGTTGGATCTCAAAGTCGCCGAGCTCCGGATCGGCGAAGAATACGCCATCGGCCTCGAGCTTCTGCTGCATGACCGACGCGCTCGCGGTCCAGTCGTCATTGATGTCCCAGAGTGCGCTCAGGCGACCACCCTGATAGGTGGTCTCGTTGACGTTGCTCTTGCGTCGCGCTTCGGCTTCGAGAAAGGTCACGCCGCTGAGGTCGGCACCAGCCTGAAAACCAGCACGGTTGGCGGAGACGGGCTCACCGTTGGCGCGCACCGTACCAGCCGGACGGAATCGGGCGCTTTCGCTCACGTCGCGGGTCCCCGCTACCTGATCGATGTAGCCACCCTGGGTATCCGTATAGCCGACCGCGCGCAGCGCGAAGTTCTCGGCCAGCGACAGGTTCAGAACCGCCTCAAGCTTATTGCTCGGATCGCCGTCCGCCGTGTACGAGGCACCGACGTCGACACCGCCGTAGGTCTGCCCCGGCTCGGGCTTGTTGGTGATCAGGCGCACGTTGCCGGCCTGGGAGCTTGCGCCGAACAGCGTACCTTGCGGCCCCGAGAGCACCTCGATCCGATTCATGTCCGCCGTGTAAACGTCCAGGTTGCGCCCCGGTTGCGCCAGCGGCTGCTCGTCGAGATAAAACGCAACGTTCGGTGCCAGACCGGCGACGCCAGCGGTGGTCAGGTTCGGCGTGGTGGACGCGAGCCCGCGAATGTAGATCGTGTTCTGACCGGGACCGCTGCCGCCTGCCGTGACACCAGGCAACTGGATCAGATAGTCCTCGAAGTTGTCGATCCCAAGCGCTTCCATCGAGTCTTCCGTAAGCGCCTGGATCGCGATCGGAACATCCTGCAGGGGCACCGCACGCTTGGTTGCCGTGACCACAACTTCTTCGATGCGGCGACCCTCTGGGGCTTCCTCAGCCGCACTCTGGGCGGCGGTCATCGTCGCCAGGGCGGCGATGACCGCCTGGCTGATCTTGCTGCGTTGAAACTCCACTCTCGTTCCCCATTTGTATGGCCGCCGACACAGGCACGCGCCTGGCGGAGCCGATGACTCTCTAATCCCTGATAGCCAGCCTGCTCACACAGCCGCCACTCCTCCCCAGGAGCGGTCGCACCGTGTCTGGCAGACATTTATTGATGTCAATTGATGTCAATTGATGGTGTGGGCGGAAAAAACAAGGCCCAGACGGCAATCCGAGAGGCAGTATAGCTCGTCCACGTGAAAATCTGAATTGAGGCCTAAACATTCGACCTGTAGAGCTGCCGACCGGAAGACACTCAGACGAGCGGACACGCAGACCTGCAGACCTGCACATGAAATCCAGAAGTTAACTGCACCGGGCTCGGAGGCGACACACGCCGCCGCTCGGGGCCGGCAACAGCCAGTCCCAGCTACTGGCGCTCTACCAGGCGTTTGTTCCGGAAGTGCGTCAGGCTCTGGAGCCGGCGGAGGCAACCTGGCGGGCTAACTTGCCAATGTATTTGACGACAACGGTCGAGCTGTGATGAAGGAACGGGCCAAGGTCATCCAGAACAAAGTAGTCGTGTCGGCCTCTCAGCAAGGCACCGAAGAGAACTGGCAGGAAGCGCCCGCGGCCGGGGTACGGCAGGCCATCGATCTTCCTGCTCTGCGCAAGATTCTGCCCCATCCAGCTCAGCAGCAGATCGGGATTATAGGCACTCTGACCCGTTCGGTACGAACCGATGTCGCGGGGCGGACTCTCCTCGTGCAGGCAGACCTCTGCCCACGCGCCCGGCATGTCGACCCCACTGATGTAAGACAGCGGCAATGAGCCCCAGACTCGACCATTGATTTCCATCAGCACCGGCGATTGGCCCACCTTGAACTCGACCATCATGGGCCCGTTCCAGCTCAGCGCTGCCGCAAGAGAGCTGGCGTAGCGGTACAGGACCGGATCCAGCGGTTCACCCACCCGCCAGGCACTTGCCCCGCCGGTCAGCGGGACCTCCGCCAGCCTGCGATGTTGAAAGGCAACTACGACTTCTCCCTGTCGAGCCACCAGTTCAACGCCGACCCCTTCGCCCGCGCAATACTGCTGCACCAGACACCGGTATCTGCCTTCCGCTTCCGTCACGAGCGCTTCCAGCTCATCGCGCGTTGCGGCGTAGCTGACCTCGAGGGACTCAATGGCTGCAGGCGTCGAGTCCGTGGCAGTGAACAGCCGGGAGGACTGCGGCTTCACCACAACAGGATACGAAAGCTGCTCGATAAAGCCGTCCTCATAGAGCTGGTCCACAGCATCGATCAAGCGAGTCTTCGGGACCGGAATCCCAAGCGTTTGTGCGAGAGCAACGGTCCGACTCTTATCAAGCGTAATATCGAGTGCTTCCTGAGGCGCGATACCAAGCCTGGCTTCAAGCGTGGGGCTATGCCGGATCTTGCACAGCGGGATGATGGTTTCATCCGTAATCGGCAGGACAAGATCGATGCCGAGGTCACGCACGGTGCGTGACGTCCAACGTTGAAATGCTTCTGGAGACCGGGTTGGCGAAGGGTACTGCAGTGACTGGCTCGTGAACCGGGATCGGCCGCCGGCGGAACGAGGCAAACAATCTGCCGCAAATACAGTGTAGCCCGCCCTACCCAGCGCTCGAACTACCGCCAGCGCACTCCCGCGGTTGGCATCGGTGACGAGGACTCGAGCGGGTGAAGGGCGAAGCGGAGCAGTCATCGGTACCGTGCACCGAAAACGGCCTGTACGGGGAGTAAGCACGGGTGCAGCACAACACCCAACTCAATAACTCCTGACAGCCAAGCGAACAAAGCAACTTCCTGCATGCGTTCTGCGACCCCGGTCGATGCAGCACTGCGCGTCGTCCTTGCCAAAGCAAGGCCGGTTGCTTGCTCCGAAATAACTTGAGGTTGCTGGTTCCCAATCTCCACAAACCAAAGTGCACTACTCCTGCAGCGCATTCAACACGAGTAACGCATCACATTGTCAACGCAATGTGGGACGCCTGCGGAGCGGCAACAGATAGACAGGGATCGGCTTGAGCGGCGTACTGCAACCGGGACCCTGTACCGATGCGTTGCTCACCAAGGGAAGGCCCGAGCGGTCGAGCTGAGTACGCAGAGCAGTAAGGACCAGCAGCAGAGTGAGTTGAGGAACGTAGGTGTTGAAACGGATTGGTTTTGGTCTCGCGATATTCATCAGCTTGCTGGTGGTCATCGGTGCTGTCGCCTGGCTGACGTCAACGGACCCGAAGTACAATCCGGCCAGCTTCGAGGATGAGCCCCTTGCACCCCGCGTGGCGGCGCTTCGCTGTGCTGCCGTCACAGACACAGGTGAACGACGCCTATCACCGATCACTGCTGGCGATCACGGACGGACGCATCGAAGGGCCTGGCGGCGCTGCCGAACTGGCCGGCTTGAAACCGAGCACTCTGCGTTCGCGCATCGCGCGCACTCAACTTGCCAGCGGCACCCGCTCCCGTAACTAGCTTGGGTTTTTAAGGCTAGCTATCCATCATCTGAAACGTTCGTCCTCTCCGGCCGAACGGTCCGCCTCCGCAGAAGCAGAAATGATGAGGCAGACTAGCCAGTCCCGGGAAAAAGAAACCCACGGGAGGAGAAACGGCTCGGCATTTTCCAACCGGAAGCGGACCATCCTGACCTGTGTCACCAACCTTCGATCCATGCAATCTGTCTTCCCAGGCACCTTGATGCGCTGCAGATCCTAAGGACAACGGGCAGAGAATTCCCGGATCAATGCTGGCTGACCTGTCCGACCCACGCCCCTGCTCGTAAACTGCGCTAAGCGGCAAACGCATGAGAAAGCCCGTCACCGAGCCGGAGCCTTCGACTGGAGCGCAGCTCGATAGTCTGTGGGCGTCAATCCAAGCTCTTGTTTGAATGTCGTTGTCAGATGAGACGCGTTCGCGAACCCACAACGCATGGCGATTTCGGTCGCGGAGAAATCCGTATCCGTCAGCATCGTACGGGCCCGGGCATTGCGTCGGGAAAGAATGTACTGACGCGGTGTGGCTCCGAAGTTCTGTGCAAAGGCACGACTGAAGTGCGTGCGGCTCAAGCCCGCCTCCTCAGCCAGTTCAGCCACCTTGATGGGACCCTCCAGACGGTCCTCGATGGCCTTTGCCACACGCCGCGCCACGGCTGGGGAAAGCGTCCCCGGACGAGGCGCCTGTTCGGAGGCGTGTGCAAAGTGTGCAGTGACCAATCGCGTCATAGTCGCGTCGGCCAGCGCGTCCAGATAGTCGCCCATGCCCATTGGCTCAGTGATCATGCAGCGCCGTACCTCCGTGCAGAGCGCAGTCAGGGCCGGATCAACGGTTCGAAATATTTTCTCCAGCCCGCGCCAGTCAGGCGCAGCTGTCCCGGCAACGCGGTTGAACCGCTCCGGTTGAATGCGGATGGTGAGGTACTCCAGGGGCTTGTCCTGAATGATGCGGGCCTGCATGTTCGGCGGAACCAGACCAGTCCGGTTCGCTTCAGTCACAACTCGAACCAGCGGACCGCTCCCGGCTGCATATCGGCCTTCCGATCCATTGAACATGTGCACCACAACGTACAGCGGCACCTGATAGTTCAGTTCGTAGCTTACCGCCGGACACAAGTGGAACTCGATTTCCGACGTCTCGGTCGTCAAGCCCCACTGCGGCATGCGCTTCAGCGGTGGGCCATTGACGCTGACGAAGCGGTCATCGGCAACATCGATGCCACAAACACGGGTGACTCCCGGCAGCGACCCTTTCATCACTTCACTCCTATCGCGCCAAACACGCTTGCTCCTGCACAAATCTACAAGTGCGGAGCTGGTCGTGAAAGTCCTCACCGGGCACGCTACGATCGCTCGAAACGCAGCGGGGCCGGCATCAGGGAATCGGGGAGGAAATGGTGTTCAGAAAGGTATTTCTCGGACTCGCCGCGGGCGTCGGCCTGCTGCTCACTGTCTGCTTCGCCGCCTGGTTCACGTCAACGGATCCACAGTTCAATCCTGCAAGTTTCGAAGCTGAACCCCTGGCGCCACGGCTGGCCACCTTGGGAGAGGCCCTCACGCTGGCGCAACAACGGCTGCCCGACGGTGCAACGATGACGATGCTCGTGCTGCAGTACGACGGCGCAATTGTGAGCGGCGTTGACCTCGCCGGGCTTGGCGCGCCGCGCAGCAATGACCCCTTCGCGGTCATCGACGCGCTGGATCGTGCCGCGTTGCTTGCAGCGGCAGAGGATCCCGCAGCAACCAGAGTTCAGGTACCGATCGAGCAGCTGCTTCCGGCCGGACCCTCCGGCGCGCGGCACATCGGCACCGGCACCAACTTTCCCGAGCACGCGGAAGAAACCTCCAGCGATTCCGTATTCAACTTTCCCAAGTTCGGTACCGCGACGCCGGCACGAACGCGCGTAGCCGCGTCACCGGACGGCCTGCTGGACTACGAAGTGGAGCTTTGCGCTCGCTTCGATCGGCCGATTACTTCCGTCGAAGACTTCGATGCAGCGCGTAAAGGCCTGTTTCTCTGTGCCGACTTCACGGACCGCGTTGCGCTACTGGAGCTCGCGGACTTCGACAACCTCGATTCCGGCTATGGGTTCAGCGACGCGAAGAGTGGTGCCGGGTTCTTTCCAACCGGTCCATTCCTGGTGCTCCCCACAGACTGGGAGGCCTTCGTCGCCAGCACGCGGATGACGACCGCCCACAACGGGCAGGCGCGGCAGGACGCCCGGGGCAGAGAGATGACCCTGGACTTTCGTGCGCTGACGGATAAGGTGCTGGCGGACATGGAGCAGCCTCGATTCTTCTATCAGGGTGACTTTTTTCGCCTGGCGCCCGCGCAACGCATCGATACAGACATGGCGCTGATGTCCGGAACCTCCGAGGGCGTGATCTTTACCGCCCCGGCCGCACACGACTACATCGAGATGCTGCTGGGCTATCTCAAAGCCGGCGGCCCGTTCAGCGGTCAGGGGCTGATCGAAGTCGGCGTTCCCATCTTTCTCGAGAACGAGATCGAGAGCGGGCACTTTCTGCAGCCTGGCGATACGGTGAGCTACCGCTCTTCGACGCTGAGTGAGATCGTAGTAGACATTGTGCCGCCGACGTAGAAGGCCGCTAGAGCAGACCCGCAAGCTCAGAGGGCATGCCGTGCGGGCAACAAGCACCACACGCCCGCGCGACCGGCACGGGACCGGCTAGGTTGGCAGGGAGAGCGATCGGCTGGCAGCAACTGCGGCATCCCAGTCCGCTTCGGGATAGCCATCGATCAGCACAAACTGGGCAGCACCACCGCCCGCACGAAGTTGCTTCGCGGCCTGATACTCCGGCGAGCGGTAGAAGTCCCTGGCAGCCGCTCTGGATGGAAACTCGAGCAGTACGACGCGCTCGCTCTGGACCTCGCCTTCGAGCGTTTCGAGCTCGCCACCCCGGGCAATGAAGCGTCCGCCGTACTGTGCGATGACCCGCGGCGTATGGCGCATGTACTCCCGGTACTTGTCCCAATCCTGGACGTCCACACGGACAACGAGATAGGCGGTCACAGCGAAACGAACCTCCGGTTTCTGACAGCAGCACGAGCCCACAGTAGCAGAGCGGCACGGGCAGTATCCCCATGACTGCACATAGCAGCCGCAGCCGCCGTGCTCACGGGTAGACTGGGCGATACCCTGAACAATCCAGACACGGGAGTGAGGCAGACCATGGGAGACCGGTTCGAGGCGCTCGATGACGAACTGATGCGATTCATCGAGGCACAGAAGCTCTTCTTTGTGGGCACGGCTGCCCCGGACGGGCGGGTCAACGTCTCACCCAAG
>JBCDGJ010000201.1:0-8435 GCA_038757945.1 Pseudomonadota bacterium
GGTACATGTATCCGAAAGTGTATGGCCCCGAACTGATGACGCGTCTGGAAGAGGCATGCCGTCAGGGGGGCACCACCTTTCACTCGACCGGCCTCAACCCCGGGTGGATGGGCGACGTCCTGCCGCTGACGATGTCCAGCCTGTCGAGCCGTATCGACCAGGTCTACGTTCGGGAAATCACCAACTTCGAGTTCTATCCGTCACCGGAGATCATGTTCGGCATGATGGGCTTCGGCAAAACCGAAGCCGAGTTCGAGCGCGACGTAGAGCGCTACAGCTTCTGGCTCACCGGGCTGTTTCGCGAAAACGTGCAGATGATCGCCGACGGGCTCGCCATCGAGCTCGACGAGATCACGGCAACAACCTCACGCGTCACCGCAGAGACGGATCTGAACCCAGCCGCCGGGCCGGTCAAAGCGGGTACGGTGGCCGGCCAGCACTGGGAATGGGCAGGCCTGCGACAGGGTAGAAAAGTCATCGTGCACGAAACCGTCTGGCGCATGCACCGGAGCGTCGCTCCCGACTGGCCCCAGGGCGACCACTCAGTGACCATCGAGGGTAAACCGCGCATGGAGATCAAATTTGATGCGCTGTGGATCAACGACGGCCTGCTGGCCACCGGCATGCACGCCGTGAACGCGATCCCCGAAGTCTGCGCTGCTGCTCCGGGTGTCAAAACCCTGCTCGACCTGCCGTGGATCCGCGGCAGAGAAACCCTTAAGGATTGATCAGTCGTTCAGTCAGGCCGACCGCTGCGGGCGGCCGCGCGGAGGAACACACAAGGAGAAGCAGATGGGGATGCAGGGCAAAGTTGCGGTCATCACCGGCTCGGCCGTGGGCGTCGGGCGCGGCCTCGCACTGACCCTCAGCGCTGAAGGTGCCGCGGTTGCCGGCCTCGACATCGACGTCGTCAACAATCACGAGACCGGTACTCTGGTCCGGGCAGACGGTGGCGCGTATCTGGCGGTCGACTGCGATATCGCCGACAAAGTGCAGGTACGCCGAGCAATCAATCAGGTCCTGGACCGCTTTGAACGCATCGATCTGCTCATCAACAATGCTGCCGTCTTCGAGGATTCAACGCTCCTGACCGGTACCTACGAGTCACAGACAGAGGCTTATGAGCGGTCCATGAACACCTGTGCTCTGGGTGCGTTCTTCTGTGCTCACGCCTGTGTGCCCGCCCTGCTGGCAGCGGGAGGCGGCAACATCATCAACATCATCACGGAACACATCGACAAGGGATCCTACCTGACCCGGCTGCCCGCGCTCGGCTACGACTGCGCCAAGTTTGCCTTGTGGCGGCAGGTGGAAACCTGGGCTTACCAGCTCCGGGAAACGAACCTGCGGGTCAACGGCCTGGCATTTGGTGCCACCGATACCCCGTTGCTGCGTGGATTTGCACCGGATCGGGCAGACGCCGCAATGAAACCCGCAGACATCGGCCAGGCGATCCTCAATGTGCTCGCGCACGGCGAAGGGGGGCCGACCGGTCAGGTCTGGCGGTTTGGCTACACCGGCACGCCGCGGGAAGAGAGCCTGACTGCCATCGCCGCTATTGCTCCGGGGGCCTGAGCGAAGCGCCGGCCGCCGCAGTCAGGTCACCGATGGACCGTCTTCAGCGATATCCTCGATACGCTTGCGCGCGGCGTTCGTATCGGCAAACCAGAGAACGTTGATCTCGGCAAAGGCGGCTTCCTCGCCAGGCACTTCGGTGTCCTGAAAAATTGCGCCCACCGGGCAGGCTGCTTCGCAGACCGCGCAATCGATGCACTCGTTCGGTTCGATGACGCACATGCGGTCTTCGTCTTCTGCATAGATGCAGTCGACCGGACAGACCTCGATGCAGGACTTGTCAATCACATCGATGCAAGCGCTGGTGATCACAAAGGTCATGCTGTTGTACCGACTCTCCTTCGCCTTCTCTCGTACCCCCTCGCCTCACCCACACTCTGAGAGTCCTCAAAGGCCGGGCCGAGCGCTCGAAGTTTAATGGAAAAGTGAACCGCGCTACACTGGCAGCCGTCTGCGAATGTCGGGGGATTTCATGTCATCCATCATTGATGAACTGACGGATGAACTGACGGATGAGCTGACGGATGAACTGACGGATGAACGGACCGCCGGTAACTCAGGCGCCGGCGAGCCCTTTCCGCTGATGCAGGAGGGCGAGGCCGTCGACATGGGGCACGCGGCAGACGGTACGCCGCTGATTGATCCCCGCATCTTCGACTCGCCGGAGTTCTTCCGCAATCCCTATCCCTACTATCGGATCCTGCGGGACCACTACCCCGTCTACCACGACAAGCTGCACAACTGCTATTGGGTGACGCGCTATGACGACGTCTCCGAGTGTTACTTCGACGACGAGGGGTTCAACACCATTCCCAAAGGCAGCTCCAGCGGCGTGCTCGGTAACACCCAGCTTGAGCTGTCCGGCGTCGAGCACCGCCGGCGGCGGAACCTCTATGGGCAGCACCTGGTTGGCCGGTCTCTGAAGCTTCGAGTTCCGGCGATCCAACGCCTGGCCCGCGAGATGATCGATGCCTGGGATGACGCGGCCGCAGCGGATTCGAAGGTCGTTCGGGATGAAAACGGTACGCGCCTGGTGGAGCTCGGCCAGGTCTTTGCCAACGAGTTCCCCATTCGCGTGGTCTGTGAAGTGCTCGGCTTTCCGAAAGACGCCCAGGCCGACTTCTACTACTGGTACAACTCGATGATGAGCGGCCTTGGCGGGTCCGAGAAACATCAGCAGGGACTCGAAGCACGCCAGCACCTCGAAGACTATGTTGCAGAAATCGTGGAGGCCCGGCGTAAGGAACCCACCTATCTGTACGACGAGGCAGGGAACCCCACGGGCAAGGACATCATCTCCAAGCTCTGCGAAACCAAGATAGACGGCGACTTCCTGTCAACGGAGGAAATCACCTCGAACATTGCGCTGATCGTCGGCGGTGGCGGCGAGACCACTCGGGGGGCCATCCTGAATCTCTGGTGCCTGCTGCTGCGCCACCCGGATCAGTTCCAGGCCCTGCTCGCCGGCAAGGCTGAGTGGGATGCCGCCTTCCACGAGATGCTGCGGCACTCCTCGCCGATCGGCGGCCAGCCCCGGCACAACTCCTACGATCTGACGATGCACGGCGTGCACGTACCGGCAGGGTCGCTGATGCAAATGGTCGACTTTTCAGCCAATCACGACGAGCGCGTATTCCGGGATCCGGAAGCCTTCAACATTTTTCGAAACGATCTGTACAGCGGCAAGCTCCTGCGCAGCGGCTACCGCAAGGACGGCAAGTGCAGCCACATGGCCTTCGGCGTCGGCCCGCACCTGTGCCCGGGTGCCTGGATCTCGCACCAGGAAACCGTGGAAGCTTCGAAGCTCCTCGCCGAGCGAATGACAAACGTGCGGATCCGGGAAGACCTCATGCCGAGAGACGTGGACGGAGTTCGTCCGAGCCCACAGGGCATCGTCTCCGTGCGCCAGCTGTGGCTGGAATTCGATCGGCAATGAGTGCGGCCGAAACCAAGGTCGCCGGGCGTAACGGAATCGCCGTCCGGACGCCGTCGCGAGATTCTCAGCGCGAAGACGGCTTTCGCACCTACGAGGTCTATCAGCGCGAGCGGGTCGGCGAGAGCACCGCGAAAATCAAGCCGCGGCAGCTCATGGCGGATGAGTACCGTCGGGATCCCTACCCGGCCCTGACAATCCTGCGCGAGAATTACCCCTGCTACCGGGACTGGCTGGCCAACCGCTACTGGCTGACCCGCTACGATGACGTCACCTCGGTGTTCGCGGACGATGCCAACTTCGAAACCCGGCCAAAGACCTGGTACTACGGGCTCGAGGATTTCGGCCGCGACCTCAACCAGGAGCTGCCCGTGCTGACCGTCGAAGCCAAATGCTACGACCAGCACACGGTGCCAATCAGCGAGCGTCTGCTGGCAGCGGTGCTCGAGCGCGGGCGCGGCGACCTGGTCCGAGACTTTACCGCGCGCCTGCCGCTTGAGCTGCTATGTGCATTGGTTGGTATTCCCGAAGCGCAGGTCGAACAGTTCTGCTCACTCTACTGGCAAGCACAACGCGGGGTATCCTGGCAGCCGGCGCTGCAGCGGCAGGGACATCAAGCCCTCATGCACCTGGCCCAACTGATTGAGCCCCTGCTCAAGACCCGGTCGGCCGACGGTGAGGATCTGTTGTCCGCCTGTCTTCAGGTGGACCCCAAAGTTACCGCGCAAGACATCGTCGTAACGCTGCTCGAACGCGACCATGAAACGCTGCAGGGGGCGCTCAGCAACCTGTGGTTTCTGCTGTTGACCCAGCCGCAGGTACTGAACGAGCTGGCCACCGATCGGCGCCTGATGAAACTGGCCTACCTGGAAACACTGAGGCACTCGACGCCCGTACTGACGGCACAGCGCTTCGCGAAACATGAGGTCGAACGTTTCGGCCGCCTGCTACCGGAAGGCGCACTGGTGGTCTGCTCCGCGGCGGCCGCAAATCGGGACCCGCGCATCTTCGCTGACCCGGATCGCTTCATCGTTGACCGTCCGGACTTAACCCAGCGAGAGCCTAGAGGACAGTACCGTGCGGATGGATTAGCTTCTGGCATCGCCTTCGGGCTTGGCAAACCTTCTCGGCACCCGGCGGTACCCGAAGATAGGCCCAGATCCCGATACGCCTTGACCCGGGATACCGCAGTCGACGCGGCCATGACGATCCTCGAATCGGTCAGCGCAATTGAACTCGCACCGGAAGCGGTACCGGAACTCACTGCACTAACGCTGGGCGAAATGCACACCTGCTGGCGTCTGCCGGTAACGACTCGGCCGTAGCCAGCGGTTTTTGCGTCAGCGCCTACCCGCCCTGCGCGGCGCAAGCAGTCGCTCCTCTGCGCTGAGGGAACGGCGATCACAGTTGTTATCGATCCATAGGTAAGCGAGGCAAATGAGCGGTTCGGTCCAATGCGCGCGACAAATCGGCGCACAGGGCCTCTGCCGCCTCAAAACCTAAAGTGACGTGCAGCAGCGAGTCGGCGATATCGACAGCCTGCCCGTCGTCGTCATCCATAAGCTGGTGCGTCAAACCGGCCGGGTGCTGGATCAGGACCAAATGATCTTCAGATATCTCAGTTCCGGTTCGACTACAGCTCTACAGAGCTCGCCTGAACAAAAGCAGCTTTCCTGGTTGGAGTCATGCAGCCCTGCTTGAACGGTTTCCGTAGCCGGCAGAAAGAGGTCAGCAGCCGTCACTTTATCGGAAGTGAACGCGGCTACATTTTCAGCGTAACGAGTAGAACGATTATCGTAACGAGCATCAGACCGAACGGTAAGAAGAGCTTACTGCCTGGTTCGGGACTGACTACATCTGAGGTATACCGCCGCAGCTTTCCTGCCAACACGCCATGCAGCCCGGACAGGACCAACACGAATAGCACCTTGATCGCGAGCCAGGACTGCGAGAACCACCCTCCCATGACTGCGAGGGAAATGCCGAATACCCAAGCTGCAACCATGGCTGACGACGTAACCGCTCGATCATAGGCTTTGATCTGATTCAACAAGGTTCGATCGGGATACCTGAGCACAATCGCCACGGCAGTCATGCCACCAATCCACGCAAACAATGAAATCAGGTGTGCGGCTTTCAGCAGCGCATAGGTCATTGAGGCGTCGATCCGTCGGTACTTTGCTGACGCAGCCAACGCTCGTTGACAAACCCACCCATAGGGATCAGTGCGCCAACAAACAATCGAACTGCACCAGTACCATTGATGATGCCCTCTGACCACGATCGCACGACGAACCAGAGAAACACCATAAACATCAGCCCATGTACAGGACCAATCACGGACACGACCCTGGGTTCCCCAAGGATGTATTTGATCGGCATTGCCAAAAAGAACAGTGCCAACAGGGTAACCGCTTCTGCAAACGCTGCACGTCGAAGTCCTGTCATAGCGAGGCAATAAACAAAAGCTTCGTCTTCAGTCGAAGATGCTCACAAGATCAATTTCGCCCGGATACAGCCAGAACCAGCTCGCTACGTACAGCGCTGAGAAAACTACAACCAAAATCCGTATCAGGAGCCGGCGTTCTATCGCATCCACTTGCCATCCTCCCTCATCAGTTGGGTACTGGCGTGTACTTCGCCATGTCGTTCGCCGCAGCTGCACACATTGGCAACAACACATCCTCCATTCCAGCAAGCGTTCCCTGCAACTTGCTCAAGAGTTCTGGACCAGCCTTCTCGGGCGATCCTGCACTAAAGGGTGGCGCCGGGTCATACTCCAGCATGAGCTGAGTCATCTTGGCTATCTCGTCGCCGAGCAGTTCCGCCAGCAGTACCAAACCAAAGTCTATGCCGGCAGTTACGCCACCGCCCGATATCCGGTTGCGGTCGCGCACAACCCTACCTTTCACTGGCGTTGCGCCAAACAGATGCAGCTTATCGGTTGCAGTCCAATGCGAGGTTGCTTCATAGCCTTGAAGAAGGCCAGCAGCACCCAGCACTATCGATCCACCACAGACGCTGGTCACGTATCGTGCGCGTAATCCACGATCCGCCAGAAACCGAAGGACCTCTTCGTCCCGCATGATGCTGAATTCGCCG
The DNA here is from genome assembly GCA_038757945.1 of Pseudomonadota bacterium. Taxonomy (GTDB): domain Bacteria; phylum Pseudomonadota; class Gammaproteobacteria; order Pseudomonadales; family Azotimanducaceae; genus CALHVX01. The sequence continues at coordinate 6,611 of JBCDGJ010000201.1, forward strand.
CCCGGCACGAATAGTACATCAAGGTCTTCAGGACACTCTTCTAGCGTGGACGTAGCCTTCATGACGATGCCGCTGTCCGTTTCCAGAAGATCAGTGTTCTTCCAGATCACATGCACGTTGCAGTTTGAGGCCAGTACCGTTTGTGGCCCAAGCAGATCCAGCAGGGTCACCCCTGGGTACAAGAGCATCGCAACTTCCGGCTTCTTTTGTTTGTGCATAGGAGGCAACTTGGTCTGTGACTCTTGAGTGGCGTTACTGGCAGTTGCCTGGCCTGCGCTACCGGCCAGAAGCGCGCCAGATGCAATGGCCGCGGCGGAGACAAATCGCCTTCGGTTTATGTCCGCGTGAGAGTTTCTCGTTTCCATCGCTCACCTCTGCTCTTGAGCTGTCAGTCCGATGATGGTGCTCGACATCCAAGATGGCGTAAATGACAATGTTCCGACATTTTAGGCCATACGGAATCAGCCCAATGAAGCAGACAACTCGATCTGCACCAGCAAAGAGTCAAAGGCGGGTCGTCTTCGTTGCTTTTCCGCAGGTTGTGCTGCTGGATCTCGTGGGCCCCTGGGAGGTCTTCTGCCTGGCTAACCAACTCTTCTGTCGATCTTCACCGCCATACCATCTGGAATTGGTCAGCGGTGACAACGCAGAATCAATTTCCTCTGGTGGCGGGATCACGATGGAAAGCCACCGCTCGGCGGGAGATTGCCGAGGAGCGATCGATACGCTGGTTGTTCCAGCCACCGACTCAGCTTGGGGCGAAGAGCTGCCGCGTTTCATAACGGTGATAAAACGTCTGGCGAAGCGATCTCGTCGGGTAGTTTCAATCTGCGGCGGCGCGTTTCTCTTGGCAGAAGCCGGGTTACTTGACGGCAAGAAAGCAACGACACATTGGCGAGGCGCAAGAGATTTGGCTACGCGCTATCCAAAGATCGACGTTCAGGCCGACTCAATCTTTGTCAAAGACGGCGACGTGTATACCTCAGCAGGCGTTACCGCCGGAATAGATCTGGCTCTCGCACTTGTCGAGGAAGATCTCGGGCAGGCAACAGCTCTTGACTGCGCCCGCAACCTCGTTGTCTTTATGCGCCGGCCAGGCGGGCAGTCACAGTTCTCCACAACTCTCGAATCGCAGAGCACCGAGCGGGACACCATCAAAGAACTCGTTGCCTGGGCTGTCGATAACCTCGCGAGCGATCTGTCGGTTCATGCGCTCGCCAACCGCGCCCATATGAGCTTGAGAAACTTCTCCCGCGTTTTTCGAAAGGAGACCGGTCAAACACCGGCTGCTTTTGTCCAAAGCCTCCGAATCGATACAACGCGGCGCCTCCTTGCGGAAACCGAAGACTCAATTGACGAGATATCAAGGAAGTGCGGCTACCGTAGCGCTGACGCAATGAGACGCTCTTTCCAACGTGTCGTGAAAGTGGCGCCTACCGACTACCGTCAGCGGTTTCGTGCGATCTGACAAGTTCGAACAGGTACGGATATAGAGTCTGCTTTGGATTGCGGATTCAGCATTCGCAGTCTGAACGGTGGTTATCGGCCATATGCAGTCTTTCAAGAAAGCCCTCGCTCGCTTAAAGCGACGGCTTGCTTAACCCAGGTAGCCCGTCGATGCTGGACATGTTCGAAGCTAACTGGCCTTCACGGATTCCCTCTGGACCAAGCTTGTCCGCAAAGTTCTGGTAGTAGTCACGGGTGCCTTCAGAATTTGCAGCCGCAGTTGTAATTAACCAATCGAATCCAGTTCCAACACCGTTTGTGCCCCTAAAGGAGGTCCAACAAGAAGGAAGTTCTGTGCTTGAATCAAAATTTTCCAAAA
>JBCDGJ010000202.1:0-8354 GCA_038757945.1 Pseudomonadota bacterium
GCGGGCAGATTGACGCTGTAGCGTTTCGATCGCACGCGTACGTTACTCCGGAATGATTATCAGCCGACAGCGCTGCTGCCGGCAGGCCAGCCTAGTGGCTCGGGCCGCCGATTGCCAGCGCCTGCCGTCGCCAGCGCCAGCGCCTTCCATTCCAGCGCCTTCCATTCCAGCGCCTTCCATTCCAGCGCCTTCCATTCCAGCGCCTACCGATGGCGGGTAGCGGCAGCGGACACCGCATTGTCCAGCGTCCGTTACAGAACACTGTCACATCTCTGCTAACATACCAACTGCGTTGATGACACGCGCACGACGTGTTCGCATTCAAGCTCGCCGCAACCGTTTACTATGCTCGCGCATCTTCCGCCAGTAGCACCTTTTTTCAGGACCCCACCGTCAGGGAATACGATGATCCAGTTTCTTCGCCGCAGCGGACGCTTTTCCGTTGCCCTTGCGGCCCTCTTGATCGCCGGTCAGGCTCACTCCGCGAACCTGCTGGAGGTCTACCAGGCTGCTAAAGCCAACGATCCCGTGCTGCGCCAGGCAGTGGCAACCACCGACGCCGCGCAGGCTCGGGTTGGCGGCGCTCGAGCAGGTCTGCTGCCGCAGGTCACAGCAGCCGCCAACACCAGCTGGACCGAGCAGTCGTTCCCGCAGACGTTCATCAACCAGGACCCAGCGAACGGACCGGTGGGTGTGCCGTTCAGCATTCCGGACCAGGAGTTCAACGACAACAACTGGTCAGCACGGCTCAGCCAGCCGATCCTCAATATGCCGAGCTGGTTCACCTATACCAGCAGCAAAGCGAACGCCAGCGCCGCCGAGTGGAACCTGGCGCTGACCGAGCAGGCGCTGATCCAGCGCGTCGTCATCGCCTATCTCGACGTGCTGCGCATCCAGGACCTGCTGGACGCCTCGCAGGCCGAGGAAAGCGCCCTCGGACGCCAGCTCGAGCAGGTCAAACAACGCTTCGATGTCGGCCTGGTCGCGATCACCGACGTGCTGGAATCGCAGGCCGCCTTCGATGACGTCGTCGTCCGCCGCGTTCAGGCGCAGGGCGACCACGACATCTTCTTCGAGACGCTGCGCACCCTGACGACCGTCCCCTTCGATGAGCTCGGCAAGCTTGAAGAGGCGCTGCCGATCATCGATCCCTCACCGAGCGAAGAAGAGGATTGGGTGTCTACGGCCCTCGCCAGCAACCTCGGCATCCGCACCGCAGAAGCTCAGCTGTCCGGTGCCCGCCGCACCCTGCGGGCGCGCCGCTCGGAGCGTCTGCCGACCATCGAAGCGTCCGCCACTTACAACGACATCAAGAGCGGCGGACCGAGCATCTTCGGTAACGGCATTCTCATCGAGCGCACCACCTACGCGCTGGACTTCAACCTGCCGCTGTTTCTTGGCGGCGGCATCGGTGCACGCTCGAAAGAAGCCAGCGCCCTTGCCGAGCAGGCGCGACAGATCCTGAGCGAGCAGCAGCTGACCGTGGCCCGCGACACGCGCAACTTCTACCGTGCCGTCGCCACCGACGTGATCCGCGTTGCCGCCCGCAAGAACGCCATCAAGTCTGCCCAGTCAGCCCTGGAAGCCACCGAGACCGGCTACGAGGTCGGCACCCGGAACATCGTCGATGTGCTGCTGGCACAACAGCGGCTGTATGCGTCGCAGTTCGACTATGCCGACTCGCGCTACAACTACGTCACCAACCTGCTGGGCCTCAAGCAGTCGGCCGGCACGCTGAACGAAGAAGACCTGGAACGGCTGAACACCTACATCAGCACCGAAGAGACGGTCGAGCGCCTGGGTCCCATGACCAACCGCGGACTCACCCCGAGCACCGGCAGCGCCAACTGACCCAACCGCAACCCTTAGATCAGCGCGCGGCCGAGGCAGGCTGCGCGGCTGGCGGATCCAGGACCTGATCGAGCAGCGGCAGCAGCTCGGTCTGCAGGCGCAGCAACACGCCAGCCTCGTCATCCACCACCGCCCGGGCATCCTGACCCTGGCACTCGGTTGCAGCCGGATCATCGATCGCACGCCGCAGAGCAGCAACCAGCTGCTCAGCATCCGCCACCGTCACCAGCGCACCGGACCGCTCGAAGCGTTCGCAGACTTCCTGAAAGTTGAACCGCGACGGCCCGAACAGCAGCGGCACGCCACAGAGCGCCGGCTCGATCGGATTGTGGCCACCAACGGGCACCAGGCTGCCGCCAACGAAGGCGATGCGGGCCAGCGCATAAAGGGTCAACAGATCTCCCATGGTGTCGCCGACGATGACGTCCTGGGTCGCCGCTTCAAGCTCTGGGCCGGCCCGCAGCTCTGACAGCCGGGCATGGGAACACCCCGTAGCGGCGACCTGCTCAACCACGGCGGACACCCGGGCAGGATGCCGGGGCACCAGAAGCAGCAGCGGCCGTGCCGTACCCGGCACCCATTGGGACAGCAGACGCTGGTGCGCATCGAGCAGCGGCGCGTCTTCGCCATCGTGGGTGCTGGCCGCGATCCAGATCCAGCGCCCGTCGAGGCCGAGCTGCCGCCGCCAGTCATTCACGATCGGGCCATGGTTGGGCGGCAGGGTCTGATCGAACTTGACGTTGCCGGTGACCCGGATCCGATCCCGGGGCACGCCCAGCGCGGCAAAGCGCTCCCGGTGCGCGGGGTACTGACAGCAGGTGAGGGTCAACGTTTCGAACATGGGCCGGGTCAGGCTGGCGAAGCGGGCGTAACCCCGCGCCGACCGCTCCGAGAGCCGACCGTTGATCAACACGACCGGCACCCCACGGCGCCGTGCTTCGCCGAGGAGGTTGGGCCAGAGCTCGGTCTCCATCAGGACCAGGATGCGAGGCTGCACCTGGTCGTAAAAGGCACGGACCGCGGCGGGAAAGTCATAGGGCGCGTAACAGTGCGCAACGCTGACGGGTAACCGGCTGCGCACCTGTGCGGCACCGGTCGGCGTCATGGTCGTCACCAGCACCGGCGCATCGGCGAGCATACGCATGAGCCGTTCGATGAGCGGCGCAGCGCCAATGGTTTCGCCCGCCGATACCGCATGGAACCACAGCGGCCGCTGCGGCACGGAGTCCGGCACGACGCCGAACCGTTCCTCGATCCGCTCGCCGTAAGCGGGTTCCTGCCGGGCTCGACGGCGCAGCCGCAGGCGGACGAACGGCGCCGCGAACAGAAGCAGGAAGCGATAGACCATCGGCCACATGGCGCGCAGCCTGCGGCGCCTGTCGCATCCGGTCAAGCACGCTACACTCAGCCCGATGACGCTGTCCGCAACGCCGAAACTGGATGTCCTGATTGTCGGTGGCGGCGCCGCAGGCTTGTGGCTGCTGAACAGCCTCGACCGGCAGGGGTATGCCTGTGCGCTGCTCGAAGCCGACACCCTCGGCAGCGTCCAGACGCTGGCATCGCAGGGCATCATCCATTCGGGCCTCAAGTACGGGGCCGGTGACCGCCGCCAGGCGCTGCGCGATCGGCTCCGCAACATGCCCGCACGCTGGCGCGCCTGCCTTGCCGCGGATCCCGAGCGCCCAGCGCAGGATCCTGACCTCGCGCCACTCGAGCCGGTCGAAGAAGGCTACTACCTGTTCAGCAGCGACCGGCACCTCGATCGCTTGCGCACGTTTGTCGCCAGCCAGCTGCTGGCGGCCGACAGCACGGCCGTCGAGCAGACCGCGTGGCCGGCCGGACTGCGGCAGCTGAACTACCAGGGTCAGGTCATTGCACTTGATGAGTTCACGCTCGACGTGGCGGCCCTGCTCGAACGGCTGGCCGAGCCGGTGCGTGAGCGGATTCTCAAGCATCGTTTCGATGCACGGTGCGCGGCGCTCGTCGACGATGGGATCAGCATCGAAGCTGGCGGCCGCGCGATCAGCGCCCGGCAGCTGCTGCTCTGTGCCGGTGCCGGCAACGGGCCGCTGCTCGAGCAGCTCGGCATCACCGGCATCGGTCAAACAGAACGGCCGCTGCACCAGGTGGTGGTCCGCGACCGCCGGCTGCCACAGCTCAACGGTCACTGCCTGACGGGGAGCGGCGGCAGCGAGCCACGACTTACGATCACGAGCCACCGTGCGGAACACGGCGGTTGGGACTGGTACCTCGGCGGGCAGCTCGCGACGGGGGGCTGCCGCCGCAGCACCACCGAGCAGATCGCCTTCGCGCGCCGCGAGCTCGCAGCCTGCGTCCCGCAGCTCGACTGGACCGAAGCAGCCATCGGCACGCTGCGCATTGATCGCGCCGAGCCTGACGACGCCACCCAGCAGCGCTACGGAACCCGGGGCCGGGCCTGCGCAATTCAACAGGGTCCGGTGACCGTCTGCTGGCCCATCAAGCTCACGCTGCTGCCGGATCTCGCCGATCAGGTTCTTGCCACCCTGCCCCCGGCGAGCGGATCGAGCCTCAACCGGACGACCGATTTTGGCGCTACCGCTGGCAGGCCGCCCGCTATTGCTGGGCTACCTTGGCAAACGCAGTGACAAAAGTTGAAACCGAACATTCGTCCGGCAAAGGCTGGCTCGACGCACAGACACCACCGCTGTCCCGCATCGGCCTTGGCACCGTGGCTTTCGGCCGCACGACCGGCCTCAAATACAAAAAACCAATCGTTCGGCCTGGTGATAAGGCGCTGCTCGAGCTGCTGGCGACCGCGCGCAAACTGGGCATCAACCTGCTCGACACCGCGACCGCGTACGGCGACAGCCAGGTCCGGCTCGGCGCGCTGATTGCCGACGACCCCTACTGGGTGGTCATGACAAAAGTCGGCGAGCGCCATGCCGGGGGGCGTTCAACCTACGATTTCAGCCGCGACGCGCTCGAAGCGGATCTCGAGCGTGCGCGGAGCGAGTTGCGTCGGGATACCCTGGATATCGTGCTGCTGCATTCGAACGGCAACGACGAACCCGCGCTGATGACCGGCCAGGCCCTTGAGACCCTGAAGCGTGCTCAGTCTACGGGGGTCGTCCGCTGCATCGGCGCGTCCCTGAAAACCACCGCTGGCATCGAGGCGGCCTGGGCCGCAGAGGTGGATCTGCTGATGCTCACCCTGAACAAGACGGAGCCGGAACTGGCCCCCAGGATTCGGGAGAGCGACGCGCGCGGCATCCGGGTGGTCATCAAGAAACCGCTCGCGAGCGGAACGCTGACCACCGACAGCCTCGGCTGGGTCGCCAGCCAACCGGGGGTCAGCAGCGTGATCGTCGGCACCCTGAATCCCGATCACCTCCGGGCCAACGTAGCCGCGGTCAACCGCGCACTCAGCGATGCCGGGTAACTCGGGACAATCGAAAACGCAAAGCAGGCAGGCAGGCCGCGGGCGCGGCGGCGTCAGTCGGTGTCGGTGATCTGGTTGACGATGGCCGTGGTGGAACAGTCCTCGACCAGCCCGAGCACCCTGACCTGCCCGCCATAACGACGAACGATGTCAGCACCGACGACCTGATCCGGCAGGTAGTCACCGCCTTTGACCAGCAGCTGTGGACGCAGCGCTTCGAGCAGCGCTTCCGGCGTGTCTTCACCAAAACCAACCACCCAGTCGACGGCGGTCAGGGCGGCAAGTACCCGCAGCCGGCGGTCGAGGGGATTGACCGGCCGGCCACTGCCCTTCAGCCGGGCGACGGAGGCGTCGTCGTTGACGGCAACCACCAGCCGGTCACCCAGCGCCCGGGCTTCTTCGAGGTAGGTGACGTGTCCCGCATGCAGGATGTCGAAGCAGCCGTTGGTGAACACGATCCGTTCACCGTTGCGCCGCGCCTGGGCCACGGCATCGAGCAGCTGATCCCGCTTGAGGATCCCGCTCTGGCTACGGGCATCGCCATGGTACGCCGAGGTCAGCTCCGGGCCGCTGATGGTGGCGGTACCCGACTTGGCAACCACCAGCCCGCTGGCCACGTTTGCAACAGCCGCACATTCGGCCGCCGGCCAGCCGAGGCTGCGCGTGACCGCCAGCGCGGCCGCCGCCGTGTCTCCGGCACCGGTCACGTCAAAGACATCAACCGGCTGCGCCGGCAGGTGCCGATGCCCGTGCTCAGCATCGACCACCGTCATGCCGGCATCACCCTGGGTGACGACCAGCGCGCCAAAGCGATGCTCTTCGAGCAGGTTCCGCGCCGCGTTGATCAGCTCCGCATAGCTACCCACCGGACCGACGGCGGTGCGGAACTCATGAATGTTCGGCTTGACCAGATCCGCCCCGGCGTACACCGCAAGCGACTTGTGCTTGGGATCGACGATCACCGGAAGCCCGGCGTCGTGCGCGGCATCGATGAAGGGCGCCGGATCCGCCAGCGTGCCCTTGTCGTAGTCCTGCAGGACGAGCGAGGACGCCCCGGGCAGGTTGGCGGAAACGCGCTTAAGGAGCTCGACGCCGGTATCAACCTCGAGCCGCAGGGGTTCGTTGCTGGACCCGCCGGGAATGGGCTGCAGACCGCTGTGCGGCAGCTCGGACTCAAAATCCACGCGCAGCAGCTGGCGCTGACGGCTGACGATGCGCAGCTTGATGATCGTGGACCAGTCGCCAACGCGGACGAAGTCGCAGCGCACGCCGGCGGCGCTCAGCCGCTGTTCCAGCGCACGACCGGTGGCATCGTCGCCGACGACGCCGACCAGCGTGCAGCGCGCACCCATGCTGACGATGTTGAGCGCGGTATTGGCGGCACCGCCCGGGCGGTCGTCGGTTTCGGCTACGTTGACGACCGGTACCGGTGCCTCCTGCGACATACGCTCGGCAGTGCCGAACCAGTAGCGGTCGAGCATGAGATCACCGACCACCAGCACATGGACGTCCTGCAGGGACGGCAGTGCGCGGGGTGAATGCTCGGTACTGTGAGGCTGCTGCGCATCCGGAAAGAGACCAACAGGTTCAGACAACAGGCGCTCCTTCACTCTGTTCGGGCTGCACTCGGGCAGATACGGGATAAGGCTTGTTCACGGCACAAGTGCTGTTATTCATGTCTGCCTGAGGGATAGCAGGCGCACGAGGGTCGTCCTGGTCCACGCACACTTCAGCCAACGTTCTCTGAACTCTCTCTGGCCTTTCTCTGAACTATAGACGCGATTGTCCGTTGTCCTTGACTGCCACTGTCCTTGACGCCAAAGGGGTTCGTTAACGCTGCCTGCCGATCCTGCCCGCTGAGCGTTCCCACCAACTGCGGTCCAGCTCGTCGCCGAATACACTTTGAAGTTTATCACAGGGTGTAAACTCGGCAGCCCACAAGCGATGACAGCCGCCACAATTCCACGATGCAGCCTTCGGTTCCGCGGCACGCTTTCCATTTTCGCTACTGGCCCACCTGGTTAGTCATTGCACTTGCCTGGTTGCTCGCCCGGTTGCCCGTCAGCAGCCATGACCGGCTCAGCCGGCAGATCGGCGGGCTGGTCGCCCTGAGCGGCGCGCGGCGCGGCCGGATCGCCCGCAAGAACCTGGAACTGTGCTTTCCCACCTTGAACGCCGCGGAGCACGAGCGGTTGACGCGGCGCTGCCTCGACGCGCTCACCGCGGGCACGTTGGAGCTTGCGGTCACCTGGCTGCGCCCCGGCTTCGATCCGACCCCAAACACCACCATCATCGGTCGCAAGCATCTGGAAGCCGCATTGGCCACCGGGCGCGGCGTCATCCTGGTTGGCGGTCACTTCGCGGTCATGGACATGATCGCCCGGCCGCTCGCCAGCCTTGGACCGGTCGACGTCATCTACCGCAAGAACAAGGATCCGGTCTGGGAGTGGGCGCAGGTCTACGGCCGTGGCCACTACTTCGACGGCGTGCACGAGCGCGGCAACATGCGCGCGATTCTGCGCGCCCTGAAAGCCGGCCGCGCAATCTGGTACGCCGCAGACCAGGACTACGGGCGGCAGCATTCGGTCTTTGCGCCGTTCTTCGGCGTTCCCGCTGCGACGATCACTGCCGCCGCGCGCCTCGCGCGGCTCAACGATTCGGTCGTGCTGTTCATGTCCCAGCACCGCAACCTGCCGCCAGCGGACACCGCCGGTACCTCCAGGGAGGATGCGGCCGGCAAGCGCTGGACCCTGCGGTTCTCGCCGCCCATTACCCCCTACCCGACCGGCGACGATCAGGCCGACGCCACACGCCTGAACGCGCTGCTCGAGGACGAGATCCGCCGTGATCCGGCGCAGTATCTCTGGGTGCACAAGCGCTTCAAGACGCAACCGGAAGGCAAGGCGGATTTCTACCCGCGATGAATCGGCTTCGGATCCCTCAACCATGAGCCCCGCGCCCGCGCTGGTACAGATCTGCCCCAGCGACCAGCCGCCCTTTCCAGCATTGACCCGCGGGCTCGAGCAGGCCGCTGCGCGGCTGGGATGCCCTGGCGCGACGCTGTACCTGAAAGCCAGCATCA
>JBCDGJ010000203.1:0-8187 GCA_038757945.1 Pseudomonadota bacterium
CATCGATCAGATAACTCTGAGCGTCCACGCGCATGGCCTGATCAGCGCAGGACAGGTGCTCGAGTCCTTCGAAATAGGCGTAGGTGTGGGGCAACCAGTTCTGCGCGGCCCACTGTTTCATATCGTCATTCAGCAGCAGATGCGAGCTGCCGTTCACGAAGTTGTCGCGGTGATACCAGTGCTGCTTCGGGATCGGATGCAGCGCCCGGTCCAGAAAGCGGGCCGCCCGATCGGGCAGCCGTCCGAATGCGTCTGGCAACGCCTGGGCGCCCCGGGCCAGCAGGCGATTCAGCGGGCGCGGCAGGTAGCGCATGCGTTGTAACAGGTGCAGGTAGCCGTAGAGCCCGTAGCCGCCATGGAACTCGTCGCCCCCGTCACCGGACAGCGCCACGGTCACCTCTTCGCGGGCGACCTTGCTGACCAGGTGCGTAGGCACGGCAGAGGCATCGCCGAAGGGCTCTCCAAACTGGGCGAGCACGCTGTCCAGCGCATCCGGAATGCTCTGGGCGCTGAGGACACGCTCGATGTGCTCGGTCCCGTAACGAGCAGCAACGTTCCGGGCGTGTTCGATCTCGGTCGTTTCCTGGTCCTGAAAGCCGATGGTGAACGTCTTGACCGGCTTGCTGCTCTGCTCGCTCATCATGGCGACGATGCTTGAGGAGTCCACGCCACCAGAGAGAAACGCGCCCAATGGCACATCGGCGATCATCCGGAGCCGGATCGCGTCGTTGAGGAGGCTCAGCAGCTCTTCCTCTGCGGCCGACTGGGTCATGCGCGCATCAGGTTCTGTCTGCCACGGGTTCCAGTAGCGTGTGGTCGTCAGTTGCCCATTGCGGAATCGCAGAAAAGACCCCGGCTGCAGCTTGTGAACGTTGCGATAGATACTGCGATCGCCTGGCACGTAGGATGCCCGCAGATAGCCGATGACCGCGGCCCGATCGATCGGCTGCGGGCCCAGCACGGCGCGCAGGGCACCGAGCTCCGAGCTGAAATACAGGCGGGTTCCCGCCAGGCTGTAGTACAGGGGCTTGACCCCGAGCCGATCCCGGGCGATGACCAGTTCCCGGCGTTCTCGATCCCACACGGCAAAGCTGAACATGCCATTGAGACTGTGCAGCGCGTTCGGGCCACGGCGCGCAAACAGTTCTAGCAGGACTTCGGTATCGCTGGCGGAGCGCAGTGTGCCCCGGGGCAGCGTTTCCCTCAGTTCCTTGAAGTTATAGATCTCGCCGTTGAAGACGATGGTGAAACGCCCGTCCTGGGTGGACATGGGCTGGCTGCCGTCTGTCAGATCGATGATGCTGAGGCGGTTGTGCCCGAGTGCTGCACGATCGTCGTGCCAGACCCCCCGAGCATCGGGGCCCCGATGGTGCTGCAGCTCGACCATGCGCCCGACCTGATCCAACAGCGCTCGATCGATCTGGTCGCTGACAACGCCTGAGATCCCGCACATGAGGCTAGGTCTCCGCTTCCACGAGAACCGTTCCCGGCCCGAACAGTCGGGCGTGCCAGGCAAAGCCCAGCATGCCGCAGGCCATAAACAGCTCCCGGAACTCGGTCGCGAAGTAGTCCAGATCCGGGATGTAGCGGCGGCCGTAGATGAACGCACCAACAAACAGGATGGCGTATCCGAGGGGCGGGATCGGTACCACGAACTGCTGGTACAGCCGTCGCAGTGGCGGCACGAGCGACAACAGCCAGATTCCCAGCCCCGTCAGCAGCGTGAAGGCCGTGAGGATGCGATGACCGTGGTCCTGAATGATGTCGTGGTTGTGGAAATTGAACTCGTTCTGGGCGTTGGTAGCGCGGATCGACTCAGGGGTTTCCATCCCGATGATGCGCTGGCCCCAGCTCAGCTCCTCACCGGCAAAGAAAAACATGAGGGCCGCCCAGGCCAGAATCACCAGCCCACGCCAGAGCGGCAACGGTCGGGCGTACTGCAGGTAAAGTGACAGAAAACCGAAAGCGGACAGGAAAAAGAACAGCGCCGTCAGATACTCGGCAACGCCATCTTCCTCACCGTAGGTCAGCACGAAATCCGGATTGAACTCGGTGATCAACGTGATGGGAACAATAATCGCAAGGCTGACCAGCACCGCGAACCATTGTCCTTTTGCAGGCGACGCTGCGAGCTGCAAAGTGTCGGGTTGGGGGGTCATCGTCAGGGAGGTCGCTGTCCATTGCACCACCTTGGACTCTATAGAAAAACGCAGGTTGCCGGGAACCACAATGGCGAGCAGGTGCCGTAGTTGTGACAGCGCCCGCAGGCAGTGCAAACGCTGCGCACACTCGAACAGCGGTGGCGGTCAGTGCGTTGTCAGCGATTCCTTGAGGACGTCCAGGGCCGAGAATCCGCGTGCTGTGAAGTACAGCCAGGACAGGAAGGCGCACTGCAGAAGTCCCGTGCGGATCCCACCGAGCCACGAGACACCAGCAGCCAATGCGATCGCGCCCGCGACGGCGATGTACAGCAAGAGCGGCAACGCGCTTGTCATCACCAATGCGAGCACGACAGACACCACCAGCGCTGAGAGCTGGACCAGGGTGATCAGTGGGATCTTGGATGCGAGGACTTTGCGTAGCGGCGAGAAATTGCCCTTGCCGTGCCAGCGTTCGCGCCGGAAAAAATGCCCGAGCGTATTCGGATAGCCCAGATGCACGGCCACCAGCGCCGGGATGTTGCGCACCGCGCCCCCGGCAGCGAGCGCGCGCATACAGATATCGTGGTCCTCACCGGTTTCGAGTGCCGGGTCGAAGCCGCCGAGCTCGTCGAAAAAGCGCCTGGAGACCAGCAGATGTCCGCCGTTAATGAAGTCCAGTGATTCCTGCTTGCTCCGCCAGGGCTCGAACCAGACCCGAGCCACCCAGGACGCGTCCGGATCGACGGCGTAAACAGAACCGGCGAGCAGGCGCTCGGTCATGACCTGTGCGGCCACTGCAGGCGCCTGTTCATGCCAGTCCTGCTGCAGATACACATCGCCGTCGATGAAGACCAGGACTTCGCCGGTGGTCTGCGCCGCGCCAACATTGCGGACGTGTGAGATCGTGTGACCCCGCGGCACGGTCATGACCTCGACGCCGAGTTCCTTCGCGATGGCGAGCGTATCGTCCGTGGAGCCGTTGTCGACGACCAGCAGCTCGTAGTCTCCAAGCTGGGCCATGTTGGTGCGAATGCTGTCGATGCAGCGACGGATGTAGCGCCCTTCGTTAAAGGTCGGAATGACAAAGCTGTATTTCATGCGCTGGCTCGCCGTTTGCGCGGCTGCGCGGCGGCGTCCTCGATCATGTTAGCGGCCATCCGCTGTTTCATCTTGGCGGCTACGCAGCGCCACAGAAATCGCTCCCTGGCGAATTCATAGCCTGCTGAGCCCATAGTCCGCGCCGCCGCAGGGTTGGACAGGACCTGCAACATGCGATCCCGCAGCGCTTCGACATTGCCCACCGGGACGACGTAGCCAGTGACGTCATTCTTGACCATCTCTGGAATGGCGTTGGTCTCCGTACCGATGCAGGGGGTATGAAACAGCATGGCCTCGCAGAACGGAATGCCGAAGGGCTCGAAATGTGAGGGCATCACATAGAGGCTCGCCTCGCGGTACAGATTGAGTATTCGCTGCTGGTTCTCGATGGTGCGCTGGTCGATGAAGCCCAGCACGCGGACATCCGGCTGTGCGATTTTCGGGCTGCATCCGGCAATCACCAGGGTCGCATCAGGGATCTGTTTCTTAACCTCGGCGAATGCCGCCAGTACCTCGGGTCCCCCTTTGCGCTCGAAGTCTCGGCCGATGAACAGGACTTTCGGGCGCTCGAACTTGCCCGGCGCCGGCTGATCGCTCAGCTCGGTTTCCTCGATGCTGACGCCTGAGTGCACGACGGTCACCCGCTCGGGATCAACCCCGTAGTCGTGGACCAGGGATCGCTTGACGAATTCACTGAAGACAAACACACCGCGATTGGCATGGTAGATCCTCCGCTCCGCTTCGATGCGGAGCTGCTTCTGCCGCAGCGTCGCGTGCTGGGTGAAGGAGTGAGCCGTGGCCCGGCTGGAAATCTTCGCCGTATTGTCGTGATAGCTGTACACGGGGCAGTTCACCGCGGCATGGCTTGCGAATTCCGCGCCCATCTGCAGCACCGTGTTGTAGCTGTTCGGGTCATGCCGGGCAGCACCCAGTGCTGCACGGTTCTCGCGCGCCTGACGTAAACGGCGCCCGGCCCGGAAGCGATGCTTCCACACCTCGTGATCGGGATGCCAGTGGCGGAGCATGATGGCACGGCGCCGCCAGCCGTAGACTTCGATGTCTTCCGCGTGCACCAGCGCGCCGTCGTTCTGCAGCCCGCGCAGCAGTCCGAAGTTGCTGCCGGAGAACGAGTGCCGTGAAAACGGCGCGCCCTGGGTAAAGGCCAGGATGCGTGGGCTGTCGCCGCGCCCGGATGCTGAGAAGGTATTCATGCTCACCGCTTCAGAGCGAACCCGATGGTGGTGTTGATCATGGGCGCTCGACGTCCCACCAGCCGGGTGAGCAGCTTGTTCAGATACACCCGATAGCGATGGGCGCGGCTCAGCGGCGGGCGTGGTCCCGGGTCCGGCGTCAGCCCGGTCGCCCGCCAGACGCCCGCCATGGTGTCGGCCCAGTTACCGGTCAACTCCTCGAAGGAGATGGACGCGGTGGCACGCGCGGACCAGAACTCGGCGAAGCGCTGGTAGTCCTCGGATAGATCGATCGCGGTATCCCGATCGCTGAAAATCGCGAAGGAGCGCTCAACGGCGCTCCGCTCCCGGGTCACGGTGATCGTGGTCCCCATCTCGCACAGTGCTGTCATCACGCGCTCGCGAGCCGGGTCGTCATGCCCCAGCTGAGGAAAGTGGGTTTTCACCACATAGGTTCCAGAGCGTTTCATCAGCGCGAGGGCCTCTTCCGGCGATGACTGCGACAGGAGCTGATCCAGATCGATGTACAGCGGTGAGCGGCGCAACCCGCGGCAGTTATTCAGCAGACTGTCGATCAGCAGGTGGGTCCCACTGCGCATTAGGCTGGCGACCACGATAGGCGTCCCCTCACCCGGTGAGGGTATGCCCGGGGGACACACACAGCGCCGATTATTGTGGGCGAGGATACGTCCGATCCGTGTCAGTACGGTGACATTAGCCACTTGGTTGTGTTTCCACCTTGAACTGGGGCGCTGGCGCCACGGTTGCCCGTTGTATGGCGTGCTGCTGGGCGCGATGGTGCGCGCCCCTGCGGAGCCGGTCAATCGCGTGATCGCCGGAGTAGCTTACATGAGCGCCAGATGCTTGCGGGCACGGAAGGCCTTGTGCATGTAGAGCCCCGCCTGGCCGAAGGACTTGCCGAAGCCCCCGTAGCTGGGATACAGACCGTGGCCGCGATCCTCGTAGAGCCACTGGGTCCAGCCTCGCAGCAGGCTGTCGCCCGCATGGACGAACCAGCTGACGTCCTTGCCGGTCTGCGGACAGATGCCACCGTGTTGCTCGGCGACATGCTTGCCCATCCGGTAGTAGAGCCCGATCAGGTAGGTATTGAGCTCGGCCTGCAGAAAAGGACCCGGGCCGCGCTTGGTCTCGTTGTTCCAGCCAGCCCGAACGTTGCGATCCGGATGATAGTCATCACCAACGTGGCCCTGGTAACGGACGGCCCAGGCGCTGCGGTTGGCGCCGGGGCGCTCATCGACGGCGTAGGAATTGCTGAAGGGGGTGGCATGGGGTATCGGGCTGAAGCCTTGCTCCACCAGCGGGCGACCGATCGCATTGCGATAGCGGATCCGACCGGCGCTGTCGAGGTAGGCTTCATTGACGTTGGTCTGGACCTTGATCTGTTCGCCTTCGACCAGGTCAACGATAAACGCTGCTGCTGCGTGCATGGGGGTTGGCCAGGTACGCCCCCGCCACCAGCGCTGCACCGGTTCCCCGCGGCTGCGTGTGAACTCGTCGTAGTCCATGAGCGCCTCGAACATGATGCCCATGTAGAACGGCGCATGGCGGTTGTAGCGACTGTCCGAGACCTGCGGGTTTTGCGGGTCTCGACCGCTGTAGGGCAGCCGATTCGGGAGCCCGTGCGCTACGCTGTCCGCACGATCACGAATATTGCGGTTCCAGGTATTCTCGAACAACGGCTCGAGCCAGGTGAGCTGCGTGTTGACACCCAGAGTGTCCTTCGGTCCGCCGTTGTCGCTGGCCGTGAACACATCCTGCCCCAACGCCAGGGCGCGGTAGCAGTGCGCCGCCAACAGATGGCCTGCTCTGCGGAAGTTGCCGCCACTCGCCCGATAGTCCCAGGCCTCATTCAGGTAGAAACCGAATTTGGCGAACGCGGGCTGCATCGCGAAATCATCGACGTTGCGAACAAACTCGTCGCCGCTGTCGCCGTACTCCCCGACGGCCCGGAGCCAGACGCCATGATAGTTGTCGCGGTGGTCCGCCCCGGGGGTCCGGAAGTTGCCCCGGCGATTGTTGGCCATGTGATAGTCATAGCCGCCGCGCGCATGACGTTCGAAGAAGGCATCCTCCGAGCGATCGCCATTGGCTTCCCGAGCCAGATGCTTGGCGAAGATGAGCCCGCCCATGGGCCAGTCATAGCGATCGAAGTTGTTGCTCAGATTCTGGTTCGTATCAAGCCGTCCGAAGCGCTGCTGCCCGGAGTGCTTTGACGCTTCCGGAGCGTACAGGCGCGCGCCCCAGTTCGGGCTCGTGCTCTGAAACTCGTTGCCTTCCAGGTAGATGCTGCGATACCGCAGGTACTCCCCATGCAGACTCGGCAGTGACCAACGGCCGCCACCGCGCATGGCGGCTTCGAACTGGAAGTCGAGACTGCCGAACACGCTGCCCTGAGGCGCGGCCGGCGCGATGACAGGTTGTGCGCCAAGGAGTATCGGGGGATTGGGTTTTGCGAATGCGGTGGGGAGATGGGCTGCGGCGGAGGCGAACAGCCCCGATTTAATCAAGTTCCTTCTTTTCATGGCGAGCTGTCCTACTCCTTGCTTCTCGGCATGTTAGCGGTCGCGCCACCGGGGGTTGGTGGCCACTGCCGCGTTTCAGGGGATCGATAGAGGATTCATCAGGTCATCTGCATTTCTTTGACTCAGGTCCAGAGATTTTTGTGACCCAGCAGATAAAACGGTGCGACCAGGGCGAAGCGATTTAGTTCCAGCAAGGCATTGCACAGTCGGGCAATGCGCCAGCTCACGCCACGCTGGGCAAGCAGGCTCAGCAGCACGAGCGCCGCCAGCGCAACCAGTACCACCATCGCAAAGACCGAGCCGGAAGTGAGCGCGAGCAGCACCATGAGGATCGCGGCATAGGGCACCAGCAGGCGCGAAAACTTGTGTGCCAGCAGGCGCCACCAGTAGGGGTTTGTCGCCGGTGAAAACAGATCCGGCTGCAGCGCAATGAGCTGCCAGTTGCCAGCCAGCGTACGAATCTTGCGGCGCTTCTCCGCGGCCATGGTTTCCGAAAACTGATCGATCGCGACGGCTCTGGGCTCGAAGAGCACGCGAAACCCTTTCTGGACCACGCGCATAGGCGTCAGCAGATCGTCGAGAATCGTACCCACCGGCAACGGCTCGAACAGATTGGCGCGCATCGCGTAGACCGCGCCGGTCACCCCGATCACCGAGCCGGTGTCGCTCTCCATGCGCCGAATCAGCTTTTCATAGTGCCAGTAGGCGCCCATCTCTACGTCGATCTCGGAGGCATCGGAGCCTTCCAGCCGCAACTCCCCGCTGACCGCGCCAACTCCCGGGTCGCGAAAGTTATCGAGCAGCCAGGCAATGGTGTCCGCCCGAAAGCGCTGGCGGGCATCGGCGAAGACCAGGAACTGGCCGCTTGCCAGGCGGCGCGCCTGGTTCAGCGCATGCGCCTTGCCTTTCGCCTCGTGATTCTCGATGAGCTGGATGCGTGGGGCCTGGTCGCTTGCGCGGGCATCGATCATCGCCTGTACGCGAGCCGCCGTGTCGTCATCGCTGCCATCGCTGATGACAATGATTTCCCAGGCATCGGTGGTGAGTTCCTGGGTGAGCAGGTTTTCGATGCGGGCGACGATGCGCGATGCTTCATTGCGCGCCGGCAGCAAGACGCTGAAGGACAGGTCCCCGGCCATCGGGGAGGCTGGCGCGACCGGCTGCCCGCGGAAGCGGGTCTGAATCCACAGCTGCAGGGGATAGCCGACATAGGCA
>JBCDGJ010000204.1:0-8164 GCA_038757945.1 Pseudomonadota bacterium
CTGCGACGCTGACCGACGCGAGCGTTCCAGGCCAGCACCAGCAGGTACGCGGCGAGGGCAACAAGAGCCACGCTGTACTCAGGCATCGGGGCAACGCTGGTGATGGTGCATACTGGCGCTGTCTTCAAGTCGCCACCGAGGGTCGCGATGCGTTATCTGATCCAATACGTGCTGCCCGGCCTGATCGCGCTCCTGATAGTCTACCTGCTCGCCGATCGGACCGCGGTTCGCGTCGGTCGCAGCGAAGGCGACCGGGACCTGCGAGTCTTTCTGACGCTGTTCGTCGTTGGCGCCGCGTTAGCCGGTTTCCTTGGCTTCCTGCTCTATGCCTACTTCGAAAACTGACCCGCAGCTCAAGCTGACACCCGAGCACCAGAATCTGGTGGCACAGGTCACCGGGATCGACTTGAGCCGCTTTCGCGAGCCGGCCTACGCCCGCCAGTGGACCGGGCCCGTTCGCGCCGCCTGGCGCGCCCACCCGGTGCTCGTATTTCCGGGTCAGCAACTCGACGAAGAGGCCCTGTCGAGCTTTGCTCGCAGCCTGGGACCGCTCGGAGAAGAGCCTTACCTGCAGGGGCTGAGCGCTTTTCCACACATCGTCGAGGTCAGGCGTGAGCCGACGGAACGCGCCCCGGTGTTCGGTAGCGGCTGGCATTCCGACTGGTCCTTTCTGGCGCGGCCGCCTGCGGGCACGATGCTCTACGGTCGTGTCATTCCGCCGCAGGGTGGCGATACGCTGTTCGCCGACGGCTATCAGGCCTTTGCAGCATTACCCCGGCCCCTCCAGCAACAGCTCGAGGCCGTCCAGGCGGTCCACAGTGCACGGCGGCCCTACAGCCCGAAGGGGTTCGCTGCCGGTGGCGGCGCTGCGCTCAGCATGGCCATCACACCAAGCGAGAGCGCCTACGCGCGCGTTTCGCACCCGATCCTGCGGACCCACCCGGAAAGCGGGCGCACCGCCCTCTGGCTCAATCCGGTTTATGTCATTGGCCTGGAGGGCCCCGGGGTGGCGCCGGGCGAAGACGCGCGTCTGCTCAGGTCCCTCTGCCGTCATCTGACGGACCCGGCATTCGTCTACCGACACCGCTGGCAGGAACGGATGCTCGTGCTCTGGGACAACCGCTGCGTCACGCATCGGGCCACCGGCGGTTATGACGGCTATGCGCGGCTGCTGCAGCGCGTGACCATCGCTGGCGAAGTGCCTCAGTCAGCCGAAGGCGTGGCGGGAGCCAGTGGCGCCGCGTTCTGAACGCCGCACAGGTACGCAACACTGGCGCTAACATCGCAGGATTCCGAGCGGGTGGTGCTGCGTTTGAGCGCCAGGGTGCCAGTCACTGTGCCCGCGACTTCGATCCGGCTGGGCACCCGCGCGCCCGCGAGTGTCTCGAACTCGATGTCGATATCAAACTGATCATCATCCTCATCCGTCACCCGATAGCGGCACCGTCCTGGCCGGATATCGCGAACGTCCGCTGCCGTGTCTGCACCGGCACCGACCGCCTGCAGTCGATAGCCGTGCCGACCGGTGTGCAGCATCAGGCTGGGTGGACAGGCCGCCACGGCGAACAGTGCCGATATCACGTCCATGCCCGGCAGCGCTGCGCGCGGCGCGCGCTGCCGACCATTCTTGATGACTTTGAGCGTCGCGTCGCTCACGTGTACGTCCCGGCGCTTGCTGCGCCCCTTCTCGATGTAGCGGTAGTCCACCGCAGAAACCGCAAGGTCGGCGCGCTCGCCGCTGACCCAGAAGTTGGTTTTCCATGGGCTGAGAGCGTCGAGCAAACCCTCCGCTTTCGCCTCGCCCACCAGTCTGTAGCGCTCCGCAACGACGGGGCTTGGCGCCTCAGCTTCCGCCTCTGCGGCCGTGGACGCTGCCGCGGAAGCGGCCGATGACGGATCCTTGCGTATCGGCGCCCGCGCGAACGCAACTCGCGCAGAACCTGCCGGCGCGCCAGCAATCACCGCCTCGTACTCGAGCAGCTGGTAGGACTGCGCTACGCCGGTCTCTGCCACGGCTGCAGCGGCCCCGAACATCAGCCACAGAAACAGCAGTGCGCTCGGCGCAGAGCCTGGATTGAAGCGCGTACGAATCATGACCACAGGGTAGCGCAGGTCATCTGAATCAGCCCTGGAGCAACATGTCAGGATTCCCGCCGCTGTCGTTGGCTGACTTCACCGGGGACCCAGTCCGTGCGCAGGGCCAGCAGCAGGCCGCTGCCGCTGCGCTGTTTGAGAGGCCGGGTCGCATCCTGGTCCGCCGTTGCATTGAACTCGTCGGCAAGCTGGTTCAGGCGGGTTCGAAAGCGCGCCACCGATTCGCGCGTCAGGGTGCCCCAGGAAAAGCGGAAGTCATCCTGCTGTCGGACCAGTTTCCGGTCCAGGAAACTCGACAACACGCTCCGGACCAGAAACTGCTCGATCGGTCCGCCCTTGCGCCAGCGGAAACCGCGTGCGACCCGAAGGCGATAGCGATTGCCAGGCTGCAGCTCCAGCACACCCAGACGATCGAGACGCGTGAAGAGTTGCTGCAACTCCGGCTCGCTGAACGCATATTCCTCGAGGATATCTTCGAAGCGATAACGGTTGAGCGCCGCGATCAGCACCACCAACGCGTCCAGATCGTCCGCCAGCGCGGCTTCCTGCTCAGCCGTCAGTTCATCCAGGCGCTCTTGGTTCTCGTCGCTCAGCCGCACCAGGTCCGAAAGCTGCGCTCCGGCGAGCTGGCACAGCGTTTCCAGCCGCTTGATGGAAAAGCTCTCTTCGGAGAACAGGCGCTTCACGCTGGCCTCGGATAGCTCGAGCGCCTGCGCCGCATCGGCATAGGTGATGCCGGCCTGTTTGAGAAGCTGCTTCAGCGCCGCGATCAGCGCCCGCGTGCCGGTGTGCCTTGCGGTCATATTGCTCTGTGATGCTCTGCAGCGTAGATGCTACCGAGGTTTCGCGCGGCTTCACAGGCACCCTGTGATGCGCCTCTCCCTTTGCGGGCTGTCCCGTGACCGGATCGGCCCGCTCTTTTACCGTAGTGGCTGGACACTGCGACCACCAGATCGCAGCCCCCGGGCCCCGGGGAATCGACTCGCCAAGGATTGCTTGCCCGATGCTGCAGCTCAGCCTCTGGTCGCTGCCGTCACTGCTCACCGCAGCAGTACTGCTCGCCGTGTTGTGGAAGCTCCGCGGCGCAGACGCCGTTCCAGGTATTTACGCCCTGCGTGGGTTGGTCGTCGCCGCGGCGCTGTGGGCACTCGCCGAGTCGCTGGAAACCATGCTGCGCCCGATGGACAGCCGCGTGCTGATGGCGAAGCTGCGGATGGTTCTGGTCTGTCTGGTGCCGCTGGCCTGGTTCGCCTTCGCCCTGACCTATAGCCAGCAGCGTGTGCGGGCCAATCGGCTGGCGCTCAACCTGGCTGCGATCGTTCCCCTGGCCACGGTACTCATCACCTTCAGCAACGAGGCCCATGGCTTGCTGTGGGCGCAGATGTCACTGATCGACGTTGGCGGCTATCTGGGCATGACCGTCGAACATGGTGCCTGGTTTCCCGTCCACGTGGTCTACTCCAGCGCGCTGGTGCTGATTGCGACCACCATCTTAGCCTTTGCCCTCAGCCAGTCTGCCGAGTCATCGACTCCCATCATCGCGGTGATCGCCGCGCCGCTGTGTGGGGCCGGCGCCACCGCTTTTGCCCTGTCGCCCCTCAATCCCTTTCCCTGGTTCGACTACTCCACCGTCGGGCTCGCCCTAGCCTCCGTCATCCTCTACACAGGGGTCCTGCGCTACGGTCTCCTGAACCGTAGTCGCATTCGCCGTGATCGTGTGCTTGAGGCGCTGCACGACGGCGTCCTTGTGGCCCGCAGCAGCGGCGAGCTGCTCGACGGCAACGCGGCGGCGCTCCGCATCTTCGGCCTGGAGCGCTCAGCGCTGGCCCAGCAGAACATCAACGAACTGGTGCCCAGCCTTCCGCTGCTACGCATCAACGAGCGATCCCGTTCCATTGTGGAGATTACCCGTGGCACGCATGCCTTCGAGGTTCGTGCCAGCATGCTGGATCCACACGGCCCGGCATCGGACGTGGCCCTGGTGTTCCGAGACGTCACGCGCCGCCGAGTCGACGATCAGCAGCGCCGAGAGACCCAGAAAGAGCTGGAAACGCTGGCCTTGACCGATGCGCTCACCAAGCTCCACAACCGTCGGGTCTTCATGAGTCGGCTGACCGAAGAGATCGGTCGCGTGCAGCGTCACGGAGCGACGCTGTCAGTGCTGCTCTTCGATCTTGACCACTTCAAGGCAGTGAACGACCGCTATGGTCACGATACCGGGGACGAGGTGCTGAAAACCGTCGCGCGATGCCTGGAACAGGTCAAGCGGGTGACGGACGTCGCCGCACGGCTGGGCGGCGAGGAGTTTGCCCTGCTGCTACCGGAGACCGGACAGCCCGGTGCCCTGCAGCTGGCCCAGCGACTGCGGGAAAAAATCGCCAGCAGCGAGACCATGACCAGCAGCGGCCTGCCCCTCACCGTGACCGCCAGCATCGGCGTGGCGACCGTCAACCGCAACAGTCGGCAGATCGATGACCTGTTGCAGCACGCGGACGGCGCCCTCTACGCCGCTAAGGACAGCGGGCGCAACCGGGTTTGCATTGCCAATACGGTCTGATCAGTGGACGGGGAGCGTCAGCGTCAGCGCCATCCCGTCTGCCATCGGTGCAAGACCCAGCGTGGCCGGTGATTCCGGGTAGAATAACGCGCGCGCAAAGTTCGCCATGAAGTTCCCCAGCGCATAGCCCACCAGCACATCGGTGGGAAAATGCTTGCGGGCCTCGATACGCGCCCAGCCGGTTGTCGCGGCCGACAGCGTAAAGCCGGTGTGCGCCACCCGTTGCCAGGGCGGTGACAGCCCCGCGGCTTGAAGCTGCTGCACCGTCAGCACGCTGCCCGTCGCCGCCTGCGACGCGTGCCCCGACGGAAAGCTGCGATTGCCGCGGCCATTGGGGCGCGTCCGCTGGCTTAATGACTTGCCAGCCTCCACCACCGCGCCATTCGCCAGCAGCGTCCCCGCTGCGAAGAGTAGATTTTGACCGCGATCGCTCCAGCGTTCCGCGGGCATGAGCAATGCGGTCGCCAGCGCGCTGTAGCGCGAGAGATCGAGCAGCAGATCGCTGCGGTCGGCCGCCTTGCCTCCGAACAGCGGCTGCTCCCGGGCACCCCAGTCCGCCAGATCCTCGTCGAGGGAGCCGATACTCAGCACCGCTGCGCCCGCAAGGGGCAGCCAGGTACCGCGATCGCGCAGCGCAGTCAGAGTGGCACTGCGGAGCCGTCCGCCAAGGCGAGGCACCGCGGGGCGCTGACGAGCATCTCCGGCGGTGGCCGGCGCGGTCGCTGCGAGATCTGCGCGCGGCGGCGTCGTGTGGCAACCCGCCAGCACCGCCAGCACCAAGGCCAGCGTCAGTGCTCTTAAAGGCACGCTAGAACCGGCGAGCGCGCGCGACTCAGCTTGCGCCAGCGGCATCTTCGGTCGCGCCATCTTCGGCGGAGGTCTCATCGACGTCTGCGGGCACCAGCGCTGTCAGCTCGGTGCGGAACTGCTCTGCAAGATAGCCGGCGATCTCAAAGCGGCCCTCGATATCATCACGAGCCAGGAAGTAACGATCGGCTGTGCTGTCCTCGAACAGTTCATAGCGATGACGCTCGCCCGCGGTCGATTCCAGGATGAACGTGTCCACGAGGCTGGCATCGCTCTCGGCCGGGGCGATGCCGATCACCTGCAGACTACGGAAGCGATTGAGCAACGTCTGCATCGCCTGCGGATCGGCTGCCGCTGTCTCTGCGGCGAGCGCACCGGCTGCCAGCGGCCCGATCAGCCAGCTTCTAGCCGGCTCGGCAGCGCCATCGGTCGTATCGTCGGCGGCGCTTGGGACTTCGAGGCTCGCCTCCCACTGACCGTCCCGGCGGACGCGCGTGACGTCGCCGGCGAACGCCAGCAGGGCCTTGTCGAGCCAGTCCACCGTGGCGGTGGGCAGATCGAACTCAGCCAGCGCGATGCTGTACACCGCGTCGTTTCCCGGCACCCGTGCGTGTACGCGCTTGAATCCCGGCGAGGATCCGAGCAGCAGCGACTGGGCAGACCCGTCACCGAGCGCGACCTGGACCCGCTTGCGATAGCGGTCATCGGCTACCTCGAAACGGCTCTGGGCGCGGAGCGTCGTGGCAACAGGCCAGGCGCTGCGGAGATCGGCCAGCCGCGCCAGCAGCGCGTTGACCTTGTCGGCATCCGCCGGCAGACCGGCGACCTCCCAGCGGTCAGCAACGCGCTGCACGGTGACGGACTCCGGCGCGGTGTCTGCCGCCTCCGCTGAGGCTTCCGCGTCAGCCGCAGGTGCGGCCGCCGGCCCTTCATCGATGGTCAGGGACTGCGCGATATCTGCCGAAAATGCCAGTAAGGGCCCTTGCGCCTGTGCCGAGTCGCGGCTGCCGAACAGCAGCGCCGCGATCACCAGAAGCTGTACGATCAGCAGCCCGCCGAGCAGGCCAATCCGTCCATTCATGCTGCGCCCTCCCCGAGCCAGGCTGCATAGGTTGCCTGCGCACCGGCGCGCCGGCGTCGCTGCCACAGCCACACCAGGGCGATGCCGAGCAGCGCGAGCGCGTAGTTCAGGTACTCCAGCCGCTGTTGCTCCGCGGCTTCCATGGGCGGCAGCGTCCGGTTGAACTGGCCGCGACCGCGGATCGACAGGAGGCTCTGGTCCTCCAGGGAATAGTCCACGACATTGGCCATGAGTTGCGCCGTGCCGGTATAGAACGTGCCATCGGCGGAGCCGATGAGCCGGGTGATCTGATCCGCGAGAAAATCATTCGAGGCGAACAGGAACACCCGCGCCGACTCCGGCGAGCGCTCGACCACGGAGGCGATCACCGGCTCGGTTGCATCCTCAGACGCGGCGTCGTCAGGCAGATCGACCTCGCCGGGTCCCGCAGCGGCTGCGTCTTCGGCTGCATTTGCAGCCGCGGCTGCGGCGAGCAGCGGTGACGGCTGCCCTTTAAAGTAGGACTCGAAGCGGCCGCTGACCAGCGCGGCCAGATCGCGCACGGCGGTCTCGCCCTCGACGGCAAAGACCGGTCCACCGGCCGGATCGTACTTCGGCATGACGTCGGTGTTCGCCGACAGCCAGGCGTCAGCGCTGGACTGCAGGATGGGCGTGTAGGTCAGCGTCGACTCGGCCAGTTGCTCCTGCGCCGGCGCGATGGGCGAAGGCCAGGTCAGCGTGACCTGCGGCAGGCCACCGATGAGCGGTAGCGTTTCCAGCAGGCCGTCCCCGCGTACATCTACGAAGTAGGGGTAGTCGAGCAGCACCATCTCCTGGAAGCTGAAGCCGCCCACCTGCCGGGTGATCGGTGCCGGGAACGCTGAGTTCTGCGGATCCATGACGAGGGTCGGCTCAAAGCCGAGCCCGTGGTGGGCCAGCCATGCTTCCAGCCCCGAGGCCCGCTGTGTCACCGACAGCGACGTTGCCTGAAGACTCGCCGCGTAGGGCGCGGTGGCCAGCACGACGGTGCCGCCCCGCATGAGGAACTGATCGACCGCGAAGACTGCGGTCTCATCCAGGCCATTCGGCTCGATGAGCATCAGCAGGTCGGCGTTGTCCGGCACCACGCCGGTCGCAAGGTCCGCATCAACCACGTTGAAGTCTGCCGCCAGGAACTGGCGGAGCTGGTTGTACTCATTGCCGCGGGGCGCACCCTGCTGCATGAACGGCGGCGGTGCTTCCGGGGCCACCAGCGCAACGGTCTTCAGAACACCGCTGGCGAAGCGCTTAAGGCCATCGTTGAGTGTTCGGGTGACGGCCTCGGTGTTCAGGTTCTCCGGCAACGCGACCTGCACCACCTCGTCGCCGTCGCTCAGCGTGAGGTAAAAGTAAAAGGTCTCGGTGCTGAGCAGGCTCGTCGCCATCGGCTGGAACCCGAACCGCTCGGCAATATCCACAGCCACGGCGCCATCGCCGGCCTGCGGATCGATGATCTCCACGCTGAACTTATCGCCGCCGGCCGCTTCCAGCTCGGTCAGCGCTTGCTGCAGCTCTCCGTAGAATTCGTCCAGCGGCGCGGGCAGCGCCTGCGGCGGTGTGATGTACCCGGTGAACTTCACCGGCGCTGAGAGGTTCGCAAACACCTC
>JBCDGJ010000205.1:0-8116 GCA_038757945.1 Pseudomonadota bacterium
ATCACGACCGAGCGAGCCGTTGCAGACGTCCGCAACCGGCGTCGTCTCACAGGCCGCCAGCAGCGTCAGCAGTACCGGGAGAAACAGTTTCGAAAGGGTTTGGTTGGTCATGTCCGTTCTCCTTACATTTCCAGGGGGCTGATGAATTCGCCCTGTCCGGCAAGCACCGGCGCATCGGGTATCGGCACCTCAGCGCCGGATACACCAAAGAGGATCTCTTTGACGCCACCAACGACCGCGGCCATCTCCGGCGTGATCAGACCGAAGGACTGGTTGAGCTGTTCCATCAACGCCGCGCGGCCGATCTCCTCTTGCGTGGCGGCGATCAGTCGTGAGGCCTCTTCCATGTCGAGATAGATGTCGGCCGCAACCACCGCGAGCGATGAGCTGGGCCCACCGCGCTGCGTGGCAACGAGCTTGTAGTACTGGTTGAAGCGATCGGACAGACGGACCCCGGACCGGCCGCGCAGCGCCTGTCGGGATCCGGAAGCGGTCATCGCCGAAGCCTTCCCCAGCAGGGCATCCTGCAACGAGGTGGGCGTCGTCTTCTGACCCAGCTCCTTACGCAGCCGATCCTCCAGGCTGCTGCGCGTGCTCTCTACCGCCCGCTCCATCTCCGGCAGGCGCTCACTCATCAGGTTGAGCATCTCGAGATAGGTTGCGCCGAGCTGCTTCGCGATCTGCCCACAACCCTCGTCACCGTCGGCGCCCTGGCACAGGCTGTCGGTGTACAGCTGCTGCTGCAGATCCAGCCGCTCGATCACCGCCTGCAGGTTGGTTTCCATCTCTTCAGCGACCATCCCGGTTTCACGAATGTCTTCGAGAACGGTGGTCGGAAAGAGCCGCACCACTGGACCGGTACCGGTATTCGCCTGCGCTCCTGCCAGGGAGACGCTGCTGAGCGCGGCCACTATCGCGCCAACCCGCAACCCGCGGGCGAGGCGCTTCATCTTGCTGTGTTTCATTCCAATTACCTCTTCTTGAGTAAGGATCCGAACTTAAGAGCCGCTAACACCTCATGGCTGACGCGAGAGACCGGCGAGCGGCCGCAAAGTGACCGTAACCGGGAGCTTCTCGCCCGGCGGTTCCCTGACCACTCGCGTACCCGACTGCCCCTGGTAGCGGTAGCGAACGCGATAGGCGGAAATGACTTCGACATCGCGAACCCGCATCACCTGCTGGCAGCGCTCCGCAATTCCTGAGCTGTTACGGTGGTAGACGTAGTTGTCATCGTGGTCCCGCCGGCTCGAACGTCCGGCCAGCGCGGCGCCACCCATGGCGCCGGCAATGGTCAGCGCCTTGCGCCCGCGCCCGTCACCAAAACGGCTGCCGATGGCGCCACCGATCAGACCACCGATCACCGAACGGACGACCTCGTGCGGCGGCCTGACCCGCTCCCGGTAATAGGGGCTTCGGGAGCTCGGCCGTGCAGCGCGCAGCGGCACACACTCCTGCACGGGCTCGTTGACCCGCTCTCGAGTAACAATCGGATCAACGGACTCGATCGTTGCGTAGTCGGTGAAGGTGAGCTCGTTCGCGTTCGCCTGTGCAGCAAAGGCAAGCAGCACTGGTCCGGTGATCAACGGCAGAGCACGAGAGCGGATCGAGGCCGCGGTCGGTCGCTGTAACTTCGTGTGCATCAGTACCACCGGACCCAGTACAATTCAGATGGTCTGGATGTTAAGAAACCTTGTCTAAACCCAAGCTGAATCGTAACGGGGGAGTTTGCAATCACTATGCAGAGGGCGTCGCAGCCGCAACACAGGGGTAACTTCTTCAGCGATCTTCAGCAGGCAATGCTCGAGCGGCCACAGAAGATCTGCTTCCAGTGTCCCGGTCAGGAACCGTTCAGCTTTGGCGCCGTAGATGAGAGAGCAGCACGGTTCGCAACGCTGCTTAAAGAACTTGGGGTCGAAGCCGGCGATCGCGTGGTCGCTCAAACCACCAAGTCCGTCGATGCCTTTGCGCTCTACCTCGGCGTACTTCGCGCCGGCGGCGTGTACGTACCGCTGAACACAGCCTATACAGAACAGGAGCTCGAGTACTTCCTTCATGACGCCGTACCACGTGTGGTCATCACCCGGGCAGATACCGAGGGTCGGCTGAGCGCACTGGCGCAGCGTTGCGACGTACCGCATCACCGCGTGCTCGACGCCGCAACGTCAGCAACCATCAGCAACGATGCCGATGCCCTCGACGCTGCTGCGCTCGATCGGGACGTCGTCACGCGCGATGCAGAAGACCTCGCTGCGATCGTCTACACCTCAGGCACCACCGGCCGATCAAAAGGCGCGATGATCAGCCATCGTGCACTGCGGGAGAACGCGCTGGGGCTGAAGGCCATCTGGGGCTTTGAAGCAGATGACGTGCTGCTGCACGCTTTGCCGATCTTCCACATCCACGGGCTCTTCATCGCGATGCATCCAACGCTGCTGAACGGTTCCACCTCGCTGTTCCTGCCAGCCTTTGACGCCGCCGCGGTCCGCGAACTGCTGCCGCAGGCAACGCTGCTCATGGGCGTACCGACCTTCTACTCGCGCCTGCTCGCCGAACACGGCTTCGGCCCGGACGACTGTCGCAGCATCCGCGTCTTCATTTCCGGATCCGCGCCGCTGACCGCACAGGCTTCTGATGAGTGGTTCGAAAGAACCGGCAGCAGGATTCTCGAACGCTACGGCATGACCGAAGCCGGCATCATCACGAGCAATCCCCTCAACGGCGAACGGATCGCGGGCACCGTCGGCTATCCCCTGCCCGGTGTCGAGCTGCGGATCGCCGATGAGCAAGGCGGCGCGCTGGCGGTCGGTGCAGTGGGCGCCATCGAAGTCCGCGGCAACAACCTCTTCAGCGGGTACTGGAGAAAGCCGGACAAAACGGCTGAAGAGATGCGTGAGGACGCCTATTTCATCACCGGCGATCTCGGATCGATCAGCGCCGACGGCCGGCTGACAATCGTTGGCCGGGCCAAAGATCTCATCATCTCCGGCGGCTACAACATCTACCCCAAAGAGATTGAGAGCGTGTTGGATGAGCTGCCCGGCGTTGTCGAGTCAGCGGTCGTTGGAGTTCCCCACGCTGATCTTGGCGAGGGCGTCGTCGCGGTCATGGTCGGCGACGAGCAGGCGACACCGCCCGCCACGGTCAGCAGCGCCCTGGAAGCAGGCCTTGCGCGCTTCAAGCACCCACGCCGCTTTTACTGGGTCGATGAGCTGCCACGCAACGCCATGGGCAAAGTGCAGAAGAACCTCTTGACCGAACGGTACCGCAACGCCTACGCCGACGCCTGATCGTCGGCAACGAACCCTTTCCAGTTGTTCATGTAGGCAATGAAGGTATCGCTCAGACCTTCCTGGCGCAGGTGCGCCCGGCTCACCGGCAACGCGGCGGGAACGAAGTTGCGGTCGGCAGCCATTCGCAGCGGGTAATCGTGATGGAGGATCGCGGCCCGCCCGAGGGTGACGAAGTCCGTACCTTCAGCCATTGCCCGGGCGCAATCCTGCCCCGTGTACAGCTTGCCGGCCGGGGTCAGGCGCGTGTCCTTCCGGTCCAGCGCCGCGAACCAGGCCAGCAGGCTCTTGCCCGCAAACCGCTCGTCGGCCGGCTCCTTAAAGCAGCTCCAGAGTGAAGCATCGAGAAAGTCCAGCTGCTGCTGGTCGAACAGCTGCTGGGTCAGCGCCAGCATCTCTTCGAAGTCGACGCCAAAGCGCTCCGGCGACAACCGCACGCCGAGCAGAAACCCGGGACCGCAGCGCTCCCGCACACCGTCAATGATCTGCAGCAGCAGCCGGGCCCGGTTCTCTGCGCTGCCACCGAAGTCATCGGTCCGGCGATTGAGCTCGGGACTCAGAAACTGACAGAGGATGTAGCCGTGGGCGCCGTGCAGCTCGACACCATCATAGCCGGCTGCCTGCGCGCGAACGGCAGCAGCGATGAAATCGTCGCGCAGCGCTTCCACTTCGGACGTGCTGAGCGCCCGCGCGCCCGTCTCCGCATCCTCCGAAGGACAGACCGGCTGAGTACCGATCAGATCGGCCGGGCTGCGATTACCGGCGTGGTGCAGCTGCACGACCGCGAGGCTACCTTCGGCCTGGATCGCCGCCGCCAGCCGCGCGTGGCCAGCTACGTGCTCTTCCCCAAACAGCCCAAGCTGGCCTGGGAAGCCCTTGCCCACCGCCTGCACATGGGTCGCACAGGTCATGGTAAGGCCGAACCCCCCGACCGCTCGCAGCGTCAACCAGCGGAACTCATCGTCGCTCAGCGTGCCGTCCTCATGGCTCTGGCTGTTGGTCAGCGGTGCAAGCATGAAGCGGTTTTTCATGGTGGCACCGCAGCGGAAGGACAGTGGGGAAAACAGATCAGACATAGAACGACTCCTCGCGGGCCGCACAGTGTACCGCAGCGACCATGCAGCCTTAGGAGTTACGGGGGCGAAATTGCTAAGATAGCGGGAACCGCGAGACACCACACCGATCCGCAATGACTGAGGCGCCCAGAGCCCGCCATGACCCAATCCGCACGCCGGCAGCAGCGCTGCTGTTCGGCTTTACTGGTGCTGTGCCCTTTCTGGTCCTCACCGGCATCATCGCCGTTGCCGGTTCATCGACCTGGCTCGAGAACGCCTTTACCTTCTACTCGGCGCTGATCCTGTCGTTTCTCGGCGGCATCCGCTGGGGCGACGCAGGCACGACCAAGGATCCCGGGCACCGCGATCTGACGCTCAGCATCCTGCCGTCGCTGCTGGCCTGGGCGGCGTTGATGCTGGACGACTTCTACCTGCAGTTGGCCGTGCTGATGCTCGGCCACCTGCTGACGGCTGTCGTCGACGGGCTTATTCCACCCAAGGCTCAGCTGCCGTGGCTACGCCGCCTGCGGCTGCAGCTGTCGGGCCTGGTGCTGATCAGCCACGCGATCCTGCTGACGCTGCTGCTCTGACACCTTGAGCCCGCTGGGCGAAGCCGGGGCTGGCGCCGCGCGGGGGAAGCGCGGCGCCCCGCTCAATCGCGTGCTCAGGGCAGGATAACGCTGTCGATGACGTGAATGACGCCATTGCTGGCCTCAATGTCGGTCGTGACAACACGCGCACCGCCGATCACCACTCCTTCGTCCGTAGCAATGGGCAGGTCCGTGCCCTGCAGGGTGGTCACGCTGCTGAGCCCAACGACATCAGACGCCATGGCTTTGCCGCTGACGACGTGCAGCTTCAGTACCTCGCCGAGCGCTTCCGGATCAGCGAGCAGCCCCTGCAGTGCACCCTCGGGCAGCTGTGCAAAAGCGTCGTCGGTCGGCGCCAGCACCGTGAACGGACCGGCACCGCTGAGCGCATCGACCAGGCCTGCGGCCTTGAGCGCCGTCACCAGCGTGTTGAAGGAACCTGCGCCAACGGCTACGTCAACGATGGTCTCAGCGGACTTGTCGTGATCGCCGCCATGACCGTCAGCCAGAACGGGCTGCGCCAGAACAGCGACGACAGCGGCAACGGCCAGCAGTGCGCCGCGAATTGCCTTAACTTGAAACATGCGAATCTCCGTATTGTGGAAGATGAGAAAGGTCATCACCTGATCTTTGCGCGAAGCTTCATGCTTCACCGCTGCGCCAGCTTTGCGGAGGCGCAGTGAAGCGGTCGTCCGGTAATCGTGAACAGAAAATAAAACCGGCGCGCGGTCTGACCAGCATTAGCAGCGCTACCTTGCGTGTCTGCAGTGCCCGCTGATTCGCCGTAAACTGCAGGAATCAGACACAACCCGATCAGACCGTGCACAACTCGACTGCTGACTGCGTTGCCGGATGCGGAGCGCCGGTAACGTGATGGGTGTTGCCGTGAGCGCCCGCTACCGGTTGGGATTGCCGGCTTGGGCATTCCCGGGTTGGCGGGGCACCTGCTTCGACGCCAATGCCGATCCTCTGCGCGAGTACAGCCGCGTATTCTCGACCGTTGAAGGCAATACCACCTTCTACGGCATCCCCAGCGCAGCTAAGGTCAACGCCTGGCGCGAGGCCGTGAGCGGTCGAGACTTTACCTTCTGCTTCAAGCTGCCCCAGACGGTGACGGATCGCCGGCGTCCGGACCAGCAGGACCTCGAAGCGCTGCTGCACCGGATCGCGCCCCTTGAGGAGCACCTCGGGCCGCTGCTGGTTCAGTTTCCGCCCACGGTCGGCTTCGCCGAGCTGCCAGCGGTCCGCAGCATCTGCGACGCGTTGCCGCGCAGCTGGCCGCTGTTTCTGGAGCTGCGCCATCCGCAGCTGTTCGATGACTTCGAGCGCTGGCGACCCTTTCGCGAGGCGCTCCGGGCAAGCCGGGTCATCATGGACGCCAATCCGCTGCACGCCGGTAACCCGCTGCACCCGGAAGTTGTCGGCGCGCTCCACGAGAAAGCGGCGCTACCGGTTCATGACTGGGATGCGACGGAAGGAGAGCAGTCCCCACTGCTGCTGCGGCTTGTGCTGCATCCGGATGATGGCGGGACCGATGCCGCCATTGAAGCCTGGGCACAGCGGATCGCGGCCCACCTCAAACGCGGTCGCGCCTGCTACATCACGCTCCACTGCCCGAACAACCAGCATTGCCCGGACCATGCGCGGCGCTTTCACCGGGCCCTCGGTCAGCATGTGTCCCTGCCGGAGCTGGAAGCCTTCCGTACCGCGGTCCAACCCGGACTGTTCGACTGACCCGCCCCGGCGCAACCGCTCGGGTCCGGCTACAGCGATCGATACCCGCCACACCCCGTACCGTCCGGTACCCGCCGCACGTCGGATAGAGCGCCTGCTCGCCGCCGATGACGGCCACCGGCTACAGTAGAGGGCCCGGAACGGAAGGAACACGAGCCATCATGCTATCCATCGAACGGCCCGAAGCACTGGGACTGTGCAGCCAGCGGCTGACGCGCGTCAGCGACTGGCTGAAGCTGCAGGTCAGCTCGGAGCGGCTGGCTGGAGCGAGCGTGCTCATCGGGCGACACGGGCAACCCGCATTCTTTGAAGCCACCGGCTGGGCCGATGCCGAACGGCGCACCCCGTTCACCCAGGACACCATCGTTCGGATCTACTCGATGACCAAGCCGGTGACTTCGGTCGCCGCCATGATGCTCTACGAGCAGGGTGCGTTTCAGCTTGACGATCCGCTCTACGCCTATCTGCCGGAGTTCCGGGACGTCCGGGTCTGGGCCGGTGGTGAAGCACCGATCGATCAGACCTCACCTGCTGCTGCACCAATGAACGTACGCCAGGTCATGACCCATACTGCCGGGCTGACCTACGGCTTCATGCAGACCAACGTCGTCGACGCAGCCTATCGGGAGCTTCAGCTCGAGTTCCCCGGCGGCCCGCTACCGCTCGAGGAGAGCGTCCGACGACTGGCAGAGCTGCCGCTGATCTGCCAGCCCGGCACGGCCTGGAACTACAGCGTCGCAACGGACGTGCTCGGGCGGCTGGTCGAGGTCTGGTCGGGACAGTCGCTCGAGGCGTACATGCAGCAGCACATCTTCGAGCCGCTCGCGATGAACGAAACCGGGTTCCACGTACACGCCGACCACGCGGCGCGGCTGGCGAGCTGCTACGCACCAAAGTCCGGCAAAACCCTTGGCGGCATCGCGACGGCCAGCGATGACGAGGCGCCTGCGGTGACCGGTTTCAAGCTCCAGGATGACGCCGCAACCAGCGCCTTTCTGCAGCCGGCAAAGGTGTACTCAGGCGGCGGTGGGCTGACCAGCACCGTTGGTGACTACGCCCGCTTCTGCCAGATGCTGCTGAACCAGGGAGCGCTCGATGGTGAGCGGCTGCTGGGACGCAAAACGGTCGGCTACATGCGCCAGAACCAGCTGCCAGACCATCGGGACATGGCCGCCATGGGTCAGCCGGTATGGAGTGAGACCAGCTATGACGGCATCGGCTTCGGGCTCGGTTTTGCCGTCGTGATCGATCCGGTGAAGGCGACCATCGTCACCAGCCCGGGCGAATACCACTGGGGCGGTGCCGCCAGCACCTTCTTCTGGCTCGATCCGGAAGAAGACCTGTACACGATCTTCCTGACCCAGCTCCTGCCCTCCTCCACCTATCCCATCCGCCGTGAGCTGCGGACACGCGTCTATCAGGCGCTGGTCGACTGACGGTCTCGGACGGA
>JBCDGJ010000206.1:0-8086 GCA_038757945.1 Pseudomonadota bacterium
CCGGCGGGCATCCATTGCCGCCACCCCCGGGAAACGCGGTGCCCGGGCTACCGAGTTCCCACTGGCTTTCTGGAACAACCTCCGACCATTCAAGGGTCGGACCCGCTTCCAGCGCAGTAACCGCTGCGCGGGCCCCACGGAAGTTGAGCTGCCCATCGATCGACAGAAGGTGACCAACGATTTCAACGCTGACCGGCGGGTCTTCTGCGCCCCCGTACTGGCCGATCATGAGAATGGTGCGGGTCTCTCCAGGGTCATCCGCCGGTGCTGGCGTGACACAGGTGACCTCACCGACGGCACCGGAGGCGGTGACCACTCGAAAGTCCCCTGCCTGCAGCGTGTCGAGGTCAATCTCATGGGAGAACACCACCGGCATGCCATCCTTGTCCGCAGCGCCGGAACAGAACACCCGTTCGGCGACGCGCGGTAGCGCGTCGTCCAGCCCGAAAAACGCCGACAACAGCGCCGCTGTTCTGCCGTCTGCGCCCTGGGTAGCGACGACATCGGTTGTGGTCGTGTCCTGCTGAGTCGAGTCAGCCATGTCGCGCAGCCGTTTGGCCTGCTGCATTCGGTCGATCCATTCGCAACCGGACAGCCCGAGGCCAATCAGCAGCAGAACGAATTGGCGACCGTACGTGACACTCATGGGCTCGACCTCCTGGTCAGATAGAAACTCTCGGCCACTTCAGTGACGCTTGCAGACCGGCTCATCTCAGCGCACAGCAGCATCAAGCGTAAGCGCTGCGCACCCTGGAACATCCGACCGGCGCAGTTGGCGTTGGCAAGCTCGGAAGTCAGGTTCGGAACACCGAGTATCAATCGA
The DNA here is from genome assembly GCA_038757945.1 of Pseudomonadota bacterium. Classification (GTDB taxonomy): domain Bacteria; phylum Pseudomonadota; class Gammaproteobacteria; order Pseudomonadales; family Azotimanducaceae; genus CALHVX01. The sequence continues at coordinate 824 of JBCDGJ010000206.1, forward strand.
AATGAGTGCGAAGGGCAGCTCGCACATAGTCCGGGTCAGAACGCCGCTGATAATTCTCAGACTGATCCATCCATAACACCATGCCGTCCCGATCCACCAGCAACGATGTCGGCACCGGCAGCGCCTTTGCCTTCCCGGGCATTCCCGAGTGGATACCAAGGTTGCGCAGACCAAAGAGGTCTGTCACCCGCAGCTCCGGATCCGATAACATCGTGGCCCTGAGACCGTGTCGAGGGCGACCTGTCGCAATCTCTTCAGGCGTGTCTGTAGACACGGTGACAACAGCCAATCCCCGCGCTTCGAGCAGAGGACGCAGTTCTTCCCATCGCCGCAACTCGGCGACGCAGTAGGGTCACCAGTGCCCCCGAAAAAATTTGAGCAGCAGTGGCTGCCCGGCCAACGACGACGATTCGAAGTGCGTTCCGTGCTCGTCCGGCGCGCTGAATTCAGGTATGCGCGAGCCGGGACGAATCGACGCATCACCAATCCGCTGTCTGCTGATTGCTACCGTGAAGAGCAGTAACGCTCCGCCAAGCAGGGCAACCAGAGCAGCAATCCCCCCTACCCAGCCGGGAGATCCGATCAGGCTCAGCCCGGCCAGCACAACGCCGGCGAACCAGACGGCGACGTAAAACGAACGGTTTTCGGGCAGCGCAACGACCCTGGCAGCTCTGAACCAAAGCACCCCGGACCCGACGACGAGTGCGAGTGCCGCCAGCCCCAAAGACAAGCCTGCAGTCATACGGGTTCCTCTTCGACGGTTAAGCTTGATCGCCCAGCAGCGATGACAACGCGGATGTCCAGGCACGCTTGATCTGCCGCCTGCTGCGTGAGCCGTTCACCTGCATCAGGGACCAGGACTCCGGCGCGGTCAGAGCATCAATGACCGTGGCCAGATCCTGTGACTCCGCCTGGCCGCACACGCTCAGCTCAGCCTTGAAGTGGCGACGAACCTGGTTGCCGAGCACGTCGCGAAGGCGGTCGAGGTTCGCGGCGGCTTCTGGCTGCCTGGGTGCTCTCATAGTCATGAAGCGGACGAAGGGCCAGATCGCCTCGTAGAGATCCAACCGCGCATCACAGTACCGACCAATTCTCTGGTCCAGGGCGCCTTCCCCAAGCTCTGGGATTAGGAACAGCGAACCGAATCGTTCCCGAAACCGCAGCATCAGCTGCCGCCCAAGCTCGTCGAGGCTACCGTAGTTCCGGAAGATGGTTGCTACGGACACGCCCGCACGGGCACCTACCGCCTCAACCGATGGCGAGAGGTCGCCTTCCTGGATCAACTCGAACACGGCATCAATCACTGCCCGTTGGCCACGCTCCCGACGCGCATGACGTCCGTCCATCAGACTTTCCTCCAGCGGTAGACGCAGCGTTACATGGACCAGCGTCACAGTCTGCGAAGCACCCTATCAGAAAGTAATGATATATTAACTATCAATAGTTTAATATCCTCAATTGCTTCACTGTAAGAACGAAAGAGGGATCACTATGCACCGACGAAGCACCGCAGCCGCCCTCCTCGTTCTGTTCCTTCTCAATACGCACGCGCTCGCAGCGGATGACCAGGCTGCTCCGGCGTGGGATCAGATCCAGCAAACCCTGGATCGCCTCGAGCTGACCGAGGAACAGGCCAGCCAGGTTGAGCCGGTACTGCGGGCGGCAGCGGCAGCCCGAAGGCAGATACTGTCAAGTTACGGGATAGACCTCGAGAACGACCAGGGTTCCGCTGCGAAACCTGGTCTGCGAAAGCTGAGAGCCCTGCGTAAGGAAATGGAGACGATGCGCAGCGGCATGCTCAGCCAGCTGAAGCCAATCCTCAGCGGCGCGCAGCTCAGGGAGCTCGAGCTCATTCAGGAAGAGCGCAGGGCCGAGATGCGGGAGCACATCCGCGGCACGCGCAGCTAAGCGCGCCAGGTCAACCAAACCTGACCACAAACGTTGTTGCCCACTCAGGCGCGATCGATTTCGCGACCAGAGCCCATCACCAGGAGGCAAAGTATGTTGTTCAGTACCCGGTCAGTCCTTGGCGCAGCCCTCGTATCCCTCTTGGCCATCCCGGCCGTTAACGCAGCCGAACCCGACGGTAGCGAAACGACCGTACGAGACTACGAGCGCACCGTAACGAACCCGACGACCGGTGAGTCCGCGACGCGAACCCGGCAGACGACCGCTACGGAGCTCAGTAACGGGACCTCATGGAGCCGGAACGACTCACTGTCGACCACCACAGGGCGCGCTGTCGATTCCAGCATTTCGGGATCGGTCACTGAAAACGACGATGGTTCAAGGACCTATCAGAGAGACCGCACCCTCACCAATCAAGAGGGCGAAAACGTCACCAAGAGCAAGACCGTTGACGTAGCGCGGAGCGACGATGGTCAAACCACGGTGGATCGCCACACTCGCGTTGAAGGCAGCGGCGGTCGCAGCTACGACGCAGGACAGCAGAGCACGCTGACGCGAAATGAAGATGGTTCCGGTTCGTTCAGCCGTACCCGAAACGCGACGGCGACCAACGCAAACGGAGAAACGCGCACAGCTCAGTCGGAACGTCATGCAGCCTGGCGGAAGAACAGCGAAGGCGGCCGTGACTTCGAAGCATCCGGCAACGCCAGCACCAGCGAAGGCCGGTGGGCATCTCGCAGCACCACAGCACGGACCACCCGGGACGGAAACGGTAGCGGTACCTTCGATGCCACGCGCAGCCGCAGCACCAATCGTGGCGGCGCCACCGTAGAACGCCGCGGCGTTCGTTCCGTTGATGGCAATGGCAACGTCACCAGGCAGCGCAAGAAGCGTCGGGTGAGCAACTAGACAGCTCGATTTCAGAGCGGTAGCGCTGGCTAGAGAATCGGATCCAGCGACAGCAGCAGTCGGCCGCCAGGTGCATTGGGCGAACGGTGAACCACGCCATCAAAGCCATCAACCCAGGCGCCGCCCTTCAGCAACGACCACTGGCCTGTAGCGAGGTGCCGTACCTGGCCGCGGTCTCTAACGGGGGGCGCTGTCGTCTCCGGGTCAGCGAAAGCCGTCCAGTCCACATCAGCGTGACTGATCCACTCTGTGCCCGCGCCGCTCAGCGTAATCAGCATGCGACAAGGTACGTGATCCACATGAAATCGCGGGCACATGGGCGCATTCAGAGTCTCCAGGCGAACCCCAACCTGCTCACACCCCATGAGCTGCCGCAGGACTTCGCCGGCTTCGGCAACCTGTTCAACCAGCACCGCTCGCACCTCAGCATCAACCGTTGCAGGGAGCGCACTGGCAGGCGCACCTGCATCGCCTGCTGCCTGCATCCAGCGCAGGCTGGGTACCTGACGCGAACTGACCAGCTGTTTCGACACTGCCTCACAGGCCTGCGCCTGCGGGCGGGCAACGCAGACAAGCTCCACATCTGCGTCATAGATCGCTGCAAAGTCGCCGAGCTGATCACTACTCACCTGCCGCATGTCCATTAAGCCTCCTCCACTTCGCGTATCCACTGTGGGAACGGGTCCGGGTACCGCTTCCACGCATCCGGGCCGGCAGCCAGCTCCGTATCGGTAAGCAAGCATTTGTCCAGTGCTTGACGAGCTTGCGCTTCGTCGAGCCCCTGCCCAATGAAGACGATCTCCTGGCGGCGATCACCGTAGGGTGGCTCACACTTACTTTCGATCGCTGCCCTGTGCTCCCCATGTTCAGGCCACTGGTCTAGAGCTACCGCTGACCAGAACAGGCCGGCAAAGCCGTGATTCATGATGCCGCCGGCCTGAGACCAGGAACCCGCCTGATCAAACCGTGTGGCCAGCCAGAAGTAACCCTTGGATCGAACGAGATTGCCGTAGCGCCAGCCCTGGACAAGAAAGTTGTAAAGGCGTTGCGGGTGAAACGGCCGACGGGCCCGATAAACGAAGCTACCGATGCCATATTCCTCGGTTTCCGGGACGTGTTCGCCACGCAGTTCTACCAGCCAGCCCGGGGCGTTTGCTGCTTCAGCCATGTCAAACTTTCTGGTACCGAGAATCGCTTTCGGCTCGATCCTGCCATGCTCAGCAACGATCACCTCAGCACGCGGGTTCAAGCGACGAAGTGTCGCGAGGAGCGCATCGGTCTCGGCAGCGTCGAGCAAGTCTGTCTTGGTCACCACGATGACGTTGCTGAACTCAACCTGATCGATGAGCAGATCGGCGATATTGCGCTCGTCTTCTTCACCAACCTCCATGTTTCTGTCTTTCAGGCTTTCCGCTTCGGCCACCAGCTTTGGAAAATTGAACGCATCAACAACGGTGACCATGGTGTCCAGCTGAGCGACCGATGACAGTGATCGACCCGACTCGTCTGCAAAGGTAAAGGTCTCTGCCACTGGCAGCGGTTCAGACACTCCGGTCGATTCGATCAGCAGGTAATCGAACCGCTGCTCGTCCGCCAGGCGAGCAACTTCAATCAGCAGATCCTCCCGCAGGGTGCAGCAGATGCAGCCGTTGGTCATCTCCACCAGCTTCTCGTCGACCTGCTGCAGGGATACGTCTTCGCGCAGCAGGTCCGCGTCGATGTTGACCTCACCCATGTCGTTCACGATCACCGCGACCCGCAGGCCTTCGCGATTGTTAAGGACGTGGTTCATGAGCGTCGTCTTGCCGGCACCAAGAAAGCCGGACAGAACAGTTACGGGCAGGGATGAACCCACGGGGAAGCCTCCGCAAAAAACGACGTTATAACATATCGTCCCGTGACGGAGGTCAAGCCTTTGATTTCATAGCGATTTGGGGCGCCAGGCCGCCAAGCTGTTAGAGGTGCCCCCCCCTTTCCTGGACCACTTTTCGCAGAAGTTAAGTGATGGATCTGCAGATTGAGCATTGTCCACGGTGCGCCCCCGGCCCCACATAGGCCGTGGAAGCGCGCGGTGGTCAACGCAGTCCTCATGCTGCTTGCTGCAGCGGTTGTTTGAAGTAAGCCTCGTCTGGGGTTCGATCCTCCAGTGCACTGTGGCGACGCCCTTCGTTGTAAAACGCAAGGTATCGACCGAGAGAGACTCTCGCGTCTCCGACGCTGGGGTACGCTCTGAGGTACACCTCCTCGTATTTCAGCGTCCGCCAGAACCGCTCCACGAAGACGTTGTCACGCCATGCGCCGCGACCATCCATGCTCAGCCTGGCTCCAGACTCAAGCACTGTGGTAACGAACTCCTGGCTCGTGAACTGGCTACCTTGATCCGTGTTAATGATCTCCGGCGTACCGTATCGATCGAGGGCTTCGCTGAGCGCCTCAACACAGAAGTCTGCCGTCATCGTATCGACAGCCGCCAGGACAAGATGCGGCGTGATGCCCAGTCCATGACAGCCACCAAGTAAACAAAGCCGCGCTTCATGGGCAAGTACGTGATGTCCAGCGCCCAGACCTGGTTCGACCGGTCGATGGTCAAGCCACGAAGCCGGTAGGGATACACCCGGTGCCCCGGGGCTGGCTTCGTCGTTCGCGGCCGACGGTAAAGCGCCTCGATGCCCATCCGTTTCATGAGCGTGCTGACATGCCGTCGGCCAACCTTGTGGCCAAGGCCTTTCAGCGGTCGTTTTAACTGGCGACTCCCCATGAAAGGATACTCGAGATGCAGCCGGTCGATGAGCCGCATGAGCGTCTCGTCTCGTACGCTCAGCGGCACCGGTTGGTTGTACACGCTGGATCGCGAAAGGCCCAGAGCCTTAGCTTGACTCCTGATCGAGAGCTTACTGTCTGGATCGATCATCACTTTCCGCTCGGCCCGTCCAGCTTGCCGAGCGCGTGCTCTAAAAAATCGTTCTCCATCGTCAGCTGGCCGATCTTGGCCTGCAGCTGTTCGACGGAGGGGCCCGACTGAGCCGCTTGCTTTTCCGCCTTCGTCAGGAAGATCGACTCGGATTGCGCTTGCAGCTGCTTCTTCCAGTCCGTGATCTGATTCGGATGAACGTCAAACTGCTCAGCGAGCTCCGCCAGTGTTTTCTCGCCCTTCAAAGCCGCCATGGCGACCTTCGCCTTGAACTTCGCGCTGTGATTGCGCCTCGGTCTTCTCATCTCTGCTCCTCGGGGCTCAGCCCCATTGTTGAGCAGATCCTTCACTTATGCATCTGTCCGAATTTCCGGAGCCACCTCCGACAACGTTGTCTTTACCCATACGCTTCGCCCTATTCGCACTAGTTGCGGAATCGCACCTCAAGCCCGAAGACTCTTGGGTCGTTTACGGTGAACGACGGCGTCGGATTTAGTCCTACCTCGCCTGTGGCGACGTCAACTCCAGCCAAGCCTTGCGACAGCACAACACGCTCATCGAACAAATTGTCCGCGAAGCCCGCAATACTCCATTGGTTCCAGCGATAGCCAGCACGGGCATTGACCAGGATGAATTCACCAACCCGGTTCTCCGCAAGGTTGGTAACGGCGGAAAACTGGTCACTCGCATAGCTGGCGTTGCCACTCGCGAACCAACCGCTGTCGTGATTCCAGGCAAGACCTACCGACAAGGTCGTCCGCGGTGCCGTATTGAACTCGTTACCCGCAAGGTTGGCGAATGTTGGGTCATCCCTATTCACAGGGTCCCCATTCTCATCCACCGCAAAGGGGAAGTCCTGAAATTCGGTGTGTGACAAACCGAGTGAGACGAAGCCTGCTAGCGATTCGCTAAAGCTCATTTGTGCTTCAATCTCCATACCGTAAAGCTCGGATGTGCCGGCATTAACAATCAGCTGATCGAAATTGAGACCGGTTGGACCCGGGATAGAAATCTGCTGATCTTTCCAGTCCGAATAAAATACGTTTGCGTTGAGGACAAGTCTGTTGTCCAGCCATTGAGATCGCCATGCAAGCTCATAGCTATCGAGAATCTCAGGTTCGAAATCAAGGATTTGTGGCGGAACTACCAGACGAATGTAGCTGCCGCCCGCGCGATAGCCGCGTGCATAATTTAATGACAGCGAGCGCTTATCATCGAACCGGTAGATGATTGACGCACGCGGTAGCCAAGCATCAAAGTCTCCACTAGGCAATGGCTCGTCCTCTCCCAAGTCTGCGAGAGCGCTACAGGGCAACCCCCCAAAAGACGGCACGAAGGGAGCTATAACACAGTCTGCCGGCGAGACTTCAAGTATCGTCTCCTCACCCAAATTGCGGAACTCTTCCTCGTCGTAGCGCAGGCCTGCCGTGAACGTCCAATGCTTGCTTAAGTCATAAGTAACATCCGCAAACAGAGCGATTGGCGCCGCCGCTTTCGACAATTTGATTGTCGATCTAAAGAATTCCTTAGGCATA
>JBCDGJ010000207.1:0-8072 GCA_038757945.1 Pseudomonadota bacterium
CGGAACTGCAGAACACCTTGGCGGTTCCGCGGGTGCGACCAGTCCGTCGGCACCAAATCCGCCGCCAAACCAGACCCGACCGAAGCGTTCAATCTTGCTGAACTTGGTGTTTTCAGCTTTGGTTTGGTGCATCCTGACGATAGCTGTCGCGGCCGCGGTACTGATCAGCTTATTTAACAGCCATATCGAAGATCAGGTGCGGACCGAGTTGAGCAACCATCTGATTCAACTGGTCTCTCTGACAGAGCGCTCCGCTCGGTCTGGGACTTTGCGCCTGCGCAGCCAAATGGCCGATCCACGATATGATAGGCCATTGTCGCGTTGGGTCTGGCAAATTCGGAAAGACAATGCTGTCGTGCTTCAGTCGGCGTCTTTGGGGCCTGTCGAAACACCGAATGCAGCCGTCGTAGCAGCACCGACCGGCCGCGTCGGCACTTTCACCGGCCCGCTTGGTAGAACACTAACCGGGATCTCCCGCCGCGTGGTGCCACGGTTTGCGCAGGGAGCATACACCTTTTCTGTGGCGCGCCCGTCCGAGGAGATCGAGGCCTCACTGGCCCGTTTCCGCAGCCTTGTATTGATTGTCTTGGCCGTGCTCGGCGTTGGCCAAATCGCCACAGTGCTTTGGCTGATGCATACAGGTCTGAAGCCCCTAGCGTCATTCCGCGCTTGGGTTGCGGCTATCCGTGAAGGTACGAGTGGTCGCCCAAAGGCTATCTGGCCGCGCGAAATAAAACCGATCGCCGACGAACTGGAGGCACTTGAGACTCACATCGTGCGACTGGTTGGCCAAGCTCGAGGCCAGGCAGCTGACCTGGCCCACGCAATCAAGACGCCGCTGACAGTGCTACGTCAGATCGGCGAAACCGTTCCGCCCGATTTGGCCGCTAAGTTGACCCGGCAGAACGACCGGATCGATGCCGCGGTGCAGCGCCATCTTGCAAGGGTCCGGTTCAGCGGCCGGGGGTACGCTTTGGTGCGCCTAGCCTCGGTGGTCGACGATCTGGCCTTGGCGCTGAAAAAGACCATCGAACTTCGGCACCTCTCATTGCACAAAGTGGTGCCAGATTGGATCACACTACGATGCGATGAGACCGATCTTTACGAGATGATCGGCAACCTGCTCGACAACGCCTGTAACGCGGCGACTGGAGCAATCTCGATTTCGGTGCAGAGCGTCGAAACGACAGTATCAATACTGATCGAAGATGATGGCCCAGGTATTCCCGAGGCTCAGCGAGTGGAAATCCTCAAACGCGGCACCCGGTTCGATCGAAAGCGCCCTGGGCACGGGCTGGGCTTGGCAATCGTCGAGGATCTGGTCGAGCTCTATGGCGGTAACATCGAGATCGGTGCTTCACATATGGGCGGTGCAGCATTTCGTCTGGAATTGCCGTTCGATCCTGGCATCAAGCCCTAGCTCTGTCTGACTCTTCGGGACCCGCGAGCGTTCCTGGCCGTGGCGATTGACAGCCTTCTGACAGGGTCAGTCCTTTAAGACCAAAGACTATCACGGAGCACAACCGCCGTTCCCGGCGGATCGGAGGCCCGAATGGAACCCATGACAGAGATAGGCATGGACATGTCTATGCTCCACAGTGGCATGTCCCACTCGGGCATGTCGCACCAGACCATGCCTTCGATTGCGCTGGTTTCGGGCGGCATCACCCACACTGCCGTGGCAACCGGTGATTGGAGCAGCGCCAGCACCTGGGACAATGGGGTCCCAGGACCCGGTTCTAGGGTCGTGATACCAGAGGGTTTGACGGTCACGGTTGATGGCCAGCAACCACATGAGATAAAAACGATCCGAGTTGACGGGACGCTGACCTTTGCCGTCGATGTCGATACCGAATTGAAAGTAGACACACTCGTCACGAGTATGTCTGGCCATCTAGAAATCGGGTTGACACCCGGGCTGTCGACGGTTGCCGTCAGCAGCCGGCCGGCCTGATCAACGATGGACACGTCTTCTGGATCGAGCTCCGGTACCGCGCCGGCTACCAGATTGGTGATGGCCCGAATCTGCTCCTCGCCAAGCAGCCGACCCGGCGCCAGGGTCAGTGCCACCGAGGCGCTCGGCTTGCGACGGTTCCGTAGAAACGCGCTCTGCGGTGGCTGAGCGATCAGCACCCGCGCCTGCTGCACCACCGCGATGGACTGAATGTTGCGCGCCAACTCGCCCTCGAGCCCACGCCGATACTGTACAGCTTCCATCATCTGGCTCTGGCCGAAGGTCTGCTCACGATCGAGCAGCTCGTAGCCCAGCGGTTCCGTCGATACGCCGCTGACACCGGCTATCTGCATCCGCGCCCGGTACAGATCGTCGCCGGCGACGAGCAGCATGCGCGCCCGATCATCGATCCTGTAGTCGATCCCGTTGGCCTCGAGGGCAGAGATGACGGCTGCAGAGCGTGCGGGGTCACTGAGATCCAGCAGCTGCTTATAGTCCGCTGAACGCATCCAGAGCACCGATGCCGCACCCAGGGCAACGCTCGCACAGATGGCCACCAGGAGCACGATCTGTCGCGCCATCGGCAGTCGCATGGCGCCACGCAGAAAGTCGGCGCCAGGCAGCGGCAATGCCGGCGTACTCAGGTCACGCGGCTCTGCGGTAACAGGAACGGGAACACTGGCCACAGTTCGTCAGACCTCTAGATCGGCATATTCATGATGTCCTGATAGGCGGACACCAGACGGTTGCGGGTTGCCAGCGTTGCCTGAAAGGCAACTGACGATTTCTGTGCGGCCACCATGGTGCCAACGAGGTCCTTGTGCTCGCCGCGCACGAATCCATCTGCGAGCGCGCTGGCTTCCTTCTGCGTGTTGTTGACCGCCTGCAGCGCCTCCCGCAGTTGGTTTGCAAACGGCGTTGCCGCAGGTGCCCCGGGCTGCGCAATTTCCTGGGTGCTGACCGGCGCAATGCGGGTAGCCTGCTGCTGCAGCGCACGCAGCGTCTGCAGCACTGACTGCACGTCGCTTCCATCTGCCATGGTCAGACTCCCTGCCCTGCGGGCTCGATTCTGGGTTTCGCGGAGGTATCGAGGAGCCCTTCGTCACGGAGGCGCCGAAGCTTGTTGCGCAGCGTGCGCTCGCTGATTCCGAGCACGGCTGCCGTTCGGGAGCGCACGAAGTCGTTGTCCTTCAGCGCATCGAGGACCAGCTGATCTTCCTGACGGACCAGTCGCTGCCTGAGATCCTGCGCTGTCGCGAGCGCCTCGACAGCGCCGGTCGAAACCGGCGCGTTAAGTGCGCTCGGAATCGCGGATGAAGCGAGGCCCAGATCAGCGGCGCAGACCGGTCCAACCTCATTCATGACCAGGCCGCGGCGAACGGTGTTTTCGAGTTCCCGTACGTTGCCCGGCCAGCTGTGGCTCCGCAGCTGCTCAAGCGCATCACCGCTGAACCCGGCCTCAATCTGCTCTGCACTGCCGAAGCGGTTGAGTACCTGTTGTGCCAGTGGAACGACGTCTTCGTTCCGCTCAGCGAGCGACGGCACCCGAATCGGGAACACGCTGAGACGATAGTAGAGGTCCTCTCGCAGCTGGCCCTCCACCACCGCCTGCTGGGGATCACGGTTTGTTGTTGCAATCACGCGTACGTCGACGGCAACCGGTTGGCGAGCCCCCAGCGGCTCGACTTCCTGCTCCTGTATTGCGCGCAGCAGCTTGGCCTGTAGCTCGATGGGCATCTCGGTGACTTCATCGAGCAGCAGCGTGCCGCCACTGGCCTGCTGAAACTTGCCTTCCCGCCGCCGATCAGCGCCGGTGAAAGCCCCCCGCTCGTGACCGAACAGCAGCGACTCGAGCATCGTATCCGGCATCGCGGCGCAGTTGACCGCGACGAACGGCCGAGAAGCGCGGGCGGAATGCTGATGAACGAACCCCGCCAACACCTCTTTGCCGCTGCCGCTGGGGCCCTGCAGCAGGACCGCAACGTCGGTGGCAGCTACGCGGCGCGCCAGCCGGAACACCGCGCGACCGGCCCCGGAGCTGCTGATTGGTCGCGGCCGGTGCTCGCGCAGCTGTCTGAGCAGCTCTTGCTCAAGTCGCTGCGACGCAGCGGCTGAGCCATCGACAACCACGTAGTCGCTGGCACCGTGGCGCAAGCTCCAGAGCGCAAGCGGAACTGAATCCGCGCCGAGCACGAGAAAGCGTGCGGTCGGTCGCTCGGCGATGAGCGCCGCCAGCTGCTTCTGCGCGGTGCTGGCATCAATCAGGACCGGCAGCGATGAGTCACACCGTGCCACATCAGCAATGGGCTCCCAGCCCAGCCGATCCAGCACCGTCTGCACCAGCGCGCGTTGGGGGGCGTCAAGGCCTTCGATCAGGGTAGCGACCAGACGAATCATCAACTCAGCCGCTCAATGCCGTACTTGCGCATCTTCTCGACCAGCGTCGTCCGACGGATCTGCAGGCGATCCGCTGCACGGGCAACGACGCTGTCGGAATCTCGCAGCGCCTGCTCGATAAGCTGCTGCTCGAGGTCGGAGAGATAGGACTTCAGATCCAGACCGTTGATCGGCAGCTGAGCCGAAGCGCCAGTACCAGCAGCTTTAATCGCGACCTGTTCTTCAGGCGCCGATGGCTGCAGCAACCGTTCGGGCAGGTCGCTATCATCAAGCATCACGTCACCAAACTCGACATAGAGCCGTTCCAGCAGGTTGCGAAGCTCCCTCAGGTTGCCCGGCCAGCTGTACGCTGACAGCCGCTCCAGCGCAGCCTCAGTGAGACGGACCGCGCTGCCCATCTGACGGATCAGATCGTCCCGCAGCGCGGCAACCAGAGCGCCCATGTCCTCCTTACGTTCTGCCAGCGAAGGGACCGCAATCGGAAACACGTTGAGCCGGTAGAACAAATCTTCGCGGAATCTGCGTTCAGCGATCAGCGCTTCGAGGTCGGCGTTGGTAGCGGCAACCACCCGAACGTCGGCGGTAAAGGTCTCCATCCCGCCAACCCGCTCAAACTGCCGCTCCTGCAGCGCACGCAGCAGCTTCACCTGCAGCGGTCCCGGCAACTCGCCGATCTCGTCGAGAAACAGCGCGCCACCGGCCGCCAACTCAAAGCGGCCGATCTTGCGTTCGATTGCACCGGTAAAAGCGCCACGTTCATGACCGAACAGCTCGCTCTCCATCAGATCGGCGGGAATCGCCCCGCAGTTCACTGGTACGAACGCGCCGCCGGAGCGTGGCGAATGCCGGTGCAGAACCTCGGCAATGAAGGACTTGCCGGTCCCCGAAGGGCCCGTCAGCAGCACCGTGCTGTCGGTCCGCGCAACCTGACGGAGCTGCTGACGAATCCGGCGCGCTGCAGCGCTGTCACCTACAATTTCCTGAGGTTCAGCGTTGTCGCCGGTCTTGGAGCTCTGCTCGCGCTGCTGTCGGTAGCACTGCGCGACCGTGTGTTGCAGCGTGCTGAGCGAAAGCGGCTCGCTGACCGTAGTCAGCGCTGCTGCCTTCAGCACCGCCGTCGCGGATTCGGTGACCAGCAGCACGCCCCGCAACCGCTCCGGCTGCAGGTTGCCACCAAGATAGAACACGGCGTCTGCCTGCTCCGGGTCCACCACTCCTTCCCCGATCAGGCTCAGCTGAGCTTTGAGCGCCTGTACGGCACCGGCATCGTCGGCAATCACTCCGAAACCCAGTTTCTGCATGGGTCATTCCTGGCTTAACAGTCAAATTCAGTTAAGACAGCGATTCCGGAATGGTCAAATTTCCGACACGGGAAAGCTGAATCCCGTCAGCATTGTGTAGTGCGACAGCCCGCGGGGACGTCGCTGGCGGGGTCAGGCGGCGCTTACGTTCAGTACCCCTGCCCGACCTTCTGATAGTGGGTCAGGTGCCCACGGGTACGGCGATGAACGCGCAGTTCAGCCAGCAGCCGCTCACGCAGCAGCGTGCTGTCAGACCGTGGCCGCTGCAGCGCGGTGCGCAGCGCGTGCAGCTGGGGGCGGGGCCAGGCATGGTTCCTGAGCAGTTGGTCCAGCGCCTGGCTCGCAGCCTGCGCCTGATCTGGCGCAGAACGGGCAAGCGCAGCCTCGATCTCGCGAATCAGCTGCTCCGCCTCTTGCAGTCTGGACTCAACCACTACTCAGCGACTTCCGGTTCCAGAGCGTCCCAGGCATCGGCGACGGTCTTCAACAGCGAGGCGACCTCTGCGACCGCACTCTCGTCATGGTCAATGTTCGCGCGCAGCAGGCGTCGCACGCAGTACTGGTAGAGTTCGTTCAGGTTACCGGCCAGCTCTCCGCCCTTCTCGAGGTCCAGCGACTGACGCAGTCCCTCGATGATCTCCATGGCGGAGCTCAGGGCCTCAGCCTTGCCGACGAAGTCGTCGTGGCGGATACAGCCCATGGCCCGCGATAGCTTCGCGTTTGCGCCACTGAACAGCAGACTGATCAGCTCCTTCGGCGAGGCGTTGGCGATCTGTCCGATGACATCCAGCTGTTGATAGGCACTCACGACTGCATTCATTGCATTGCTTCCTGCTCAGCGTCAGCTTTCATCCCGGCTCACGCCGGGCAGAGAAGCCAACTGTTGTTCTAAAAAACTCGACGTGTTGTTGAGCTGTGAGATCAGCGCATCAGCGGCCGCGAACTGAAATCGCAGCCGTTCCTCGAGCGCGTCCATGCGCTCATCAAAATCTACCGCCTCGGTATCAATGTCGGCGAGACGCTCTTCGAGACCGTCGACCCTGGTTCGGAGTGCGCCAGAACTGGACAGCAGCGTGTCGAGGAACCGGTCGAGACCGTTCATCGCGCCGCGAATCACGCTCACTTCGCCGCGCGCTCCGACATCGCCACCGGTAACGCGGATCTGCAGGCCGCCGACAGCACTATCCTGGCGTCCGGCGTTGGTGCCGATGGACTCGGCGCCGACCGTCAATCCGAGCTGGCCGGCTAGCGTTTCGTCGATTGCTTCAAGCCGTAGCGTCGAAGATTGCCCGGTGGTGGTGGATGCGAGCACCAGCCGCCCCGCGGACGGATCGAAGCGAGCCTCAATCGTCTGTCCGGATGCCGTGATGGGCGCGCTGTCATTAACCGCTGTGGTAATGGCGGCGGCGAGCTCTGCACCGGAGTTGTACGTTGCAGCGGGCACGGTCAGGGTTCCCGTGTTGGTCCCATCGACCGTCAGGGAGAAGGTATCGGCCGCGGCCACGACCGTCAGCGGAAAGCTGATCTCGGTCCCGTCCAACCGTGCGCCGCTGGCCGGTGCCGGCCCCAGGGGAACCTGCAGGAACTGGCCGCTGCCCTGCCCGGGCACGCCGTCCACGAGTCCAGCTACATCGAGCCCGGCTTCCTCGACGCCGTCGCTCTCGCTGAACCCCAGCGTCGCCGCGGTACTGCTGTCTACTGCATCGATGGCGACCGTTGATCCCGAGCCGAAGCGGTTCGAGAGAATGAGCAGCTGCTCGGAAGCGCTATCAAATACCACGTCGACCGAGCGATCCGCATCGCGCAGCAGCCGGTCCGCGTTGATCTGGCGCTCGAGCTCCACAGCCAACGCATCGCTGTCGGCGTAGGTTCCGGCGGTCAGCACAATTTCTTCGCTGGCGACGCCGTCGATCGAGACCCGCAGGCTGTCGTTATTCGCATCGATGACCGTCGCTCCGGAGAGCGAGGCCAGCGCGGCCCCGGTGTTGCGGCCATTGGTCGCCACCTGCGTAATCTCAACCGCATAGGTTCCGGCGGCCGTTGCATCAGAGAAGGACCGAACCTCGAGCTGGCTGTCCGTTGCCCGTACGTCATCGGTCAGCAGCGTGGTCAAGCCGCGGGTATCTTCCTGCAGCAGACGCGTGAACTGAGCCGCGTCGAAGCTCAGAATGAAGCCGAGATCCTGGTTTGTGGTCAGGCCGACATCAACCAAACTGCGGAAGCCCGAGTCCTCCAGCCCGTCAATAGGCGCGGCCAGGAAGCGCCGCAGCTGACTGCTTATAGAGCGCAAGGTGGCATCACCGGTCAGCAGCGCACCCTGCTGGCTTTCGGTATCGAAGTCGGTCAGCTCATCGGCCAGCACCTTGACACCGTTAAAGGCGTCCACGAACGCACTCATGCGCTCTTCAATGGCGGCAACG
>JBCDGJ010000208.1:0-7973 GCA_038757945.1 Pseudomonadota bacterium
AGGCCCAGCGCAAACGGCGCCGTAGAAGTACCCCCAGCACCGTCCGAAACCGCCGGCAACAACGTGCCGGGATTCCCGATCGACGACCAGCCGCCCGGTGCCGGGTTTTCGCTAAACGGACGAAGTGCCCAGTCCCGATCGCGAATGCGCAGTTCAGAACGCTCATTGAACTCGGCCGACAGGACATAGTTGAGGGTGTCCGTTCCGCCGCCAAAAATGGCTGCGATCTCGCGATCGCCATCGGAACCGTCGATGTCCTGGAACGATCCACGCAGCTCGAAGCCCTCAAAACTGTCCCGGGTTATGAAATTCACGACCCCACCGATGGCGTCAGAACCATAGGTAGCAGCAGCTCCGTCCTTCAATACTTCAATGCGACCAATAGCAATACTCGGGATTGCCTTGATGTCGACACCGTTGGTTTCCGTCGACACCTGCCGCTTGCTGTTGATAAGCACCAAGGTCCGAGCCGAGCCAAGGCCACGAAGGTTAACCGTTGCAACACCTTCGTTGCCCTGGCCACCACGCGTATCGAACTGGTTGGTCTCTGCCAGTGCACCCGAGCTGACATTCATGTTCCGAATCATCTCAGTGATCGACGGGTTGCCGACATCTTCGAGATCTGAACGACTTAGAACGTCTACGGGCAAAGCCGCATCTTCGGGCGTGCCTCGAATGAAGGACCCGGTAACAATAACTTGCTCAATCTCTTCGCCAGCAGCAAAGCTGCCGGGAGAGAACAGTGTGCTAAACAGCAAAAGAAACAGGGCAGCCGTGCACCGCCCACTTGGATTCGTCATTAGTCTCCCCTCTGTGGTCATCCGTTCGCCGCAGATCCCCAAATGAACGAAACGGAGTTAGTCGGTGAGTCTCTCTCCACTCACGACAACCGAAGCTAGGGAAATCCCTTCGATTCGTCAACAACTTCTAGGGGCACCAGCCAGAGAGGTGGAATTGTGCGTTGCAACATTCAGTACCTGGCGATCGCGTAACAACAATCTGAAAGGCAAAAAAAAACGCCCGCAATTGCGGGCGTTTTTTCGTCGCTGATACGGATCCGTTGATCAGAGCGCGTAGTTGAACTGCATGTAGAACATGCGGCCACGCGGATCGTGGGTCTTGGTGTCATAGCCAAACTCGTTGGCAGAACCAGAGACTTCCGGCGGATCCTCGTCAAACGCGTTCAGCATACCCAGGGTGATGCCCAGCTCGTGATCATCGAACAGTGACGTGGTGAACCCGTACTGCAGGTCAACCACCCACCACTCGTCGATCTCGCCCGCGACGCTGCCGTCCGGCGCCTGATCATCGTAGGAGTCGATCAGCCGGACCACCGCGTTGACGTTGTGAGAACCGCGGCCCCAGCCAACAACGGTGTTGGAACGGATCTGCGGAATCGGGTTGGCCAGCGCGCTCGCGTTGTTGCGGCTTCCGGCGCCATCGCGGCTGACCGCGCCCATGCCGCCAGCGTCCAGGTCGAAGCTCAACACATAGGACGTGCTGTGATTGACGAAGAAGCTGCCGATGTCGGTGTCCCTGACGTAGCCCACTTCGAGGTCGATACCGTCAGTCTCCGCGTTTGCTGCATTGAAGCGATCAACGAAGATACGCAGCGGTACGCCGGTGGTTGGATCGCGGAGGATCTGCGTCGGATTGGCCGCGGCCTGGCAGGTTGCGGAAGCCAGGAACTCAGCACCGGTCGTGCACCCCGCCGCATTGATGGCCGCGTTCTCGGCGTTCAGCAGTTCCTGACCGGACTGCTGAACGAGGCGGTTCTCGTACTGCACGTTGTAGTAGTCAACGCTGATCGTCAGATCTTCGATCGGCTCGAAGGTCACGCCGACATTGAAGGTATCTGCCTCTTCGGGATCCAGTTCCGCCGGGCTCGCCGTCCAGCCAAGGAAGGTCGGATTCGGTGAGGTGAGCGGGTCAGAGGTCTGGTTGAGCGACGTATCCTGCACAAACTGCTGGAACAGGGTCGGGGCGCGGAACGCCGTACCGTAGGTGGCACGGGCGGCGAAGCGACCGCTCTGCGTGCGGTACAGCAGGCCAACCTTCGGATCGGTCGAATCGAAGCCGGTGCTGTAGTCCTCGTGCCGGACCGCGAGCTGAGCCTCCAGCGAACCACTGTCATTGTCAAAGATCGGCACCAACGCCTCGACGAAGAAGGCATCGACTTCGCGCTCAGCATTGGTGTCAAGATCACCAATCAGGAACGCCAGATCAGCGTTGTTGGCATCGTCGGAGAGGTTAGCCACGCGGCTTTCTTCCCGACGCTGATACCCGAAGGCGAGACCCAGGGCACCGGCCGGCAGATCGGCAACGTCGCCAGAGAAGATCAGGTCAAGGGTGCTGAGCTCGGACTTGGTTTCGCTCTGGTTGTCGGAGGTTGCCCAGTCGAGCAGCTCGGGGGAGTTCTCGACGCCGCTGCCAGGCGTAAAGCCGCTGGCAAACGGGTTTAGGTACTCACAGTCGCCAACGCCGGCGGTACCGGTCAGCGGATTACAGCGCGGGCCACCAAAGCCCTGCACGCCGAGGTTCAGCTTGGACAGCACCTGGTCTTTGGCGGTTGCCGTGTAGTCATTCTGCGACCAGCTCCAGCTCGCATCGTAGGACCAGTTGCGGAAGCCCATGTCGCCAGAGGCGTTGAGCACGAAGCGGGTCGTCTGATGATCACCGGTGTTGACGACACGGCCACTGCCGGGTGCACCAAGGCCGTCACCGATGATCCGGAAGCGCCCGAGCACCGGCACGCCGTAAGGATTGCCGGGATGATCAGCGCCGATCAGCGGGAAGCTCAGGTTCGGGAACGACGGTGAATAGCCACCGACAGCTTCGTTGCGCGCGACACCAAGCTCACCGCGCAGCGTCAGCGCTTCGCTCACGAAGTGCTCGCCGACGACGTAGGCAGACAGACGCTGCTCATCGGGCACCAGCGAGAAGGAGGGGCCGAAGTCAAAGAGGCACAGCGAAGTGCCGCCACCGGTTGGCAGCACCGTAGCACCGGTGGCCCCGGCACAGCCTGGATCCGCGTTAAACGCGCCAGGTACCGCAGAAGGTACGAGCGCAGACGGCGCCAGAGGCAGGTAGGAACCCGGCTGGCCGAAGGTGGAGTTCGTTTTCGTATCGAAATCGCGCTCCCCGAGGGTCATCTCTGTACGATCAAAGTAGCTGGCGGCAAACACCAGGCTGGACGTATCGTTGCCAACGCCCCAGATCGCGGAGATCTCCTGATCACGCTGATCGTCGTTTTCGCCCGTCGCCTGGTAGTTGAAGCGCATTTCAAAGCCTTCGAAATTGTCGCGGGTCTTGTAGTTCACAACCCCGGCTACCGCATCGGAACCGAAGATGGCGGCGGCGCCGTCCTTCAGGACTTCGATGTTCTCGAGCATGATCAGCGGCATCAGGCTGTTGATGTCGACGAAGGTATCGCCGCCGTTGGCCGTCGCGCTGCTGACGGTCTGCCGGCGCCCGTTGATCAGCACCAGCGTCGAGCCGAGACCCAGACCACGGAGGTTGACGTTTGCAGTGCCGGGCGTACCACCCTGGGTCAGTGCATCCGCCTGGTTCTCCGAGCCGGTATTGCTCGGCAGCCAGCGGAACAGCTCCTGCCCGGTGATGATGCCGGTCTGGTCGATGTCGGCGCGGCCGACGTTAGTAATCGGTGAAACGCTGTCCACCTGGCTGGTTCGCTTAATGAACGAGCCGGTCACGACGACTTCCTCGATCTCGCCTTCAGCGGCGAGTAGCGGAGCGCTGAACAGCGGGAAGCTGAGCAGTGCTACTACCAGAGCGGCTGTTCGCCGCTCGCTCACAGTCACCATAATTATCCCCTAGTTACCAGTTGAGTACCGCCTGCTCGACGGGCTCCTGAACGCAGGAGCCGCTGATCGGTTCCCCCTGATCGGGGAACCGCTAGTCAGCAAATCGATTGGACGGGGTCGGCATAGCGCTCTCTCCACGCTTGATGCCGGGTGGCAGGTGCCACGTCGGTGAGTCTCTCTCCACTCACAGAATGGAGAAACTAGGGAAATAAATGGGAGGAGTCAACAAGCTGCTGAGCTTATAGCCCCTATTGTTGTACCTAATTATCAGCTACTTGCCAGGTATTGTTGCGATGCAGCATAACTGGTTGGACAAGCACGGTCGGATTGCGCACCTTGAGCGAGCGTTGAACCGAGCCTCTGAGCCCTACTCCAACGTGGCGTAGTTTGTTGACCGGTCGTCTGCTCGCTGATTCCGCACCAGCGCCACGCACTCCCGAAGGTCGGCCAGGTAGCGCTCGATCGCCCCAGTATTGCTGTTGCTGACCGTGGAGTGCAGGTTGTCCGGCGGCGTCTGCCGGTCGTGGAACCAGCCACGTTCAAGCAGCGCATCCCCCAGCGCAAAGACATCGACTTCCGGCGTCACCGCGGGATCTGCTGCCATTGCGACCAGATGGTACTGACCGTTGCCGAGCACGCGTACACCGTCGGTTGCCGCAATGCCTGCCCGCAGCTGGTCGGCGTTCGCAAGGGTCTGCCGGGTGAGCTCCGTGTAGCCATCTACGCCCAGATGCTGGATCACCGCCCAGGCCGCGGCCATGGGCAGCCCGGAGCGCGTTCCCTGGAGCCCCGGTGAAGCGTAAAAGCCCCCCAGCCAACCATCGAAGATGAAGGTCTGGAACTTACGCAGCGCTTTGCTGCGATGCAGGATCACGCTCACCCCTTTCGGTGCGTAGCCAAGCTTGTGAATGTCCGCCGAGATCGAGTGCACGCCCTCGACGCGGAAATCCCAGGGCGGTACCTGCCGCCCCAGCCGCTCCACGAACGGCAGCACGAAGCCGCCCATGCAGGCGTCGACATGGCAGTTGGCGCCAACGCTGGCGGCCAGCTCGGCAATGGCCGGAATGGGATCGACCACCCCCTGGGGATACTGCGGTGCGGAGCCAACAACCAGCACCGTCTTCGGTCCCACCTGTTCTGCCATGGCATCAACGTCGGCGGTCCAGTCCTCGCATACCGGGGTCTTCCGGACCTTGAGCCCGAACAGGTGTGCAGCCTTGTGAAAAGCTGCATGCGCGCTTTCGGCCAGCACGATTTCGCCTTCCCCCTCGTGGATGCCGCGCTCCGCCTCGGCGCGCTCGCGCGCTGCCAGCACGCCGCAGAGGATGGATTCCGTGCCGCCGCTGGTCAGAAAGCCAGCTGCCCCCGCAGGCGCGTTGAGCAGCTCGCCGGTCCAGCCGACACACTCGGATTGAATGGCCCCGAGGGACGGAAAGGCCTTCGTATTCAGCGCGTTCTCGTGCAGGTAGAGCCGCGCCGCCCGTTCCGCCACCTCGTGCACCGAAGGACCACCGTTGTAAATCATTCCGAAGACCTGGCCATCCTGCCAGCGCACGTCTCCAGCTCGCTTCGCTTCAAGCTCGGCCAGCACGTCATCGACCGGGCGACCACCCCGGGCCAGAAAGCGGTGTTGCGTCTCGTTCATGGCTGGATGTGCTCCCTCGGACAAAAGACCGCAGTATACGGCCCCAGCGAGGGGCGGCGCCCGCGGCTAGTCAAGAGCCTGCGGCTAAAAAGAGCCTGCGGCCAATCAAGAGCCTGCGGCTGATAAAGAACCCCACTGCTGATAAACAGCCTGCAGCTCACACAGAGCGAACAGCTCCGCTCGGCAGGGCGTCGAGGGTCCAGCTCGCGACGCGATAGCGGATCAGCCGCAGCACGGGATAGCCCAAGGCCGCGCACATGCGCCGCACCTGGCGATTGCGGCCTTCGCTGATCGTCAGCCGCAGCCAGCTCGTCGGGATCGCCCGCCGTTCGCGAATGGGCGGGTCCCGCGGCCAGAGGACTTCCGGCGTCGCCATCACCTCGGCGCCGGCCTGCGCGGTCAGGCCGTCCTTCAGCTCGACCCCGGCGCGCAGCTGCTCGAGCGCTCCTGCTTCCGGAACCCCCTCCACCTGGACCCAGTAGCACTTGCTGACCTTATGCCGCGGATCGCTCAGCCGGTGCTGCAGGCGCCCGTCGTTGGTCAGCACCAGGAGACCTTCGCTGTCACGGTCGAGGCGCCCGCAGCAGTACACGCCCGGCAGAGTGATGTAATCAGCACAGGTCGGCCGCCCAGCAGCATCGGTGAACTGCGAGAGCACACCGTAGGGTTTGTTGAACAGCAGGATACGACGCGGTGACGGTACGCTCACAGGGACACCCGCGAAATGTGAAGACAATGATCGACTGCCCGCCCCGGAAGAACCGCTCCTGCGCCGCCCATGGCTGACCTCCTGACGTTGACGGAACAGGGGCTGTACTGTGCCGCGGGCGACTTCTTCATCGATCCCTGGCCTCGCGTCGGTCAGCCGCCCCCACGGCGGGCCATCGTAACGCACGGCCACGCAGACCATGCCCGGCCAGGCAGCGCCAGCTACCTCGCCACGCCGGAGACGGCGGCGATCATGCGCCAGCGCATCAGCAAAGACCTGCCGGTAGACACGCTCGGCTATGGCACCCCGATCGCGATCGGCGACGTCGAGGTGAGCCTGCATTCCGCGGGCCACGTGCTCGGTTCGGCGCAGGTGCGGGTCAGCAACGGTCGCGAGACCTGGGTGGTCTCCGGTGACTACAAGCGCGACCCGGACCCAACCTGCGCACCCTTCGAGGTCGTTCCCTGCACAACGTTCATTACCGAAGCCACCTTCGCGCTGCCCATCTACCGCTGGCGCGATGGCAGCGCCGTAGTCCAGGACATCGCCGACTGGTGGCGCGGTAACGCCGACCGCAACACCACCAGCGTGCTGTTCTGCTATGCGCTCGGCAAAGCGCAGCGCGTGCTTGGTGAGCTGGCCGCGCTCGCGGCAGCTGAGCGCCCGCTGCCCGCGACCGAAGTGCTGCTGCACGGCGCCATGACGCCCCTGATCCGGCTCTACGAACAGCAGGGCGTTCGGCTGTTTCCGAGCCAGCCGCTCAGCGCCATCGACGATCCCGGCGCGCTACCCGGTGCGCTGGTGCTGGCGCCACCCTCCGCCGCCGGCAGCCCCTGGATGCGACGCTTCAAGAAGCACCGCACCGGCTTCGTCAGCGGCTGGATGCGCGTGCGCGGTAACCGCCGCCGTCGCGGCTACGATCGCGGCTTCGTCCTGTCGGACCATGCAGACTGGCCAGGGCTGGTCGACACGGTCACCGCCACCGGCGCAGAACGGGTGCTGGCGACCCACGGCAAAACGGACGTTCTGGTGCGCTACCTGCGCGAACGCAATGTTGCGGCCGCGGCGCTCAGCACCCGCTTCGGCGAAGAAGAAAGCCCGTGAAACACTTCACCGAACTCTACCTGCGGCTGGATCAGTCCAACGCCACCAACGATAAGGTCGAAGCCCTGGTCGACTACTTTGCGCTGGCGGACCCAGCCGACAGCGCCTGGGCCATCTGGTTTCTGTCGGGCCGGCGGCTGAAGCGCCTGCTGAAGCGCGCCAACCTGAAGCGCTGGGCGCTCGAAGCCAGCGAGCACCCGGAGTGGATGCTTGCCGAAGCCTACGAGGCCGTCGGCGACCTGGCGGAAACGATCGCGCTGCTGCTGCCGGAGCCGTGGAACGCCAGCGCCGATGACCGGCCCCTGCGATTCTGGATCGAAGAACGCCTCGTACCGCTCGGTGCAGCCGACGAGGACACCCAGGGCCTCGCGCTCAAGGGCTGGTGGGCAAACCTGTCCGCCGACCAGCGCTTCGTGCTGAACAAGCTGCTGACCGGGGCACTGCGGGTCGGCGTCTCCCAACGCCTCGTGACCCGGGCGCTGGCGCAGCATCTGTCCCTCGATCAGGCGCTGATTGCCCACCGCCTCATGGGCGATTGGGTACCCGCGCCCGGCTTCCTCGACTACCTGAAGAGCGGCGACGGCGACTTCGCTGATGACTCGCTGCCCTATCCGTTCTTTCTCTCGGCGCCGCTCGAAGCGCCCGCGGCTGACCTCGGCCCGGTCCAGGACTGGCAGGCGGAATGGAAATG
>JBCDGJ010000209.1:0-7907 GCA_038757945.1 Pseudomonadota bacterium
CCGCCACGGGCGGTCAACGGACGGAACCCTGGTCGCTGAAAACCTCGCCACCCTGGAGCGCCGGGTGAGCGAGCTGAACCTGTGGCTCATTGAAGCGCAGGAAATCTCCGCTCGCGCCAAGCCGCTCAAGCGGGCGAAGATCAAGCGCAAGGTGCTGGTGGATTTCTTCAACGGGCTCGCCACGCTGCTGCGCGCCGGCGTCGACCTGTCTGAGAGCTTTCGCATCCTGGCGGCAGAGGCCGAAGAACCGGCATTCGCCCGCGTTCTCGAGGAGATCCGCCTCAACGTCGAGAGCGGCGTCGGGATTGCTGAGGCCATGGGCGTGCAGACCGGCGTGTTTGACGATGAGATCTGCAACCTGATCAACGCCGGCGAACAGGCTGGCAAGCTCGTCGAAGCCTGTCAGGACATCAGCGTACACCTGGAATGGCTCGATCAGCTCGCCGGCGATGTGCAGCAGGCCACCCTCTACCCGGCCATGGTGACCTGCGCCGTCATGGGCCTCGTGTTCATCATGTTCAGCTTCGTCGTGCCGCAATTCTCGGGCATCTTCGACAGCCTCGATCTGGAGCTGCCCGCTCTGACCGTTGGGGTCATCACCCTGGGCGAGTTCTGCAGCCAGTACTGGTGGTTGCTGCTGTTGCTGCTCGCCGCGGCGGTTGCCGCCCTGAAGATTCTGCCCGGCAGCAGTCCGGCCTTTGCCCTGGCGCTCGACCGCGCGAAGCTGAAGCTGCCGCTGTTCGGGCCAGTCATTGCCATGCTCGTGCAGTCCCGCTTCTGCCACAACATGGCGCTGCTGCTGAAAGCGGGGGTACCCATCGTCGACGCGCTGCAGCTGGTGCACGGCGTGGTCAGCAACCGCGTCATGGCCGATGCGGTGGCTGCCGCGCGCCAGGCCGTCACCGATGGCCGACGCATGTCGGAAGCGCTCGCAGAAAGCGATCTGCTGAGCCCGATGGTCCTGCGCATGGTGGTCATCGGAGAGGAAACCGGAACCCTCGACACCAGCCTCGAAGTGGTCTCGGAACGCTTCGACAAGGAGGTGCCGCGGCGCATCAAACGGCTCTTCGGCGTGCTCGAGCCGATGATCATCATGACCCTGCTGGTCGTCGTTGGCCTCGTTGCCGGCGCCATCTTTCTGCCGCTCTTCAGCCTGATGTCGGGAATCGGCGCATGAACGCAACACAGAACCACCAACGTGGCTTCACGCTCCTGGAAATGATCGGCGTCATGGCCGTGATGGCCATCCTGGCCGGCGCGCTGGCGCCGCAGGTGTTCCGCATGATCAACGAGGGCTACCGGGCGGCTGAAGCCAAAAGCCTCGGCAGTATCCGCGACGCGCTCTACGCCTATATCCAGACGACGCAACAGGTACCCTCGCCTACGGTCGCGAACTGGACCACCGCGGTCGCTCAGTTTGCAGCGCTGCCACCGGACCGGGTGCGTCTCAACGAGCGCAACTTTCAGCGCCGGCTGTACGCCGACCCGAACTTCTTCACCACCGCGAACACCAACTTCACCGGCTATACGCAAACCAGCGGCCTGGCTGCGCCACCGTTCTCGCCGCGCCTCATGGTGGTCAGCAACCTCGGCAGCAACGTGACGCCCAACCTGAATACCGGCGCCGCTTTCGAGGCGGTCTGGTCGCAGACCGGTACCCCCGCGCTGGTGGAGTCGCCGGACCTGTTCATTGAGCGTATTCACCTCGCCAGCCTGTTCAATCGCGTGCTGTTGACCAACGAGGCGTCGTCGCAGGTCGGCTATCGGCTGGAAAGCGGCCCCGAAGGGGCAATTGCTGCCGCTGCCGGCGGGGTTGACGGCAGCCGCACGCTCTACGCGCTCAGCGGCTCACGGCTGAGCCTCACGGCAGCGCCCTTCCCGGGCGGCACGACGCTGCGCCAGCTGATCGTGGAGCGCCAGCTGTCGCTGCGCTACGACGACAGCAGCGGCAGCTACAGCTGGGAAGGCTGAAATGCCCGCAACGCGCTACGCAATCTCCTGGCTGTACGGGGAGTTCCGGATCGCCACCTTCCGCAGCGACAGCCTGGTGGCGCAGTGGAGTGCGCCGGCGCTCGTCGAAACGGAGCGGGAGCTGCGCGCCGCCCTGGAAAGCGCGGCGGCGAGCATCGATCTGTCGAAGCGCGGCGACGTCACGATCGTGCACGAGCACGACACCCATACGCACGACTATCTCGAAGTGCCGGCCATGCGGCGCCGCGACCTGGAGAAGTACCTGCTGCGGCGCGTCGAGCAGGACAAGAGCTTCGATGAAGCCGCAGCCTGGTGCTACCACCCGGTTAAGCACAACGACACGAAGCAGGGTGTCCTGCTGCACCTGCTGCCGAAGCGTATCGTCGACTCCACGGTATCCGCCTGCAGCGCTTACGGTCTGGCGCCGAAACGCTATGTCCCGCTGACCGAGATCGTCACCGCCTATCTGCCGAACCTCGGTCTCGCGACCGGCCAGCTCGTGCTTGTCGTCGCCTGCTTCACGACCCGTACCGAAATCATCCTCGCGCTCGGCAACGGCGAAGCGCTGTTCGTCCGCGAGCTGAACTACGGTCAGAGCATCGACAACGTCGCCCGCCTCACCACGGACATCAACCGCACGGTGCGCTATGCGCAGCAGCAGCTGCATCGGAAGGTCGATCTATCGCTGATGATGGGCAGCTTCGATCCGATGGTTGCCGATACGCTGCGCTCGGTCATCAACATCCCGGTAGAGTTCGACGAAGAAAGTACCGATCCGCTGTTCTGGGCCAGCCGCAGCCAGCAGCTGACCGGCAAGCTGTCCGCCAACTTCATCAGCGTCTTTGCGCAGCAGAACCTGACGCGCGAGACTTTCGAGCGGCTTGGTGTCTGGTCTCTGGCGGCCAGCGCGCTGCTGGCCGTCGGCTCAACCACCATTACGACCGGGCTCACGGCGCACCGGGCGGAGCAGATCGAGCAGATCGAAGAGCGCTCCGTGCATCTGGAAACCGTAATCCGGGAACTCGAAGAGAAGCTGCGCGACGGCCTAAACAAGCAGCAGCATCTGGAGCGTCTGCGTGCTACCACACACAATCTCCCGTCGCTGTTCATGCTGCATCTGAGCGATCTGACGCCGAAGGAAATCACTCTGACCAACGTCGACGTCCGTCTCGCCGAGAACGCCTGGATCGTCGATCTGGCCGGCCGGGTCACCGGCGATATGCGCCGCGGCGCCCGGGCCCTGGCCCGGTTCGAACGGGATCTTCAGCAACCGCCCTGGTCCCTCGGGCTCACCGACAGCTTCACGCGCACCTGGATGGCACAGTTCGAGCAGGGCAAGCTCGAACGGGATGGCGACGTTGGCTTCGAGATCGCCGGGGTGCTGCGGTGAGCCTGGATATCGAACTGCCGGAACTCGAGCTGGAGCTCGAGCTGGATGAAGAACTGCTCAACGAGCCGAAAACCTGGCGCGGCCGCTTTCAGCAGCTCTCCAAGAAGTTCTTCGGCACGCCGTTGGCGATCGCTGGCAGCCTGCTGCTCATCATCCTGCTGTTCGGTGTCTTCCTGTGGAACTTAAGCCGGCTGGAGATCCTCGACGAGCTGGCGCGGCTGAAGACAGAGGAGTATCGCCTCGACATCGAGCTGGAGGAAGTCATGGCCCAGCTCGACGACATCAACGTCAAGCAGCTTCAGGTACAGATTCAGGACGAGAACGAGCGCGTGTTTCACGGTTTTCCGGAGCTTGCCGCCTGGGCCGAGGGCCTCGCACGCTACGCCGGGGAGAAGGGGGTGAACTTCCGCTTCCGTGCGACCAACGTGCATCCGTCACCGGTGCCGGAAGTCCTGGAGATTCCGCTGGTGCTCGAGTTCGTACCGCTCCGCAACCACAGCGGGTCGCTGTTCGCGGACGCCATGACCATCGTCAACACCGTGCTGCGGGACCACTGGCACATCGACGTCATCGCGACCAGCGCCGAGGGCGACGGCAAGGAGCTGCGGAAGCTGTCCCTCGAGGCCCAGGTCTGGGTGCGTGACCGCTACGGCTTCGTCGACCTGGACGCACTTTCCACCAGTACTACTACACTCAACGAACAGGTGCCGCCGCTGGACGATGGCGTCGGCATCAACCTGGGTCCGTAAATGCGAGCACTGTTCAACAATCCATGGTTCGTCGGCGCGCTGGGTGCGCTGTCGCTGATCTACCTGGTCGTCACCGTCGTGCAGCCGCTGCTGACGGCTCAAACCACCGCCGTGATCAACCCGGTCACCGGCGCACCGGCTTTCGAGGACGACATGTTCGCGGCCACTGACCCGAAGCAGGCGGGCAGCGATACCGCAACCGAACGGGAAGCCATCCGCTGGCTCGAAGACGTGCAACGAGATCCGTTTGCCGAATATCTTAAGCAGCAGCCGGCCGGCAAAACAACGGAAGAAGCGATCGAACAACAGTCGCAGCGACCTGCACTGCCAAAGCTGGATGCGCTGTTCTACGGCCAGGGTGTCAAAGCCGCCGTACTCAACAGCCAGCTTCGCGGTGTCGGAGATTTCATCAACGATTACCGGATTCTCGAGGTCGACGCAGACACCGTGACGCTGGAATACGCCGGCAAACAGTATCGGATCGAACCGGACGCGTCCTGAACGCCGGCGGGCAGCAAGAAACAGACATGGACGTCCCGATGACAAGCGCCCGTTGGCACCGCCCCGCCGTGATGCGGCTGACAGCCCTGGCCGGCTGCCTCACCCTTGCAGGCTGCGCAGTGCTGGGCCCGGAGCTGGCGGAGGACTTCCCGCGCTACCACCAGCCGGATACCTGGCCTGCAGAGCTGGTACAACCCATCGAGCTTGGCACTGCGGCGCGCCTCGGCTATCCGGAACCGGCAACGAATCCCCTCACCGAAGCCGGCGAATCGCTGTACAGCTTCGTGATCAACGATCTGCCGATCAAAGACGGGTTGCGCCAGTTTGCGCTGGCCTACAAGCTGAATCTAGTCGTCGATGGCGACGTGTCCGGACAGCTGAATGTCAATTTCCGCGATGTCCCGCTGGATCAGGCGCTGAGCCTGATGCTCGAGAGCCTGGATTACTACTACGAGGAAACCGATGGGGTCATCCGCGTACGATCGTATGCGGAACGCCTGTTCAACATCGACTACCTGCGCCTGACCCGGACGGGTACCGGCAGCTCCACGGCATCGGTATCAACGGCGAGCGCCGCTCAGGGTGGCGGCGCCATGGCCGGCGGTGGTGGCGGGGGTGCCGGCGGCGGCGCGGGAGCAGGACAGGAAGCCGGTCGGATCGTCATCGGTCATGACGACGAGATCAAATTCTGGGAAGAGCTGGAACAGCAGGTGGGCACGCTGCTGAGCGAGACCGGCAACGTCGTCGTCAATCGCCTGTCCGGCACCTTGATGGTGAGCGACCGCTATGCGCAGGTCCGCGCCGTCGGCAACTACCTGGAGCAGATCAACCGGGCCATTCACCGGCAGGTGGACATTGAGGTCCGGATCCTCGAGGTCACGCTCGACGACACAACCGCCTTTGGCGTCAACTGGTCCCGAATCGCGGACCTGCTCGATACCGGCACCAGCTTCGACTTCAACGTCGACGGTGCGGTAACGACGCCGGCCGGCGGGCTGGCGCTGGAAAGCAACGTGCTGACCCTGAACGGCCGAGACCGGCGGGACGATGGTTCAGAGCGTATCGGGGTATTGATCGAGGCGCTGGACCGCCAGGGCGACGTCGAAATCGTCAGCCAGCCACATGTGCGCACGCTCAACAATCAGACGTCGCTGATCAAGGTCGGCACCGACCGGACTTTCTTCCGCAAGGAACAGACCGTCGACTCGACCTCAGCCGGCTCAATTTCCACTGCGACGGACGTTCCGCAGGTCGTCACCGAAGGCGTCGTGCTCTCGATCACGCCGCAGATCGGCCAGGACGGCTGGATCATGATGGACATCTCACCGGTCGTCACCCGGGTATCCAGCGTCAGCATCGTCGAAGGACCCGGCGGCGTGGTGCAAAGCTCGGCACCCAACCTCGACGTTGCGCAGATCTCATCGCTGGTCCGCGCCCGCAGCGGCGACACGGTGGTGCTGGGCGGCCTGATACAAACCCGTGACAGCCGCACCCGCCGCGGGCTGCCAGGACTGCGGCGCGCAGGACCGCTGAACCGCCTGGTCGGCGGCCGCTACGATGCGGTGCTGCGGAAGGAGCTGATCATGGTGCTGACGCCGAACCTGGTGGGCAGCGGTTCATGACGTCGAGCCTCCCTCCGACACTCGCCCTGCTACTGTGGCTGCTTGCCGCACCGGTAATGGGCGCAGAGACCGGGACCGGTTACCGGGCGCTCGAGCAGGCGGTGGCGGCAGAGCCCCAGCCCACGGTTGCCCTTGATCTCGCGCGGCACTTCATTGCCGATAACCCCGACCACGAGCCTGCCCGGCTGCTCGCTGCGCGACTGGCCCTGCTGAGCGATCAGCCCATTGCAGCGCTCGGCCTGCTGGCGCCGCTGCTGACAGCGTCCCAGCAGGACTGGCAACCCTGGTTCTGGGCCGGCACGGCCTATCTGGCGCAGGGTGAGGTGCAGCTCGCGCGCACCCAGCTCAACCGCGCCCTGCAGCGCGGCAGCGACCGAGCTGTGGTATGGAATCAGATCGCCGTACTGGAGCAGGAGATCGGCAACCACGGCGGCGCACTGACCCACCTCGAAATTGCGCTGGAGATCGATCCGGCTTTCGCCACCGGCTATCTCAACCGAGCGTACTCGCTCGAGCACCTGGGCCGCTTCGATCAGGCGCTCGCCGCCTACCGCACCTACCTGACGCAGCCCACGCAGGGACCGCGATCGGAGCACGCACGGGTGATCAACCGCATCCAGGAGCTGAGCGCCAGGCTCGCAACCCTGGCCGCCCGCGCCGAAGCAGGTGCCCGCGTCGAAGAGACCGTCAAGCCGGGCGGAACTCGATCTCGAGGCGCTTCAGCGAGCGCAGCAGATAGTGCGGGTGATAGCTGAAGTCGTTCTTCTCCGGCGCGAACCACATCTCGTCGATTTTCTCGAGCAGCGCCGTGAAGCCCCAGATCAGCTCCCGCCGCGCCAGCGGCGCCCCAAGACAGTGGTGCGTTCCTGAGCCGAACGCCATATGTGCTCCCGGGCTCTTGCGGTCCAGGTCGATTCGGTCCGGTTTGGCGAACTTGCGATCGTCACGGTTCGCTGCGGCGTAGCGGACGTTGACCAGGCTGCCCTTGGGGATGGTCACGCCCGCAAGCTCGACATCCCGAGCAGCAACCCGCATCAGGCTCTGCACCGGACTCTCGAGCCGCAACACCTCTTCGATGAAGACCTTTACCTTCTCCGGCTCGGCCTTCAGCTGTGTCCATACCTCGGGATTTTCGATCAGCAGTTTGACGCCGGCGGACAGGGCGTTGGTGGTCGTCTCGGATCCGCCGACAAAGGTGTCGGCCATCATCTCGGCATGCAGCTCGTTGTCCGTCAGCGGCCGCCCCCATTCCTCGATCACGGTGTTGACCAGCTCGCTCAGCAGCGTCTTGTTCGGCTGCTCCCGCAGCTGTTCGAAGATGGGCTGAAAATAGTTCTGCGCTTCGATTTCCTTGCGCACCGTGTCGAGCTCCTGGTCCTCCGGCAGCATCATGCTGATGCGGTGGAAGAAGGCATCGGTCCAGCTTTTGATCTTCCACAGATCCTCAGGGTTGGCGCCCATCTGGCGACCGATGATCTTCAGCGGCAGCGGCACCGCGAACTCCCGGACGAAGTCACAACGCCCCTGGGGCAGAAAGTCATCGATCAGATCGTAGGCGATGTCCCGCACTTCGGGATCGAGCTCCTGCACGACCTTGGGTCGGAACGCCTGGTTGAAGATCGACCGCATCTGCTTGTGCTCGGGATCATCACGCCCGGCCAGCGTCGGCGCCGG
>JBCDGJ010000210.1:0-7906 GCA_038757945.1 Pseudomonadota bacterium
GCCATCGACGCCTATCGCGGCGACAACAGCCAGATCATCGCACCCGCCACCGGGCTGCCGGCCGCCACCGTGCCCATGGGCTTCAGCCAGGGCAGCCTGCCCGCGGGACTGCAGTTCCTCGGCCGTCCCTTCAGCGAAGCCCTGCTGCTGGGGCTCGCATACGCCTACGAACAGCAGACCCGGCACCGGCGCTCGCCGGACGCTTTCCCGCCGCTTAAGCGCTAACGGGCGCGCTGTGAGTTAGCGGAGGACGGCCCGGCGCTGCGCGGCGCTGGGCTGGGCGTTTCAGTCCAGCAACCTGTCGGTTGCAGGTGCGCCGCACCAAGTCTAACGCCGTTGGGCGCCTGGGCCGATAACTCCGTCCGCGTCAGGGCACGACCCGGAAGCTAGGATCAGCAGGCTCTCCCGATCACTGCGCGTCGTCATGGCTGAAAAACAGAGCAACCGCGGCATCATCACCACATCGATCCTGCTGGATCTGGTCATCGTCGCGCTG
This sequence comes from Pseudomonadota bacterium, assembly GCA_038757945.1. Taxonomy (GTDB): domain Bacteria; phylum Pseudomonadota; class Gammaproteobacteria; order Pseudomonadales; family Azotimanducaceae; genus CALHVX01. The sequence goes on from JBCDGJ010000210.1 coordinate 497, forward strand.
TTTCTCTTCCTGCCGCGCAGCGGCATGGAGGAGATGGCCGCGGTGTTCGTGCTGCTCCCGCTCTGCGTCGTGCGCATCGTGATTGCCGTAATCGCGTTGATTCGAGGGCTTCGTCGAGGCGCCACGCTGCTCGCGCTGTACACGGTCTGCGCCCTGCTGCTGCTCGCTGGCCTCGGGTACCTGAGTGCCAATCTCGGCCCCTCCTACGATCCTCTGCATCGTGCGCTCCGCGCTGAAGCCCGCGTGCAGGCCCGCCGCTTCGGGGACTTCGTCGACCGATCCGTCTATGACCTGCGCAGGGCACGCCAACGCAGCGCGCATGCAGACCACGCCCAGCTGTGCGACGCGCTCACGCTTGCGCAGAATCTCGACGCCATGGGCACGCTACTCCGCGAGACAGTGAATTCACCCTGCGTTACCTACTTCGGCGAAGCAGCGCCACCACTGCTGCACCTCATCCTGCACACCTACGGACCCTGGACCGGTGGCGAACTTGCGAGGCGGAACGCAGATGAGGACTTCGTTGCGCCGGCAGCCGGGCACCTACTGGCCGCCGGCGCCGATCCCAATGCCCAGGATGCGAACGGCAATACAGCCCTGCACTACGCGCTGATCTTCCGAAACGAAGCGCTGCTGGACGCACTGCTGGAACACAATGCCTGCCTACTGCTCAAGAACAGGCTCGGAGAATCGCCGCTCAGTACCCACTCAGCATCCCAGTTGAGACGGAAGATGGAAGCGGCGGAGCAGGACCCGGAGATGTTGACCCATTGTCCGGATGACGTACTGCCCGACGGAATCGAGCTGACAGATCCCGAGTCCGACGCGTCACCGTCCAACGCCAACTACGACCTGCTGCAAGCGCTGCGATCCGGCAGGCTGGAGCTTGCCATCGCCGCGTTCGAACGTGGCGCTGATCCCGATGCTGCCGACCATGAAGGCACGAGCTTTGAAGCCGCACTGCGCAACTGCCGTAGCAACAGCGCCTCGATGGCCCAGCTGCTGCTGGATGCAGGTGCCGATGTCGGGCGGCGCAACCGAACAGGGGAAACCGCGCTGCTGGTCGCAATGCGCTACTGCAGCGATGCGATACCGCTGCTGCTGGCGAACGGCGCCGACCCCAGCGTCGGCGATAATCGGGGTAACACAGCCCTGCACGAGTTGGGCCGGATCAAGCCGGAGCAGCTGGAGGAACTGCTCGAGCAGCTGCTCGATGCAGGTGCAGATATCAACCAGCAGAATCGAGCCGGACAGACGCCGCTGATGAAAGCCCTCTATGGCTCGTCGAGCGCGACGGCCATCGTCGAGGCGCTGCTCGGGCGCGGTGCTGACCCGAACCGAACCAACGCCAGCGGAAACAGCGCACTGCATCTCCTCGCCGTGAGAAAGAACGACCCGCTCGCGCTGATCAGGCTCGAGGCGCTGCTCGCAGCGGAGCCGCAGCTCGAGCTGCGCAACCCGCGCCAGGAAACGCCCCTGGTCGCAGCGGTGATGCGGGGCGCACCGGAGGCCGCGCGCAAGCTGATCGATGCCGGTGCCAACATCCACGTCAAGCGGGAACGCGGGACGCCGCTGATCAGTTCTCTGATCTCCTGCAAGCCGCAAAAGCTGACCAAGCTGAAACTGTTGATCGCAGCCGGAGCACGGCTCGACGAAGGGATACCCCACGGCGCATTGCCGCTGGCTCAGGCGCTCTATAACAAGCTGTATCTGGACTGCCTCGATCCGGCGCAGCTGCTGCTGCAGGCTGGTGCGGACCCCGCCCAGAAGGATCAGAACGGCAGCCCGCCCATACACAGCCTGGCGTTCTGGCAGGACAAGGACCCCGCTGCCGCGCTCGAGCTGCTTGCCCGTCACGACGCCGCCATCGACGAGCGTAACGCGCAGGGCCTGACGACCCTGCTGCTCGCAGCGCGAAGCGGCAGCAGCATCCGAACCATGGAGCGCCTGATTGCGAGCGGCGCGGACCCGGCAGCGCGGGATGACCGGGGCAATACCCTGCTGCACTGCGCCGCCATAAACACCAAGCCCGGCAACACCGAGCGCCTGGCGTGGGTGCTCGCCCGGGGCGGCGATCCGCAGGCCGTCAACAGTCTCGGTGAAACACCGCTCGATCGCGCCCGGGCAACCGGCAACCTGGCGCTTGCAGCTGAGCTGTCAGCGCTCTAGCGGCAGGAGCACACCGGAGCGCCGTTCAGAAACTCGGGGTTCAGGCCGGATCGGCCACCCAGCTGCCATGGAAGCCTGCCGGCACCCGGACCGGCAGGTGGATGCTCGCGACGGGCGCGCTGCTGATGTTGGACGCATCCAGAATCAGCAGCTCGCTCTTATCCTCAGCCGGGTCGTACACCAGGCTCAGCAGGTAACCGTCATCCTCGGCGCTGGCGCCATCTGCCGGCACGAACACCGGCTCGCCACCGAGCCTGCCGCCCAGGTCGTGCGCCTCCGATGCCCCGGTGGTGAGGTCGTACTTGCGGAACGCCACGGCCGAAGGCCCACCGGAGCCAAACTCCGCCGTGTAGCCGTAGCGGTACGGCAGTCCGACCCGCGAATCCGGTACCCGGGGAAACTCCACCGAGTGCTCGTCGAGCTGCGATTCGCTGACCCGGCCGGTGTCCTGGTGGATCGTCCAGCGATGCAACAGCGGTGGCACGTCTTTGACGCCTGCTTTCATGGAGTGCGCCAGCCGGCACGTATCAATGATGATGTCGTTGCCCGCCTCGTAGGCGTTCATGGGGTGGTATACGTAGCAGGGAACAATGTCGTACCAGACCACGTCAGCGTTGGTGCCGTCTCGCGGCATGACCCCGAGGCGTGCCCCGTACTCGTCGCTCCAGGCAATCGGCAACCCGGCCTTGGCCATGTTGTCCATGTCCCAGACCAGCGGCAGGTCCATGAAGATGATGTGGTTCCGGGTGACGTTGAAGTCGTGCACCATCGTCGCGCCTTTCACTTCGATGACTTCGCTCTGCAGCAGGTGGCCATCGGCGCTCGCCCGGTGATAGGTCAGATAGGGCGGCTCCATCGCGTAGGCAAAGAACAGCAGCTCGCCGGTTTCCGGACAGATTTTCGGATGCGCGGTCATTCCGGTCTTGAGGTCACCGCCGTAGTCGAAAGGACCAACCGTCTCGAGATCCTTGCTGAGCTCGAAGGGCCAGTGGCCTTCCTCGAGCGCCAGAATCCGTCCCGCATGGCCGATGATGTGGGTATTGGCCAGCGACTGCGTGAGATCTTCCGAAGAGCCCAGCGCCTGGGGCTGACCGGGCTGGTACAGCGGTGTGCGCACGTACCGGTTGCGGTACCAGTTGGCCTTGCCGCCAGCGAGCTCCACACCGTGGATCATGCCGTTGCCGAGAAACCAGTGCAGGCTCTGGCCCGACTCCGGGTTCGCACCGTTGCGCAGATAGCGACCGTTCAGTTCCGGAGGAATACTGCCGGTCACCTTAAGGTTGGTTTCCGTTACCTCCTCATGGACCGGTGCAAAATTGCCAGTCAGCCAGAACGGCTCCGCGTGTGCCACCGCTTCACTCATGTTGAATCCCCTCGTAGTTAGTCGAACGCCTCTACTCGAACGTCAAGTCCCAGGGTGTTGTACAAAGGTTACCCGGAGAAGTAAATCGCTCGACCGGTAATGATCAGCTCGCTCCGCAGGCCGCCCTGAGCCAACGAGCGGCTCGGCGGCGAATCATCCGGAGGGCAGCTGCGTGCGCATGAAGCGGGCCATCTCCTCGATGGCTGCGCGGGCTTCGGGCAGGATCGAAGCAAAGATGGGGAACACGTGCGGCATGTTCGGCCAGACGTGAAGCTGCGCCTGCCCCCCGGCTGCGGTGATGTGCTGCACCAGCGCCTCGGAGTCACTGAGCAGCACCTCCGTGCTGCCGACCAGGACCTGAACCGGCGGCAGACCAGACAAATCGCCGTACAACGGTGAAGCCAGCGCCGTGCGCGGATCGGTCGAACCCAGATAGTGCGTTGCAAACCGGCTCATGGCGCCGGGCGACAGCATCACATCGGCATCCGCGTTGGCAGTCATGCTGGCTCCGGTCATTGCCATATCAACCCAGGGTGACATCAACACCGCGGCTTTCGGCAACGGGTGGTTCAGCTCCTTCAGGCGCAGCATGAGCGCAACCGCCAGGCCGCCGCCGGCGGAGTCACCGGCCACCAGGATCCGGTCGGGGCTGAAGCCCTGCGCAAGCAGCCAGAGAAAGCTTGCCGTCGCATCTTCGACGGCGCCTGGAAACGGATGCTCCGGCGCCAAACGGTAGTCCACGACCAGAGCGTTCAGTCCCGCAGCCCGGGACAGCCGCCAGGCGATATCCCGATGGCTCTCGAGCCCGCCGAAGACATAGCCACCCCCGTGCAGGTACAGCAGCGCAGCATCCGTCGCGGCGCCGGGGTAGCGCACCCACTGCGCCGCAACACCGCCGGCATCGATCGCTTCGAGCTGAACTTCTTTCGGCGTGCGGCCGAAGCCGCTGCTGGCCCGGGCGCGCATGGCAATGGGATCTTCAAAGGACGCCATCTGCTTCTTCAGCGTGCGCTTCAGGAAAAACGACAGGGCACTCGCTCTGATACTCATCGGGTCTCTTCTGTCATCGGTTCTGCGGGCATCGGTTCTATCAGCATCCGGCGGAGCGCCTCAGAGTTCGCGCGCGGCCGGAATGACCTGCTCGCCGAAGGCACTCATGCGCTCGAGACCACCGGGGCCCGCAAAGAAGAAGGCCGGGACCATGATCCGGCTGACGCCGAGCGAGGCCAGCTGCTCGACCCCGGCAATAGGATCAGCCATCTGGGCACCGAACATGACGTTGACCTCGAGACTGTCGGCAGAGCGGTCGGCTTCCGCGAGGGCCTTGCGCACCCGGCCGAGCAGCGCCTCGAGGCGTTCAACATCCCCCTCCCCCGGAAAGTACCCATCAGCAATCTTCACCGCCCGACGAATCGCAGCTTCGGTATCGCCGCCAACGAGCACGGGGATGTTCCCGTTCACGGGCCGCGGGCTGCAGGTCACCGGCTCAAAATCCACGAAGTCGCCGTGAAACTCTGCATGCGGCGCCGACCAGAGCGCGCGCATCGCCGCAATGTATTCATCGTTGCGGGCGCCGCGGCGCTCCCAGGGCACGCCGAGGGCGTCGAACTCTTCTTTCATCCAGCCGACGCCGAGACCCAGCTCGACCCGCCCGCCCGACAGCTGATCCAACGTTGCCAGCTCCTTTGCCAGGATCAGCGGATTCCGCTGCGGCACGATCAGGATGCAGGTGCCGAGACGCAGCGTCGGCGCCGCGGCGGCGGCATAGGCCAGCCAGATGAGGGGATCGGGAATCGGCGTATCCGGCTCCGCCGGGATCTTCCCGTCTGCGGTATACGGATACTTCGAGACGATCGAGTCGGGCATGATCACGTGCTCGCCGCCCCAGATCGATTCGAAACCCACCTGCTCGGCAAGGCGGCAGAGTTCCAGCGTTGCTCCCCCGTCGATAGCAATGCTGCTGCCAAAAGCCAGTCCCACTCTCATGATCGTCTCCCCCCGGTTGATCAGGCTCTTTCCATCGTAACGCCTGCACCAGGCATTTGCGCCGAAAAAAGTGAGCCTCGCCAACGGTAGGCCCGCAGCTGCTTCATGGGGTCGATCGGTGCATACTGCGGGACGACGGCTGCAAAGACGCTCAGGGAGACGGCACCATGACCACCCAGCAAGCCGCCTGGAACGCAGTGATGACCGCTGAACCGGGCGAGCAGGAGTTCGTCATACCGGCTTCAGCGATCGACGGTCGCATACCCGAGGAGCTCGCCGGCAGCCGGCACCTGCAGAATGGTCCCGGCTGGACCCGCATCGGCGGTCGCCTCGCGCATCCCTTCGATGGCCACGGGCTGGTCCGGGCACTCCGGTTTACCGATGAAGGGGGCGCCCACTACCGCTCCCGGTTCGTGAAAACCCCCGCCTATCTGGCGGAACGGGAAACCGGCCACATGGTGCACAAGGGGCTTGGGACCAACATCAGCGACTCAGCGCTTCGCAACCTCCGGGCACCGGGACCGCGCAACGTTTCCAATACCACCATTCAACCCTGGGCAGATCGGCTGATCACCGGCTGGGAGGGCGGCAGACCCTATGCGCTGGATCCGGAAAGCCTGGAGACGATCGGCGAGGAGACCTTCAGCGATGCCCTGCCTGAGGCCGCCTTCCTGGCCCATATGCATCACGACGCGGCCGCCAATCGGCTGATCGGCTGCAACCTCTACCGGGAGAATCCATCGCGCTTCGTGTTCCGTGAGTTCGACCGGGCCGGACAGCAGGTCGCCGAGCGTGAGGCGAAGGTTCCGGGCATGCACTTCGAGCATGACTTCATTGCAACGCCGAGCTGGTATGTCCTTGCCGGCAACCCGATGACCGCCAGCCTGCCGAAGTTCGCCAAAGCGATGCTTGGTTTCGACACGCTCATACAGGCGCTGCGCACCGACAACCGCCGTGGTGGCGAGCTGTACCTGATCCCCCGGGGGCGGCCGGGGCCGGTCCGCACGGTTCGCCTGCCGCAGAGCGCCTTCGTCATCCACTTCGCGAACGCCTACGATCTCGACGAGCACACGAGCGTCGTGGAGCTGTGCGCCTTTGAAGCCTTCGAGTTCGGTGAAGAGTTTGGTTTTCAGGGCCCGCACGCGCCGCTCGACCCCGCGCTACCGGATTCACGACCTTCTTTTCAGCGCCTGTACCGGGCCACGATTCGCACCGGTTCCGACGAAGCGGAGTGGGCGCAGCTCTCTGAGTACGGGATGGACTTTCCCCGCGTTCATCCTGAGCTGGATGGTCGCCCGGCGCCGGCTATCTATGCCGCGGCGCGCAGCAACCGGGCGCAATCGGATCCGTTCGACGCGATCGCTCGGGTTGATGCTGTCGACCCGGAACGCCCGACGGAAGTGTGGGCTGCACAGCCCGGCCAGTTCGTCGGTGAGCCGGTGTTCGCGCCGCGCCCTGGTGGCGCGGGACCGGACGATGGTTGGGTCATCGCACTGGTTTACGATGGTGGCGCGCTGAACACGCGAGTCTGCATCTTCGACTCCGATGCGCTTGCGGATGGACCGGTGGCGACGATCACGTTGCCGCTACAGCCCTATGGGTTCCACGGCTACTGGGAACACGCTTAGCATATCCCCTGACCGGATCAGAGGGTCGGATCAGCGCCCATGGGACTCCACGCCCGGGTCTGTCGCCAGCGCTTCGATCCAGTCGACCTCAAGAACGAAGGGGCCATCGCGCCGGTCCGCAATCAGGAAGCCGATACTCGAGATCGAGGCCGGAGCGATCGCGGGAAGCTCAAGCCGTCGACCGCGGAAGCTGGCCTGAAAATCACTGAGCCGAAGCTCGATCTCCTGCCACTGATTGGGCCGGGTCGTGAACTCAGCCAGGTA
>JBCDGJ010000211.1:0-7843 GCA_038757945.1 Pseudomonadota bacterium
CCTTGGTTCCGCGCCATATTTATTCACCGCGCTCTCTAAAAGTAGTGATCCCTGAGAGAGCCATCATACCGCCCTGTCCTTAGACAACACCGCTTGAATACCCTGCCCGATCCGCATGGACAGGGATCATTGCGCCCCAATTTCTCGCGAAGTTCCACGTCGCCCATGCACCGTGCGGAACCCAGTTTTGACCCGTGTCTCAGATGGGAATGATTTACGACGCTTAGACGTGACCTCGAAAGGACGGCTGGTCTTCTGGTTTGATACGCTTGGCCATGACACCATCCATTTTTGCGTTGAGTCCCTCGTCTATACCAACCGCCATAACAATAGAACCCCTGCCGGATTCCCGAAAGGGTCAAGCTGATGAAGCCGGGACTTCGTTGCGTCGCCAAACCTGACTTGCAACGGAAAACTCTAGTAAAACATCGTCTGGAGAATTCTCTCCCGTGATGAGCACATTGCTTTGCAAAGCCTGTCCGAGTTCTTCACAGAACCTCAAGACCTTATCCATAGCTGCTTGAGACTGTATTTCCCGAGGGTCTAGGTCTAACTCTATTTCATTTTCAAAGAAGAAATGCGCGTTGGCCACTGGACCGCCGAAGTTCACTCGCTTGCAGTGGTTATTCTCTGTGTCTTCTAGCAACTCAAGAGCAGACGTCGGGACGTCTTTCACTTGAGCACTCCGTTCGTAGGACACCAAGCCAAACTGGCCCCCCAGCGCTGCCGCGGATTAAAGCTCTGCCGCAGCCCGGGGCCCTGCCGCCTGCTCAGCCGCTGCCGCGAACGCGCGGGCAGATGCCCGGGTGCTACGTCGTCAGCCACCCGTCGCTCGTGCCTTCCCGGTATAGTCGCCCCTGGCTTTCTCGCCGAGGAACACTCCATGAAGAAACTCGCCGCCATCCTCTACCCCGACTTTGAGCTGCTGGACCTCTACGGACCGCTGGAAATGTTCGGCACGCTGAAGGAACAGATCGAAATCCACACCGTGGCCGAAACGGCAGGTCCCGTCAGCTCCTACCAGGGACCCGCCACCATCGCCGACTTCGACTTCGACTCCGCGCCGGACTGCGAGCTCCTGCTGCTGCCCGGCGGGCTCGGGACGATCCCGCAGCTCGCCAACGAGCCGCTGCTCGAGTTCCTGCGCCAGCGCTCAGCAAGCGCCGAACGGGTCATGTCGGTCTGCTCGGGCTCCGCGCTGCTCGCAAAAGCCGGCCTGCTGGACGGCAAGCGGGCAACCTCCAACAAAATGTTTTTCAGCCTCGCCACGACGCAGAGCGATCAGGTCGACTGGGTCGAGGCCGCCCGCTGGGTGGTCGACGGTCGCTTCGTCACCTCATCGGGCGTTTCCGCCGGCACCGATATGGCGCTGGCGGTCATCGCCGATCTGTTTGACGACGATACCGCCGAGCAGGTCGCTGCTTACACCGAGTACCAGTGGCATCGGGACGCAGCCTCCGATCCCTTCGTTCAGTATCTGAATCAGGCGCCACAGCTGGGCACCGGTTGAGGGACCGCCCGCACGCATGCACCCGCTCGACCTGGCGCTGGTTGCCGGCTACCTGCTGCTGATCACGGCGGTCGGCATCGGCCTGTCGCGGCGGGTCGATAGCGCCGGCGATTACTTTCTCGCGGGCCGTTCCTTGAGCTGGTGGGTGATCGGCCTCTCGATCATCGGCACCAACGTCAGCGCCGAGGGGTATCTCGGCGCCGCTGGCGGTGCCTTCAACGTCGGCATTGCCCAGGCCAACTTCGAGTGGATCGGCGCCATACCGGCGATGATCCTGGCCGCCTTCGTCTTCATTCCGCTGTACTGGCGCGCAGGCGTGTACTCGATTCCGGAGTATCTGGGCCGCCGCTACAACCAGTGGGTGCGGCTCATTGCTGCACTGATCGCAAGCGTCTTCTCGATCTTCGCCATCGGCGTCGCGCTCTGGGCCATTGCGCTGACGCTGGAAACCTTCATCGGGCTACCGAAGTGGCTCGGCATCAGCATCTCTGCGCTGGTCATCGGGCTCTACAGCATCGCCGGCGGACTGCGCGCGGTGGCGTTCACCGATGCGCTGCAGGTCTGCATCATGTTCTGCGGCGGCCTGGTGATCGTGGTGATCGGCCTCGAGCAGTCCGGCGGGCTGGCCGGTTTTGCGGCGCAGCTGACGGCCGCCGAGCCGCAGCATCTCGATCTGTTCCTGACCGCTGACCACCCGAACTTTCCCTGGCCCGGCGTGCTGCTGGGGCTCTCGATCGTGCTGTCGCCTGCCTACTGGTGCGGTAGCCAGGTCATTCTGCAGCGAACGCTGGGCGCCAGGACCGAGTGGGACGCCAGCGCCTCCATGCTGCTCGCCGCCTTCGGCAAGACGCTGGTGCCGCTGCTGATCGTGTTCCCGGGGCTGCTGGCCGTCGTGCTCGGTGCCGAGATTGCCTACCCGGACATGGCGTTGCCCTGGGTGATCAAGAACGTGCTGCCTCCGGGTCTCTCCGGGCTGATGTTCATCGCCATCATTGCCGCACTGCAGTCGACGGTCGACTCGAGCCTCAACTCGACCGCGCTGATGCTGACCCGCGACGTGCGCGGCGTGCTGCAAGCCGACTACAACCCGGACAACGATCTGCGCTTTGGCCGCTGGCTGACGCTTGGCATGCTGCTGCTCGGGGTGGCCTGCGCGCCCATCACCGGCCAGCTCGAAGGGATCTACGTCTTCCTACAGACGCTGCTGAGCCTGTTCCAGGGGCCCATGCTGGCCCTGCTCGTGTGCGGCGCCTTTGCCACCTGGCCGACGCCGCGCGCCGGGCTCATTACCTTGCTGGTCGACACCCTGTGCGCGGGCGTACTGCTGCTGCTGGGCACGAATATGCTGTGGGTGGCCTTCCTGACCTTTCTCGGTGCGCTGCTGTTGCTCCGGGTCACGAGCAGCTTCACCCGCGGCCTGACCGCCGAAGAGCTCGGCCCGCTGGTGTACGGCGCGCCCGCCATCGATACCGCAGTGACCGACGCAGGCCAGCCTGGAGCGACAACCTGATGGTGCTGCAGGACCTGATCAACGCCCTGTTCCTCGGCCTGCCGGCCTGGGTGCCAACGGCCATCGCCATGACGGGTATGGGTGCAGGGATTCTGACGCTGCTGTTCCGGCCGCGTGGCAGGGTCGCCCTGCGGGCAGCCGCCATCGGCCTGGTCCTGTGCCAGGTGCTGCTCTACCTGGTCTTTGCCTGAAGCGCTGCGGCGGCTACCGTAGACAGCGCCCGTTCCGCCGGCCGGAGAGATCGCCATGACCCCACGACGCCTCTTTGCTACCTGTCTGATGCTCTGCGGGCTCGGCGGCTGCACCGGCAGCCCTGTCGACCCGGTCGCACCGGACTCGGACGCCTTGCCAAACGCAGGACCGCGCCTCTATGTCATCGACTGCGGGCGGATCGAGCTGACCAGCGTGGACGCGTTCGGCCTGACCAACAAGCAGACCCCGGTACGCTCGCTGTTCGTCCCCTGCTATCTGATCGAGCACGCCGAGGGACGGCTGCTGTTCGATCTCGGCCTACCGCTCGACATTGCCGGAAAGGGAAAGGTCGAGTATCAGCCCGGCGCTTATATGCAGCAGGATCTCGACCTCGCAGCGCAGCTCAACACGCTCGGGCTGACCCCGGACGACATTGACCTGATCAGCATCTCGCACGCGCACTTCGACCACGTCGGCGCAGCAAACGCGTTCCCCAACGCCCGAGTGGTTCTGCAGCGCGCCGAATACGAAGCCGCCTTCGTGCAGCCCGAGGCTTTTCAGGTGTACGTGCCGGAGCTGTATGCGGGATTACGCAGCTCGGAGTTTCAGCTGCTTGATGGCGACCACGACCTCTTCGGTGATGGCAGCGTGCAGTTCGTCGCAACGCCGGGGCACACGCCCGGGCACCAGGCGCTGCTGGTCAATCTGCAGACCTATGGACCGATTCTGCTCTCCGGCGATCTGTACCACTTCGCCGAGAGCCGGGCGCTTCAGAGCGTGCCCGTGTTCAACACCGATCGGGCGCAGACGCTGGCCTCTATGAAAAAAGTGGAGCAGTTGCTGCAAACCACCGGCGCGACGCTGTGGATCGAACACAACCTGGTGCTGGCGGCGTCGCTCGAACAGGCGCCCGCCTACTACGACTGATTGAGGTCCGCCTGCCGACCAGCCGTGCAGCGGCCAGCTACCCAGGCTAGATTCGGTACACCCGCTCCGCCGTGTCCCGGAACAGTGCTGCCTTCTCCGCCGGGCTCGCATCCGCCACCAGCTTCTTGAAGGCGTTCCACAGCACGGGGTAGCTCACGCTCTGCTTGTCGACCGGAAAGTTGCTTTCGAACATGCAGCGATCCGGGCCGAACACATCGATGGCATGGCGGTAGTAAGGCTCGGTCAGCTCGACGATCTGGTCGGAGCCGGGCGGCACGGTCTGCTTGTGCAGCCCGAACCCGTTGATCGGCATGACCAGCCCGCCGAGCTTGGCCACGACGTTTTCGTAGCTCGCCAGCTCCTTAAGATCCCGGCGCCACTGGTCGAAGATCTCGAGCCGGTGGCCCTGGTAGGGGCCGATTCCGAGCGGTCCGCCAAAATGGTCGAACACGATGGTGACGTCCGGGCAGGCGCGGGCCAGCGCCGTGAGCTCCGGAATCTGCGGATGAAAGATCCAGGCATCGAAGGACAGGCCGCGTTTGCCGAGCTCGGCCATCCCGGCGCGGAACTCCGGCGCCTCGAGCAGGTGCCGCGGCGGATTGGTGTGTGCGTTGCGAACGTCCGGGCTCGGATCCCAGCTTGCCGCGTGGCGGATGCCGCGGAAGCGCGATGACGCGGCCTGGTGCGCATCGAGCACGTCGCCCACGGCCGCGCCGAGCGTCAGGTCCGCATAGCTGACGATGCCGGCACAGGCCCGGGTCGCGCCGTACTGACCGCTCGCCGCCATCGCCGCGACGCCGTTTACGAACTCGACCTCACCCAGGCTCTTCATAGGCTCCGGTCCGGCGGCGCGGTACATGCTCATGCACTCGACGAACACGGTGCTGACGACGTTGTGGCCGGAGCCGGTATCGGCAAGCAGGTCATCGAGCAGATAGCGGCTCTGCGGATGGTCCCACAGGTGATGATGCGGATCGCAGATGGGCAGGTCTGGCTCGAGGATCGGTTCCGTCACCTGTTCCAGCCACTGGTTGCGTATCATTTGTGCCTCCTGTCGCCCCGCTCATCGCTACCGGCCGCTACAATAACGTATCCGTCAACGCGATCACCCCACCAGGCCGCCCGTGCGTTTCGATCTCAAAGTCAAGAACTGGCGCAGCTACCTGCCGCTCTGGGCTACCTTCGAAGGCTATCGGCGCGTCGACATCGGACCGGACCTGATCGCCGGGCTGATCCTTGGGGTCATCACCATTCCCCAGGCTATTGCCTACGCCTTTCTCGCCGGCCTGCCGGCACAGGCGGGGCTCTACGCCTGCCTGGTGCCGATGGTCGTCTACGCCATGCTCGGCTCCTCGCGCCATCTGGTTGTGGGGCCGGTAGCGGTTGCCGCGCTGATGGTCGCCAACGCGATCGGCGAGTACGCGCCGGCCTACTCCAACGACTACCTGGGCATCGCCACCATCCTGTCGCTGCAGGTCGGCCTGTTCCTGTGGGTGCTGCGGCTGCTGCAGATGGGCGGTGTGGTCAACCTGCTGAGCCACGCGGTGATCACCGGCTTCGTCAATGCCGCCGCGCTGCTGATCGTGGTGAGCCAGCTGCACCCGTTCTTCGGCCTGACCAGCACGGCGACAGAAAACTCGCCGGTGGCGCGGCTCGAGGACCTGGTGAGCCAGCTCGACAACCTCAATCCCGCGGCAACCGCCATCGGCGCCGGCAGCATCGTCTGCCTGCTGTTTTTCAGCTACCTGCTCGGCCCCCTGCTGCAGCGGATCTGGCGCGACTTCCCGCTGGACCATCCGATCACCAAGGCCGGTCCAATCATCGCTGCGCTGCTGGCCGGCCTGACGGTCTGGCTGCTGGCGCTCGAGCAGCAGGCCGTGCTCACCGTCGGCGCCATCCCGGGGGGATTGCCCGGCTTTCAGCGCCCACCCTTCGACCTTGCTCTGTGGCAGGACCTCGCGCCGGTCTCGGCGCTGATTGCCTTTGTGGCCTACATCGAGAGCTACTCCGTGGGCGCCATGCTCGCCACCCGCGAGCGCACCCGCGTCAACAGCCACCAGGAGCTGATCGCCCTTGGGGCTGCCAACGTCGGCGCGGCCTTCACCGGCGCCTATCCGGTAGCCGGTTCCTTCACCCGCTCCAGCGTGAACTACTCTGCCGGCGCCCACACGCAGGTCAGCTCGTTGGTGTGCATGGGCGTTATCGTCCTGGTACTGCTGTTCCTGACGCCGCTGTTCGAGCGCCTGCCGCAGTCCGCGCTGGCGGCGATCATCATCGTCTCGGTGCTGGGACTGATCGATGTCGTGCATGTCCGTGAGCAGTGGCGCTTTCACCGCAGCGACGTGATCACCCAGTTCGCAACGCTGGTTGCGGTGCTCATGTACAACGTCGAGATCGGGCTGATCGTCGGGGTGCTGCTCTCCATCGCCTTTCTGGTCCGGGATTCGAGCCGCCCCTACATCGCCGAAGTGGGCCGCATGCCGGGCACTGAGCAGTTCAAGGCCATCAGCCGCTACGACGTCGAGACCGTGCCGCACGTGGCCGCGGTACGCATCGACGAAAGCCTGTACTTCGCCAATGCCAACCAGATCGAGAACAAGCTGTTCAAGATCATCGAGCGACGCCGTGGCACCAAGCACCTGCTGCTGATCTTCAGCGCGATCAACCGGATCGACTCCAGCGGGCTCGAGATGCTGTACCGGGTCAACGACAACCTGCGCGGGCGCGGTATCCGGGTGCATCTCGCCGACGTAAAGGCCCGGCCACTCCGCAAGCTGCAGCAGACCGAATTCATCACTGCGCTGTCCGGCCGAATCTACTTCACCACCGATCAGGCGATGCAGGCACTGGCGGAGATCGACTAGCCGTCTGCAGAAGATGCGGTAAGCTCTTTCCCGGCACCGTCACGGGAGGACGTGCCTACTGCCAGCAAATCGAGTGAGAGGGGGAGCACGCCGATGTATCCAGGTCACTGGGCCGCAATCAAGCCAGACGAGCCGGCCGTCATTCATGCCGAAACCGGAGACCGCCTGAGCTGGCGCGAGCTCGACGAGCGCTCTAACCAGCTCGCGCAGCTGCTCTGGGCCCGGGGCCTGCGTCCACAGGACCACATCGCACTGTTCATGGAGAACAACCTGCGGTTCTTCGAGATCTGCTGGGCGGCGCTCCGGTCCGGTATCTACATCACCACCGTCAATCGCTACCTGACCGCCGACGAAGCGGGCTACATCGTCGACAACTGCGAAGCCAAGGCCCTGATCACGTCCGCCAAGCTCGCCGACGTGGCCAGGGACCTGGCCCAGTACGCACCCAACTGCACCAACTGGCTCATGGTCGACGACACCATCGACGGATACGAGTCCTACGAGGCGGCCATTGCTACCCAGCCCACCACCAGGCTGGATGATGAGCCGGCCGGGCAGTTCATGCTCTACAGCTCCGGCACTACCGGGCGCCCGAAGGGTATTTTCCGCCCGCCGTCGGACAAGAAGATCAGCGACGAAGACAACGGTATCGGCGGCCTGCAGAAGATGATCTGGGGCTTCGGTGAAGACACGGTGTACCTGTCGCCGGCGCCGCTTTACCACTCAGCGCCAATCGGTTTCTCGATCGCCGCGCAGGCGCTCGGCGGCGCCGTGGTCATGATGTCGCGCTTCGACGAGGTCGGGGCGATCAGAGCGATTCAGGACTACCAGGTGACCCAC
>JBCDGJ010000212.1:0-7828 GCA_038757945.1 Pseudomonadota bacterium
ATTGTGTCCTGTCGCATGAGTTCGTTGCCTTGAGTCGCGCCCTGCGGGTGCGCCACAAACGCCAAAAACTGCGTTGTGTTGCTTGCCAAGGTGCTCAAACCCCCCCCCCCGGTCTTCAAGAGAGCCTTCGCAACACGCCTTGTTCTTGATGTTTCTGGCGGCATCTAAATTCGACGAACTACTGCGACAGGACACTAGATCGGTTGTTGATGCTGGCGCCTGCGACCCGTGCATTCCCACGCCGTTCGCCTTACGCTTGCGGCGAGTCGACCGGGCAGTCGCTGGTAGCGGTGCCACGCAAGTGGTGCTGCTGCTGGAGGAAAGTCCGGGCTCCACAGGACAGGGTGCCAGGTAACGCCTGGGGGGCGTGAGCCTACGGAAAGTGCAGCAGAGAGTAGACCGCCTAAGGCCTGTGCTCGCACAGGCACGGCAAGGGTGAAAGGGTGCGGTAAGAGCGCACCGCGCAGATGGCAACATCCTGCGGCTTGGTAAACCCCACCCGGAGCAAGGCCAAATAGGAGCTCGTCAAGCGTGGTCCGCGTGTGAGTTCGGGTAGGCCGCTCGAGGTTACCGGTGACGGTAATCCCAGATGAATGACTGCCGCCGCTCCGATTCGGGGTGGAACAGAACCCGGCTTATGGTCGACTCGCTCTTTTCTTTCTATAAATAGATCTTTTAATAGCTAATTGATCTATCTTTTCATACCAATTCTAGCTTCTCAGACTTGAGCGCTGTTTTTGCTCGGGTCGTCCACAGCTTTCCTCCCCGAAAACGTCAAAAGTCTTTGATTTTCCGTCAGTTACGCCAGTGGGCGAGGTTGACGGTTGCCGTCACGGTTTTAGTATCTCAGTGGCAGCAAATGGCAGCTGAATAAACAATAGTGGGTCACAGTGGGTAATCTCCAAGGTTGAGCCCGAGGACTGGAAGGGAACCTCGGATCTGAGTGGGTGTTTTCACCCCAGCAGACGTCAACCACGACCTGCACCGTGTCGCGTCCGCAGCAGAGGCTGCACGCCTCTCGCCGGGTGCCCTGCTGCGTTGCAGCTCATGCGCTGAGCGGACGAGCTGGGCCCGGTGGTTCAGGCCTTGTCGGCTGTTGCAGGAAATCTTCATCAAGTTGCGCAGGAATGCCGCGGGGCGGTGCGTGACCGCGAATAGTTCGAAGTCAGGATTACATGCATGTTTCGCGGAATCGCCAATGCCACGCTCGATGCCAAGGGGCGCATGCCGCTCCCGGCGCGATTTCGCGAGCAGGTGATCGAGCGCTGCGGGGGCAGGGTCATCCTGACGACGGACCTCTCGGAGAAGTGCCTGTTGCTGTACTGCGAGCAGGACTGGGACGAACTGCAGCGCACGGTCGACGAACTCCCCAATCTCAGCAGCAACGCCCGCAAGCTGCAACGCCTGCTGATCGGTCACGCGAGCGATCTCGAGCTCGACGGCAGCGGCCGGCTGCTTGTTTCACCCTTCCTCCGCGAGCTGGCGGAGCTGGAAAAGAAGGTCGTCGTCGTTGGGCAGACGCGCAAGATCGAGATCTGGAGCGAAGACAACTGGCAGAGGAACACGGCCGAGCTGTTGAGCCCGGAGAGCCGGGCGCGGCTGGTGGCATCGGAAGAGTTCGGGAGCCTGTCCCTTTGAGTACCGATGCTGCAGCCGGCACCTCCTCCCCGAACGATCATGAGGCAGTGCTGCTGGAACCCGTGCTGCGGGCCCTGCTGCCGGATGATCGGCCGCGTCCGCGCCGGGTGCTCGATGGCACTTTCGGGCGCGGCGGCCACAGCCGTGCGCTGCTGGCTCGGCTGCCGGACGACGCTGTCCTGTACGTGATCGATCGCGATCCGGAAGCGGTTGCGGTCGCCCGGCAGCTTGCGGCAGAGGATGCGCGGGTCCGCGTGCTGCCGGGCTGCTTCGCGGAGCTCGACAGCCTGCTCGGGAATGCGCTCGGCGCGGTACCGGAAGGGGTGCTGGACGCGTTGCTGCTCGATTTCGGGGTGTCCTCCCCGCAGCTCGATACTCCGGAGCGCGGCTTCAGCCTGCGTTTCGACGGTCCGCTGGACATGCGGATGGATCCGGCCGTCGGACCGTCGGCCGGGCAGTGGCTCGACGCGGTCGAGGAAGCCGAACTGACACAGGTACTGCGCCGCTTCGGTGAGGTCCGCCCGGCGCCGCGGATCGCCCGCGCGATCATTGCGGCCCGACCGCTTACGACCACCCTGGAGCTGGCCGAGGTCATCGCTGCCGCAACGCCGGCGGCCGTGCGGCGGCAGCGCGGACGCCTGCACCTGGTGACCCAGTGTTTTCAGGCGATCCGGATTTTCATCAACGACGAGCTTAAGCAGATCGAAACCGTGCTGCCGAAAGCGTTTGCTGCCCTCGCGCCGACCGGTCGGCTGGCGGTCATCAGCTTTCATTCCCTCGAAGACCGCATGGTAAAGCAGTTTTTCCGCGCGCAGACCCGGACGCCCGCGGTACCGCGCCGGCTGCCCGTCGCGGCGGATCGCCTCCCGCAGGCACCGGCCCGGCTGATCGGCAGAGCCCAGCGTGCGGATGCCGCTGAGGTGGAAGCCAATCCGCGGGCCCGCAGCGCAACACTCCGCGTCCTGGAGCGGTGCGCATGAAGGGGTTGCTGCTGCTCGGCGTGCTGGTGCTGGCCGTCATTCTGACCGGTGTTCAGGTGGCGCAGACCGGCTACGCCGTGCGTGGGCTGAACGGTGAGCTCGAGCGTCTGCGTCAGGACTACGACGCGGCGCTGAACGAGCAGACCCAGCTGCAGCTCGAACGCAGCGCGGTGGCGTCCTATGCGCTCACCGAGGCAACGGCACAGCGCCAGCTATCCATGATCTACCCGGCGACCATGATCGATGTGCGCAGCGATCAGCCAGCGGAGCCACAGCCATGACCTGGCTGCGTCACTACGTCGTCGTGCTGGCGTTTCTCGCGGCAGTTGCCGGCCTGGCCTTTCGGGTCAGCTATCTCACCGTGACGGAAGGGCAGTTCCTCGCCCATCAGGGCGATGCCCGATCCATCCGTTCAGAAACCATCGAGGCGCACCGGGGCGGCATTTATGACCGCCACGGCGAGGTGCTGGCCCTGAGCACCCCGGTCCGGGCGGCGTGGACCGATCCGAGCCGCTACACGTTTTCGGCTTCGGAGCTTGAGCGGATTGCAGCCGTGCTTGAGCTGCCGGTGGCCACGCTCAACGAACGGCTCGGACCGACCGCGCGACGCACCCGGCAGTTCGCTTACCTGAAGCGCCAGCTGAACGAGGCGGACGTGGCTGCGCTTACTGCGCTCGAAATCGACGGCCTGTTTTTCCGCACCGAGTATCGGCGCTTTTATCCGGCTGCTGAAGTTGCCGCACACGTGGTCGGCAACACCAGCGTCGACGATCTCGGCCTCGAAGGGATCGAGCTGGCCTTCGATCGCCAGCTGTCCGGGCAGCCTGGCAACCGGCGGGTACTGAAAGACCGCCGCGGCAATCTGATCGATGTCTTGAGCTACGGCGACCATGCTCGGTTCGGCATGGATCTGACGCTGTCGATCGATCTGCGGCTGCAGTACCTGGCGTATCGGGAGCTGAAGGCAGCGGTGCAGGACCAGCGCGCGGTCGGCGGATCGCTGGTCATGCTCGATGCGCGCAGCGGCGAAGTGTTGGCGATGGTGAATCAGCCGTCCTACAACCCGAACGAGCCGCTCCCTGCAGACTATGCGGGACAACGCAACATCGCGGTGACCGATACCTTCGAGCCGGGCTCCACGGTCAAGCCGTTTACGGTGCTGGCAGCACTCGAGGCCGGCACCTTCGAACCGGGTACGGTCATCGATACGCACCCTGGCTATCTGCGCGTCGGTAACAAGCTGATCGAAGATCCGGTCAACCGCGGCGAGCTGACGCTGACCGATGCGCTGGCCCGATCGAGCCAGGTCGCCATTGCCAAAGTCGCCCTGGCGCTTGAACCGCGGGCGGTATTCGATGTGCTGGCGCGAGCCGGGCTGGGCGCGTTCATCGGTACCGGCCTGCCCGGCGAAGCACCCGGGCGGCTGACGGATGAGGGCCTCGACAGCCCGCTGGTGCGGTCGGTGCTGGCCTACGGCTATGGGCTCGCAGTGTCACCGCTACAGCTGGCGCAGGCCTACCTGACCCTGGCGACCGGCGGCGTGTATCGGCCGGTGACGGTGCTGCGCCAGGCGCAGCCGGAACACGGCCAGCGTGTCTTCGCCGCCGCCCAGACGCGCCAGGTGCTCGGCATGATGGAGGCGGTGACCGCTGCTGGCGGCACCGCGCCGGAGGCGCGGCTTGCGCACTACCGCGTGGCCGGCAAGACCGGCACGGCCCGCAAGCTGCGCGATGGCGCGTACAACGACGACCGGCATGTCGCACTCTTTGCCGGGATCGCACCGGCGTCTGCGCCGCGCATCGTCATGATCGTCATCGTCGATGAGCCGAACACCCGTCGGGTCGGCGGCGGCGCGACGGCGGCGCCGATCTTTGCACAGGTCGCCGATCAGGCACTGAAGCTGCTCGGCGCTGCGCCGGATCTGGGGACCTTATGATGGCGCAGGCAGCAACCCTTGCCGATGTGTTGAGCCTCTGCGCCGACGTGGAGGCGGTCGTGCCGGCCGCCGATCCGGCGCGCCTGACGATTGCTGCCGTGAGCGACGACTCGCGTGCGATTGCCCCCGGCGCACTGTTCATTGCCGTGGCCGGCGCCGCAAGCGACGGCCACAGCTACATCACAGCCGCCATCGAAGCAGGCGCCGTTGCGGTGTTGTGCGAACGCGGTCCAGCGGGCTCCACGGCGACGCCGCCGGTGTATCGGGTCGGCGAGCTGGCTCAGCTGCGCAGCGCCATTGCGGAACTGGTTTACGGCAACCCGAGCGGCGTGCTGAAGATGATCGGTATCACCGGCACCAACGGCAAGACCAGCACCGCCCATTTCGCCGCTCAGCTCGGCAATGCCGTCGGGTTGCCCACCGGCTACGTCGGCACCATCGGCAGCGGCATCCCACCCCGGCTCGACCACACTGAGCACACCACGCCGAGCGCCACGCGGATGCCGGCGCTGCTCCGTGAGCTGATCGACGGCGGTGCTTCGGTCGCGGCGCTCGAGGTCAGTTCCCATGCGCTCGATCAGGGACGCGTAGATGCGGTGGAATTCGACGTCGCCGTGCTGACCAACTTGTCCCGCGATCACCTCGACTACCACGGCACGGAAGCGAACTACGAGGCTGCCAAGCGGCGCCTGTTCGAGCATCCGAAGCTGCGCTACCGGGTTTTGAATCAGGACGACCCGGTCGGGCAGCGCTGGTTGGCCCGCTTTCCCAGCTCGTTGCGCAGCCAGACCTTGGGCTTCGGCCAGACCGCGGCCGGCGCATCGCTGCGCTGGACCGAGCTCGAGTTCCGTTCGGGCGGCATTGCCGGCTACTGGCACTGGCAGAACGAACGGCTGCCGTTCGAGCTACCGTTGCTGGGCGCGTTCGCCGTCGAAAACGTGGCTGCGGCGATGCTCGCGCTGAAATGTCTCGAGCCCGCCCTCGAGCTGCGCGAGCTGGTGGCAGCCGGGCGGGACCTGGTTGGTGTGCCCGGCCGAATGGAGACCTTCGGTGGCAACGGCCGACCGATGGTGATCGTCGACTACGCGCACACGCCGGATGCGCTCGAAAAAGCGTTGACCGCCGCGCGGCGGCATGCCCCCGGTCGGCTCTGGGCGGTGTTCGGTTGCGGCGGCGACCGCGATCAGGGCAAACGTCCCCAGATGGGGGCGGTCGCCGCCAGTCTGGCTGATGCGGTGGTCGTGACCAGCGACAACCCGCGCAGCGAAGTACCGGAGGCGATCATCGCCGAGATCGTGCCCGCCCTTGCCGGGCACGGGGACTGGCGCCAGCAGGTCGATCGGGCGCAGGCGATCAGGACGACGCTCGATGCTGCCGCCCCCGAGGATGTCGTGCTGGTGGCCGGCAAAGGGCACGAGGACTACCAGGAGATCAACGGGCAGCGGCTCGCCTTTGACGATCGTGCCGTGGTGCGCGACTGGCTTGGAGGCAACGGCTGATGCTGCTCTGGCTGACAGACTATCTGGCGCAGTCGATCAGCGGCTTTTCCGTGTTTCAGTACCTGACGTTCCGCACCATGGTCAGCGTCGTGACCGCCCTCGGCATGTCGTTGCTGATTGGCCCACGGGTCATTCGACGGTTGACGGAGCTGCAGATCAGTCAAGCGGTGCGCAGCGACGGGCCACAGTCGCACTTGTCCAAGGCCGGTACGCCGACCATGGGTGGCGTGTTGATCCTCATCGTCATCCTGGTGACCACGCTGCTCTGGGGGGATCTGGCAAATCGCTACGTCTGGACCGTGCTCCTCATTACCCTGGCCTTCGGCGCCGTCGGCTTCTGGGACGATTACCTGAAGATCTCGAAGCGGGACAGCCGCGGGCTGATCGCGCGCTGGAAGTACCTGTGGCAGTCGATCTTCGGGCTTTCGGCGGCCGGCTTTCTGTACTACAGCGCGACGGTGCCGGCCGAGACCGAACTCATCGTGCCCTTTTTCAAGAACGTCGCTATTCCCATGGGCTTGAGCTACATCGCGCTGTGTTACTTCGTGATCGTCGGCACTTCGAACGCGGTTAACCTGACAGACGGCCTCGATGGTCTGGCGATCCTGCCGACGGTGATGGTGGGTGCGGCCCTCGGCCTCATTGCCTACCTGGTCGGCAATACCGAGTTCTCCGGCTACCTGCAGATTCCTTACATCCCCGATGCCGGTGAGCTGGCCGTTTTCTGTGGCGCGCTGATCGGCGCCGGGCTCGGGTTCCTCTGGTACAACACCTATCCTGCCGAGGTCTTCATGGGCGACGTCGGCGCGCTGTCCCTCGGGGCTGCGCTTGGCGTCGTGGCGGTGATCATCCGCCACGAGATCGTGCTGTTCATCATGGGTGGCATCTTTGTCATCGAAACCGTCTCTGTGATGCTGCAGGTGGCTTCCTTCCGGCTCACCGGCAAGCGCATCTTCCGCATGGCGCCCATACACCATCACTACGAGCTCAAGGGCTGGCCCGAGCCGCGGGTGATCGTTCGCTTCTGGATCATCACCCTGGTGCTGGTGCTGATTGGCCTGTCTACGTTGAAGCTGCGCTGAGATGGCGACGCGGAACCGGCCTCAGACCCTGATCCTCGGCGGCGGCATCACCGGCCGATCGGTGCTGCGGCATCTGACGCCGACGGACGCGGTGGTGCTGGTGGATTCGCGCAGTGCGGTGGTGGAGCAGCTCAGCGCCGAGTTTCCCGGGCAGCTGATCCGCCACGTGGAAACCGCTGCGGCCATGACGGAGATGCTGATCCGTCCGGAGCACGGTTTCGATCGAGCCGTCGTCAGCCCCGGGCTCGCCGATGATCACCCGTTGCTGAGCGCGGTGATCGAGGCCGGCCTGCCGCGCTTAAGCGATCTGGATCTCTTTGCGGCGGCGGTAGCCGCTGCGCCCGCGCCGGCGCCAATCATCGGCTGCACTGGAACCAACGGCAAAAGCACGGTGACGACGCTGCTTGGCGCGCTGCTGGAAGGCCAGGGCTTTCGGGTCGGTGTCGGCGGTAACCTTGGGCCGCCGGCCCTGGATCTGTTGCCGGAGACCACCGGCGAGCAGCGGCAAGCGGATTTCTACGTGCTGGAACTGTCGAGCTTTCAGCTCGAGCGCTCAGACAGCCTGCCGCTTGAGCTGGCGATGTTCCTCAACTTCGCGCCGGACCACCTCGACTACCATCGGTCGGAGGCGGCCTATTTCTCGGCCAAGCAGCGCATCTTCAAAGGCGCCAGCCAGTACCTGTGCAATCGCGA
>JBCDGJ010000213.1:0-7812 GCA_038757945.1 Pseudomonadota bacterium
GGGTCTTGTAGGCCGCACGCTCGGCGGTATAGGTCTGCGCGACGGGCAGCAGCCGCATCCAGGTCCGGGCAACGTCGCTGGTAGTAAGCGCAAGGCCGTGTTCCTCGAGCATCAGCAGTGCGAGCATGCTGTAGTTGATGTCATCGTCTGGCTCGCTGCGCACCAGATGACCCTTACAGCACCGCCGATCAAGATCCATGCCCTCTTCGAACTCGATGTAGTCGCGCAAGGGCAGGTTGCCTTTACGGTCCAGATAGGCCTGCAGTGCGTCATGGCCTTCGCGCATCGAGAACCGCTCGACCGGTTTGCCGAGCTGACAGCCGGAGATTCTGCCCAACCACGCATTGCGGATACGACCTTCAAGCTCCACGCGATCTGACATGACCGTTCCTCCGGGTACGGCAACTGAGAGTGTAAGGGTGCCAGCCCGGCCTGATTGCCGATAGGTCATCAACGGGCGCCACGCCCGGTCTGAGCTGGGGGAATGGCGAGGTCGCTTGCATTTCGCCAAAAAGAAGCAAATACTCCTAAAAAATAGAAGCGAATACTTCTATGTGAGCATGAATATGACCGAGCTCGATATCCGACGACGCCCCGTACAGGCCCGATCCGCGAAGACCTTCGACCACATCCTCGATACGGCGATCGTGGTGCTGGAAGAAACGGGCTGGGACGGTTTCAGCACCAACCTGCTCGCGGAACGCGCTGGAATCGGCATCCAGACGCTGTACCGGTACTTTCCGAACAAACTGTCGGTCGTCGCAACCCTGGCCCGCGCAATGATCAAGGAGTGGGAGAGCTGGTTTGTCGATGCCGATATCGGGTGGTTCGGGCAGTCCGGTGTCGAGCGGTTCGTAGAACGCCTTAAGAATCAGCCGGGTGGCGTTGCAATCCGCCAGGCCATGACCGCATCGCCCGTGCTGCGGGAACTGGATCGCGAAGACAACCGGCGCTATGCGGAGCGGTTCGCTGCTCAACTGGTGAAGCGGGACGACTCCGTGGACTACGAGGATGCCGTACTGACGGTCCTGGTTGCGATTGAAGCAGCGCTGGCGGTGGTCGACCTGAACTACGATTTGCCCGCGGCACAGGCGGAGCGCGTGACGAAACTCTGCGTCGAGATGCAGAGCACGTTCCTGGTCAGCCGCTTTCCGACCCTGGCGAGCGAGTTGGCATGAGGCGATTGCAGCTGGCAACCCTTGCGGTTCTGCTGCTGGTGGCAGAATACAGCGTTGCTGAGTTCACGCCTGAGTTTGCGACCACCGAGGTCCTGCCAGAACACGACGGGCAACAGTGGTTCTGGGTCTACGGCTTCCGGGCACCGAACCAGGGCGACAGCCGCGCGTTTCTCATAGATGAGAAGGGCCATCAGCTGGGCCAGCTGAATATGGGTTTCTGGGCGCAGACGGTGATCAACGCCCCGAAGCGGGGTGCGGTCATCACCCTTGAAACCTACTTCTCGCGCGGCACCCGCGGCGAGCGGACGGATGTCGTGGTGCTCTACGATGAGCGGACGCTGGCGCCAGCTCGAGAGGTGATCATCCCGCCCAAACGCCTGAACGCGGTCAAAACCCGCCACCTGGCCGTGCTGTCCGAAGACGAGCGGTTCCTGCTGGTGGTCAACTACACGCCGGCCCAATCCGTCACGATCGTCGACCTGGATGTAGGAGCGGTTGTCGAGGAGGTCGAGACACCGGGTTGCTCGGTGCTGTACACCGCTGGCCCACGGGACTTCTACTCGATCTGCGGCAACGGCAGTTTCCTGCAGCTGAAGCTTGATGACACGGGGCATGTTGTGGCGCGGCGCCGCAGCGAACCCCTATTCGAGGCGGTCGGAGATTTTCTGACCATCTCTGCCTCGCGCATTGGCGACACCTGGTATTTCGTGTCCCGCAACAACAACGTCTACGGCATCACCATGGCGGGTGACGACATCAGCCTCAAAGGTAAGTGGCCGCTGGTGACCGCTGCTGAACGCGCCGCTGGCTGGATGATCGCTGGCATGGAGCACACCACCGCGCATCAGGCCAGTGGCAGGCTCTACGTGCTGGTGCAGCAGGGTGAGCCTGAAAGCTTCGAGGGGCCGGGCAGCGCCGTCTGGGTGTTCGATACGGCTGCCATGGAGAAGAGCCAGGAAATCGCCATGGATGAGATGACCATGTCGATCGCAGTCTCCCAGGGTGACCAGCCACGGCTCTACACCCTGGATCTGCACATTCCGCTCAATTCCCTGGCGACCTTCTGGATGGCGCTGACCGACGGAGAAGAGAGCATCGTTCCGCTGCTCAGCCAACGTGCCAACATCTACGACGCGGTGAGCGGTGCGCACCTGCGGTCCTCAGATCTCCTGCCGCCCGGCGGCGTGCTGGGGATCAAGGCATGGTAGTGGATCACCTGGGTGCAAAGAGGACCACCGTTGACTTTCCACCTCCGGTCCTGGCCGAAGCTGTGAGTGTTGCCCATTGCCTGTACAAAGCCCCGTATAAAGGCCTGATCAAGAACCTGTTCGATGCATCCAACCGATCAACCACGGGGCATGGGTATGCTGGGTAAGTGGCTGGATGACATCGTAGAACGCGCCACTCGGCGCCAGGCGCGACTGACTTCGCGCCGGAGCTTCCTGAACCGATTCGGACTGCTGGTTATTGGCGTGGGCTTCCACCCCCTGTTGCCCGTCTTTCGAGCCAACGCGTTTGGGGAAGCGCCCAGCATTCCGGAGGAGGGCGATCGCAATACCTGCAGTTACTGGCGTTATTGCGCCATGGACGGTTATCTCTGTGGCTGCTGCGGTGGCTCGCCAACATCCTGTCCCCCGGGCACCGTCGTATCAGACATCACCTGGATTGGTACCTGCCGCAATCCGTCGGACGGCAGACACTACGTAATCTCCTACAACGACTGCTGTGGCAAGAGCGCGTGCGGTAGCTGTGCCTGCCAGCGCGACGAGGGGGATACGCCAATCTACCGGCCGCAGAACTCGAACAACCTTAACTGGTGTTCCGGCAGCCAGGCAGATGTGCCGTACCACTGTTCTCTGGCTGTCGTCATAGGGGTGAAAGAGCAATGAGCCGCTGCGTGTTGGTAATCGCCCTGCTGACGGTTACGTTCCCAGCGGCCGCAACGGAGCCCGTACAGTTCGACTACATGATGAACTGTCAGGGTTGCCATCTGCCGGATGGTGCCGGGTTCGAGGCGCGGGGCGTTCCGGCCGTTGCCGGCAATCTTGGCAACTTTCTTCGCGTGGAGGGCGGGCGCGAATTTCTGGTTCAGGTACCGGGGTCTGCGCAGTCCGATCTTGGTGATGGCCAACTGGCCGCCGTTCTCAACTGGATGCTCACCACCTTCAGCGCCGCGCAACTGCCCAGCGACTGGCAACCGTACGATGCGGCGGAAGTGCACCGGCTGCGACAGTCTCCCCTGATCGAGGTTGCGCCTGTGCGTAGCCACCTGATGGAGCTGATTGCGGCACAGGTCCAGCCGGAGGGAGAGGGTCCATGAGAACGATCGCCGGTCTGCTGCTGTTGCTGTGGCTGCCGGGTGTACTGGCAGCCGATGCCGCCGAACTCTACGCCGAGCAATGTGCCGCATGTCATGGTGCAAACGCTCTTGGCAGCGCTGTAACCTTCTCGCCGCGCCTGGCCGGCCAGAACGCCGCCTATCTGCGGGAGCAGCTTCTGGCGTACCAGCAGGGGCGTCGCGGTGTACACCCGGATGATGCCCGGGGGCAGGCCATGCGCGTTCTCGTGCGCGATCTGTCGATGGAACAGGTAGCAGCGCTTGCTGTGCATTTGGCCGCACTGACCGCTCCAGCACCGGCCCAGGAGACCCTTGCTGACGGCCCGGGTGCCGAGCTTTACGCTGGTCACTGCGCGATTTGTCACGGTCAGTACGGTCAGGGAGCCGAATCGATCTTCGTACCCAACCTGCGCATTCTGTCGTCCTGGTATCTGGATGCACAGCTGGTGGCGTACGAGAACGGCTGGCGCGGTAGCAGCGAAGCTTCGACACGGGCCAGAGGTATGCGCTCAATCAGCGGGCAGCTACCTGATCTCGAACAACGAGCGGCGATCGTTACGCATCTCGCTGGACCGCGCCAATGACACAATGGTCCTGGAAACCTTGAAGGCGGCCAACACATTTCAGGGCAAGCCGGAGACTGAACAGGAGTTTCGATTGGTGCGTCCCTTCAACCCTGCGAACTGGCGGTTCTCCCCCTACAACCGCAGTAGCTTCCAGGATGTCCAGAGCCTGTTCCCCACAGCACGCATTATGCGGGGGGAGGGCCCTTCGACTGAGTTTCCGCGGGCGCAGCGTGATATCCGATCCATCGAATTCACCAATGCTGCCGGCGGTACGGGAACGATTGCACAGGTGCTTGACGCGCCAGAGTCTGATGCGCTGCTCGCGCTCAAAGACGGTGTGCTCGTGAGCGAGTGCTACGGCAACGGTATGACTCCGGATACCCTCCACTTGATCAATTCCGTTTCCAAATCGTTCCTCGGCATGCTTGCCGGTATCCTCTCCGGTGAAGGGGCCGTCGATCTGGATCGCCCGGTGACCGCGTACCTTGCGGAGCTCAACGGGGCGGCGTTTCCGAGAACGACGGTGCGACACCTCCTGAACATGACGGCGGCAGTGCGGTTCGGTGAGGACTACGACAACCCCTCCGACGACTTCTGGGTGGAGGCATCGATCGTCGGCTGGCGGCCGGAGCTCAACGCGCTGACACCAGCTGTTTCGCTGCTCGACTACGCGCGGCTGAGGACGCAAACGCAGCAGGAAGACGATGCGGCGTTCAGCTATCGAACGCTGCTGACCAACGTGCTGGCCCAGGTGCTCGAGCGCGCGGCGGGGCAACCGGTGAGGCAGCTGTTCGAAGACCAGGTGTGGCAGAAGATCGGGTGTGAGCAGGACTGCGCCATAGTCGTAGATCCTACTGGATTTCCGTACTTCGGCGCCGGCATGAACGTGTGCGCCAGGGATCTTGCCCGCTTTGGCCAGCTTCTGCTCGAGGGTGGGCGTTGTGAAGGCCAGCAGGTTGTCCCCAGCGCATGGATCAGTGACACCCGCAATGGGAGTGATCACTTGAGGTCTCTGTTTGCAGCCTCCGCAACGTCCGAGATCTTGCCCAATGGACACTATGCCAACCAGACCTGGGCGAGCCGTGATGCCAGTGTCATGGTCTGCATCGGTATCCACGGCCAGCTGATCCTCATCAATCAACGAACGAGGGTCGTGGTCGTGAAGCTGTCGAGCCATCCAAAGCCCGCGGATCTGGTGTTCTTTGCGGATTCGATCAGTGCGCTGCTTTCGTTGTCCGAGGCGCTCTAGGCACGGAAAACTGGTTGTCGTACCAGTATCGGAACCACCAACAACTGAAGGAGTGAAATGATGTCTGCAAGCACTTTCAAAATCTTCCCTGACGCGGCTGGGGAGAAGAAGCCTTCCCGGCTGATTCCCGAACCGTGTTTCACCACCGATGAGAAGGACGAGACGACCATGCGCTTTTATGAGGCCGAAGATGGCTCCGTGGCGTCAGGCGTCTGGGAATGCCCGCCCTGCAAAGTGGACATTCCCGGGTATCCGGTTAATGAGATGATGACCATTATCTCGGGTTCTTTGACCATCACCAACGCGGACGGGGAGACAGAGGTATTCGGTCCCGGTGAAGTGGTTTTTGCAGCGAAAGGTGCAAAAATGACATGGCACATCACTGAGCGGCTTCGCAAGTACTACATGACATCTGCATAACCGTTCTACACAGCGAGGACAGGTCCATGGTCAGCCAGACGTTTCAGCACGCCCTCCTGGATGTGTATCACGGTGAGCAGTTTGGGGAAGCAGTCTTTGAGTCGTTGCTGCCACGGGCGGAGTCCGCGGAGCAGCGCTACGTTCTCGGGTCTCTGCTGCAGCTCGAGTCCGAAGGGAAAGCCGTGATCAGGCCCGTACTCGCGAAACTAGGGCTGTCCCTGAACGAAGATCCGGAATCCAGACCGCGAGGTTTGGCAGGCGCTCAGGCAGTAATGGAAATGCCCTGGCAGGATATGTTCGGCGCCATGGCGGCGTCTATCCGAGGTCGTGGGTTACCTCAGTATGAGGAGCTGGCAACGCTAATTGCACCGGAAGAGGACACCGCAGCTTATGCGCTTGCCGTCTTCATGGGGCGGCACGAACGTGCCATTCTGGCCGTTGCTGAGAACATTGCGGCAGGCCGGAGCGATGCAGTGGCGCCAGTGGTCGAGATCCTGCACTTTCCCCTGATCAAGCAGCCGGGCTAGCAATTGTCCACATTGGCTAGGCGACCAGAGCCTGGGCGAGCGCGCGATACACCATCCGGTTTGTGACGAGACCACCGTGAGAACCGGTTACGCTGATGTTCTCGGCGCCATCGATGATCGACGCTTCTGGTGCCACCACCGGATCCTCTTTGGAGTAAATGGCGGTCACTTGTGTGCTGCTTCCGAGCGGGCCCAGCAGGTCCTGCACGTAGCTGCAGCCACAGGCGGGAAAACGGCAGTCGGGGCTGAACAGTTTCATCGCCATGCGACCGGCGTTCGCCACGGGCCGTGCAGCCAGATCGGCGTTCTCCGGCTGCATGAGGTCAAGCAAGCGGTCCTCTCCGGCACGCAGTGCGATACCGAGGGGAGAGCCGAGGGCAATCAGGCGAGTGCACTGATCGCCGATTCTGGTAGCGAGCGCTTTGCCGAGCAGGCCGCCGCGACTATGCCCGATGATAGCGATTGGTCCTGTCGTGTTGGCAATTCGACGTTCAAGATTCCGCAGGACGCGCTCCTGCAGCCGGGAGGGGCACCCGACGTTGAGCGGTATCGTGGACAGCGCCGGCTGATGCCCGATTCTCCTCAACCAGTCCCGGAGCGGACTCAGGTAGGTGTCGTTGCCGAACAGGCCTGGCAGAACGATGACCAGATCGTTGTTTCCTTGGGGTACCCCTCGTCCCCGGTAGACGGGATCCGCGACCAGCTGCCAGTACTCGCTGAGGGCGCGAGTCTCGCTCAAGAGGGATCGATCAGGCATTGTGGGCTCCGTCCGACGGCGGGTAAGGCACCCATGCTACGTTCAAGCTGCGAAGGAGACAAAACTGGAGAGACAGGAGCGGCGACTTGCACTTCTATGGACAGGGGTGGGTTCGATTAGAAGTTCCTGATGGAAGGCTTTGGCATGCGCCACTGGCCGGAGCGGTGCATGCTCTCAGGTCATCTCATGCTCTCGATGGTCTGCGCCAGGATGGTGGGAATGTCTCGCAGGGAAACACCGAGGCTGTCGCGGCGAGTAAAGTCGAAGCCGGTAGGGCGCGCAGGTGCATCTTCGAGCGGTTGCGGCATGGGCGTATCGGGCAGAAGCTTCGCCAGTTCGGCATAGATGTCCTGGAAGTGCCAGCTGTCATACACCCCAAAGTAACGCCCCTGGGCCGTGGAATTCTCGTAGGCGGCGAAGAACAGCGCGGCCAGATCGTCGACGTGAATCATTGAGGCGGAGTCGTTGGGGACCCGTGCGTGGCGGGAAGGCTCACCCCGCATCATCCTGTGCAGCATGCCCTGGAATCCCTTTTCGGAGTGCTCCGGGAGCACCGCCGGACCCAACATCAACGTCGGCAGAAAGATGCTGAGGCGCATGTTATGTGCTTCGGCGAACGCCATGGCGGCGGCTTCCATCACGGTCTTGGCTGCAGAGGTGTATTTTTTCTGTTCGTATTGATGAGCACGATCGGACCAGTGTTCGGTCTCATTCTTCTTTGCTACCGGTACCTTTGGGTTGGTACTGCTGGTGCTGCTGCAGATCAGCGCGTCTCTA